>CAMHAM010000018.1 GCA_946183415.1 uncultured Prevotella sp.
CTCCTCAGCGGTCTGCTTGTGGTTGGCACCACCAAAGAATTTCTCAATCTTCACCTTACGCTGCAGCTGCATCATACCATACATGATAGCCTCTGGGCGTGGAGGACAACCAGGAATAAACACATCGACGGGTACAATCTCTTCAATACCCTTCACTACATGATAGCTCGACTTGAACGGGCCGCCGCTGATGGCACAACCTCCGACTGCAATGACGTACTTAGGCTCAGCCATCTCATCGTACAGACGCTTCAAGGCTGGGGCCATCTTATGTGTGATTGTTCCTGCACACATAATCAAGTCTGCCTGGCGTGGAGAGTTACGCGTTACCTCGAAACCAAAACGTGCAAAGTCGTAACGGGCACAACCGCAGGCCATAAACTCGATACCGCAGCATGAGGTAGCAAAAGTGAGCGACCAGAGCGAATTCGAACGTCCCCAGTTAATCAACTGGTCGAGCGAACCCGTAATCACATTGACGCCTCCCTCGTGGAGCTCGTCAACAATCTTCTCCAGCGAAGAGTTGTCTTTCCACTCCTCGTAGGGGATACTCTTGATGTGAGGCTTTCTTACTTCCATTCCAAGTCTCCTTTCCGCCAGGCATAAGCCAAGCCTAATACCAGAACTACCAAGAAGAAGCCAATGCTCAGCAATGCCATCGCCCCGAACTCCTTCACTACCACAGCCCATGGATATAGAAACACTGTTTCCACATCGAACATGAGGAACAAGATGGCGAAGAGATAGAATCCCACGGAAACGGGCAACCACGAGCTGCCTCGCGTGGGGATACCACTTTCATACGGCTCACCTTTCACCTTCGCGTAAGACCGAGGTCCTATCAGCTTGGCTAAGACATAAGCCGCCACCACCAATGTAATAGCCGTCAGCAAGACGGTAATTAACAAAGTAAAGTTCATAAAAAATTAATAAATGTTATAACAATATTGTTTCTTGGTGCAAAGGTACTACAAAATTTTGAGATGGCAAAACAAAAAATGCCAAATCTTAATAGAATTACAAAAATTATGCGTACTTTTGCATAGTCAAACTAAAACTTCTGGAGAATTGTGAACAAAAGTGCCTATAAGAAACCCTTGAAGATTGCAGGCTACACCTTAGCTGCCTTCGTCGGGCTGTTGCTGATCGTTACCTTGATCATTAACTTCGGTCCTGTACAAAGCAAAATAGTGAGAAAAGCGACTGAAGCACTTCAGGAAAGGATACCCACAAAGGTTCATATCGACAAAATCCAGATAAACCTATTCAGCCAGGCTGTCAGTCTGCACGATGTTGAAGTAGAGGACTTGCAGCACAGAAAAATGCTCCAATTAGATGAAGTAAACGCAGATTTCAAATTCCTGCCGCTATTTAGGGGCAAGATTGTACTCAAAGGAGGTGAGGCAAATGGACTGAAGGCACTTATCGTGAAACCCTCAAAAGAAGAACCCGCAAACTATCAGTTCTTAATCGATGCCTTCAAGAAAGGCAATAAGGGAGAAACAAAGAAAAAGGCAAAGAAAGATAGTGTAAAGCGTTTTACCGTCGATCTGAGCCATATCAAGCTCTCTGATATCAATGTCAAGTACAACGACTATGATATACAACTTGAACGCGGCAGCTACACCAAAGAGTTCAACGGCAACCACTTTGTCATTCTCCAGAATGGACAAGCCAAATGGGATGCAACGACCAAGAAGGGAAGAGAGGCGAGAACAGCAGGCATCGGAATCCTGACAGCTGTGCTCACAGATACGGGAGAAAAGCTCCTTACCCTCAGAGGCTTCAAATATCAGACGAACAATCACAAACCACGTAAGAATGCTCACAAGCCCAAACGCGGCTTCTTCGACATGGGGCATCTTGACATCACCGCAGACCTAAAGGTGTCGCTCAACCATATCAGCAAGGATTCCATCAATGCCACCATTACCAAAGGCTCTGCCTATGATTCCATCATGGGTATGGATCTCAAGGACCTGAGGTTTAACATTGCAGCCAACAAGCGGCAGGCACATATTACCGCCCTGTCTGTTCTTCAAAAGAGCACCAGCATCAGAGTGCCTGAGGCTGACATTAACTTCCCTGACAAAGAAAGAGGTTCTGGTCTTACCTATGTGGCCAAGAATGTCACAGGAAAAGCTTTCCTGACAGACATCTCGCGCCCGTTTGCGCCCGTGCTCAGCAACTTCAAAATTCCTCTCATACTCAATCTGAGACTTACAGGAACAGCCAACACGATGGAGTTCAGGAATGTCAGAGTCTATACGGAAGACAGGAAGTTCGTCTGTGCCAGCACAGGCGTCATGAGGAACATGAATGACGCCCAAAAGTTGACGCTTCATTTCGAGGTCATCGATATGGTAGCTAAGCCTGGCATCAAAGACAAGATTATCAATCAGTTCCCTGTCAAGAAGTTCATGATGAGACAGCTCTACGCCTTAGGCACTATCAGATATCACGGGAGCTTCGATATTCTTTGGAAGAAGGAGATTTTCCGAGGCAGGCTCAACACCGAGGTGGGCAACATCAACTTCGAATTTGGCATCGACAACTCTGAGAAATACCTCACAGGAACCGTCAGCACTAACGACGTGATTATGGGTAAGCTGTTTGAGATTAAAAACCTGGGCGCTATCGACTGCAAAGCCGATTTCAATATCGACATCTCCAAGCTCAGGACACTGAAGATGCGTCAACAAAAGGGCGGCAAGCTACCTATTGGTTCCGTTACAGCCCAAATCAATGATTGCGTTTATAAGACTTCCCATTTCAGAAATCTTTATGCCACCATCAATAGCGATGGCGCAATGGCCGAAGGCAATGCCGAGTTGAGAGGAAAGCATACTGCCCTGGTTGTGAATTTCTCACTCACAAACACAGAGCAGATGTCAAAGATAAAGATTAAGCCTGGACTGAAGTTCAGAGAGATGGCTCATTAGAACTTCCAGAACGCTCGATAATCTCCAGGCACATACGGCTGTTATGATAAGGGCACTTCCAGAAGCCTGCCTTATCATCGACCGTATTCAACGATCCATCCGGATGGCGGCTCCAATGCCATTCCCCATGTTCCCAGTCGATAATCTGAGCCTTGATATAATCCCAGCACTTGACTGCATGCTGCAAGGCCTGTTCATCGCCAAAATGCTGATAGATATTGAACCACCCGACGACATTCTCAGCCTGTACCCACCAATGGAGGTCGTCGTCGACATGCCCTGTATCGAGATTGGCCTCATGGATCATCGAACCGTCAGGACGCAGCCCCTTAGCAGAGGCCTCAGCCACCATTTGCACGATCGGCTCTACCTTAGCCAAAACATTGGGATCACCCAGTACGAGGGCAGCCTCATGCATCAGCCAGGAACACTCGATATCATGCCCATAGCTCTCCAGTTGACCAGCCCCACGGGTCCAGTCCATCTCAAAGAAGAGATCGAGGTGATGGGTCTCCGGGTTCAGAATACGATCCGTAAAGATATCTATCAGGTTGCGCAGAGAAGCCTCGACACTGACCATAGTCTCCATAGGCACGCTGACTCCCACTGGCAGCACCGACCCTAACACTGGCACATAATCGCACGACTCCTGGGCATGCATCTCTTTCAGGCATCGCAAGAGATTGGCATAAGGCTCGATAATGTGCAGATGGGTGTTCTGCGACTTGGGATAATTGGCATCAAGTTCAGAGAGACGCATGTCAGCGATCTCCCCCCACTCTCGCGTACAAGCCTCGATATAACCGTTATACTCGTGGTCGAAGGCATGCTCCTCGATACAGTCGAAGAGTTGCAGGGCACACTCCAGAGCTTCACGATCGCCTGTGGCACGGGCATATTCCGACATGCCGTAGATAGCAAAGCCGATGGCGTAGAATTGTTTTTTCGTATCGAGCGGATTGCCCTTGTAGTCGACACTCCAATAGACTCCGCCATACTCCTGGTCGATGAAATGATCGATCAAATAATCCTTGGCGCGCGTTGCCGCTTCGAGATACTCAGGGTTACCAAGGACACGATAGGCAGCAGAGAACGCCCAAAGGATGCGTGCATTGAGGATGGCTCCCTTCTCGGCTTCAGGATGAACCACCTCGCTACCATCGATACGCCCGTAGAAACCCCCATTTTCATGGTCGATCATCTTGTCAAGCCAGAAACGCAGGATGTTCTTCTGAAGGACATCCTGCATCTCGCTTTTCATCTTGTCGATTATTATCTGATTCATTGTTTTGGTATTATTCTTATTCTATTGCGCGTACCTTCTTCAGCTCATTGCTGATCTCATTGATACGCTTGGTCGTGAGCGGATAGAACCACACAACGATGATGGCCAAGGCAGCCACAGCAGCAGGGATGAAACTCATCAGCCAACGGAGCACCAAAAGAGCACTCTCGGGCTGAACAGCACCAGCCGCAAGCTGAGCATTGTCGGTGATATAGCCAAAGCCTGAGAGCAACCAGAGAACGGCTGCTCCACCGATAGCACCACCAAACTTCTGAGCCATCGACGCAGACGAGAAGATCAGACCCGTAGAGGCGGTCTTGAACTTCAGCTCTGCATAGTCAGACACGTCGGCATACATACTCCAAATCAGAGGCGACATGATACCCGTGAAAATAGAGATGACGACTTGCAGGATCAACATCGCCCAGAAGCCGGAAGGCGTGCAAGGTACGAAGAAGAAGGAAATGCTCAGCACAACCAAAGCAGCGTTCACAAGAATGAACGTTGTCTTCTTACCCAGTTTGTTGGCAATAGGCACACACAGTGCTACACCAGCCATGTTCGACACCTCGCCTACGCCCAGGAACAATCCCGAGTAGAACAAGAACATGATGCCAAAGAACGACAGACTTACATCCGAGCCAATGATGTCGAGGAAGAAGTAAGCCACCGTAGCACCACGCACCGTATTAAACAGGTTTGAACATAAGGCGGCACCGATCAACAACCACCAAGGCTTGTTCGACAGCAGCGACTTGAAGTCGTTGCCCACACTGACGGTCGAGACGGTCTTCAGATGCTCCTTCGTCAGAAGGAAGCACAGAATGAACATCACGAAACAGGCGGATGCAATCACGACCATACCCCAGAACCAGCCGTCGGGCGTCTTATAACCACCGAACATGTTGGTCAGCGGTTCCCAAAGGAACAGGGCGATAAACGAGCCGCCGTAAGCAAAGAACATACGGAAACTCGAGAATACCGTCTTCTCATTGGTATCATCTGTCATCACACCCAGCATCGCACCATAAGGCACGTTGATTCCCGTATAGACGGTCATCATCAAGATATAGGTCACGTAAGCCCAGATGAGCTTGGCACCATAATCCCAGTCAGGGGTCGTAAACAGGAGGATACCACAGATAGAGAACAGCGGTGCCACCCATAACAGATAGGGGCGGTACTTTCCCCACTTCGTATTCGTACGGTCGGCAATGATACCCATCATCGGATCGGAGATAGCATCCCAGATACGCGTTACGAGCACCAATACACCAGCATCAATCAGTGAAAGACCAAAGATGTTAGAATAGAAGATCGGAAGATAGTAAGAGAATACTTTCCAGAATGTCGACGACGACATATCACCGAAACCGTATCCAATCTTTTCAATTAATTTAGACTTAGCCATAAATTATGATTTCTTGTTTTTGATAATAAGTTTCTTGATCGTTTCAACGCTGGCCGCTGTCGTCAATCCGTCCTCTGGCGTGTTCATGCAGTAGTCGATGAGCTTGTCGACCGTCGATGTAGCCACGTGCATACGTGTATCGGCAGAGGCGTAATAGATAAATACCTTACCGTCCTCATCGGCAATCCAGCCATTGGCAAAAGCCACATTCATCACGTCGCCCAGATACTCATCACCCTCTGGCACGAGGAAGTAGCCACCAGGACGGGCAATCACCTTCGTAGGATCGTCAAGTGCCGTCATGTACATATACAACACGTAACGCAGCCCATCGGCTGTGGCGCGCACGCCGTGAGCCAGATGCAACCAGCCCTTGGGTGTCTTGATGGGGTGCGGCCCCTCACCGTTCTTCACCTCAGTAATGGTATGATATTTACGCTCGTAGATAATCTTCTCTTCCTTTACCTCAGCATGAGTGATATCATCGATCAGTGCCCAGCCTATACCACCGCCAGAACCCGTGTCGATAAAGCCATCCTGCGGACGGGTGTAGAAAGCATATTTCCCATCGACGAACTCAGGATGGAGCACCACATTACGCTGCTGGCTCTTCGTCTTCAGGTCAGGCAGACGCTCCCAGGTCTTGAGGTCTTTCGTACGGGCGATAGCAGCTGTTGCAGTCGCTGCAGAGAGATTTCCGGGTTGCGAGTCGTCGTGACGCTCAGCACAGAACACGCCGTAGATCCAGCCGTCCTCATGCTTCGTGATACGCATATCATAGATATTGGTAGCAGGGATCACGTCGTCGGGCATCGTCACGGGTTCCTCCCAGAAGCGGAAGTTGTCGATACCATTGGGCGACTCGGCTACAGCGAAGAAACTCTTGCGGTCGGCACCTTCCACACGAACCACGAGCACATACTTGCCGTTCCACTTGATAGCACCAGCATTCAGCGTGGCGTTGCACATGATGCGCTGCATCAGGTAGGGATTGTCCTGCTCGTTGAAGTCATACTTCCACTCCAAGGGGACATGGGCAGCAGTCACTACGGGGTTCTTGTACTTCTCGTAGATACCGTTCCCCCACTCTATGGGCTCGTTCTTCTTGCTCAGCAACTCCTCGTGATGGGCACGCAGGGCTGCCACTTTCTTTTCAAATTCAGTCATACAGGTCGATCTTATATTTCAATTCTTCAATTTTTCAATTCTTCAATTCTTCAATTCTTCAATTCTTCAATTCTTAATGTCCTTCAGAAACAACGTTTTGTCACTGTTGTAGAACTCCACGAACGAGGCTGCGTCGGGCTTCGATGTTGATGGGCCGAACCACTCTTCCTTGTAGTTGCGCCAGGTGAGCAGATAACTGATGGGGAACTGCTCGACGGCAGGCAGCAGCGTGGTGCTCCACCAGTCGGGCTGGGTCATGTTCTTCATGCCCGTCTCGGTCATCGCGGGTATGAGGTTGTGCTGCTTGGCCACCTCACAGAGCACGCCGAGGTTCTGCTTCGTACGCTCGATAAACTTATCTTTCTCTTCAGGCACCCACTGATAGCCGTCGAGACCGATCATCTGCACGCGGTCGTCGCCGGGATAGCGGTCGAGCAGGCGCTCTGCCGTCAGATTGTCCTGGCATCCTGGCGAGTACGACCATACGAGGTTGTCGAATCCGTCATTGGTCAATTTGTCTTGCAGCATATTCCACAGGGCCTTGTATTCCTCCACCGAGCAGAGCTTTTCGCCCCACCAGAACCAGCTGCCTGAGTTCTCGTGCCAGGGACGGAAGATGACGGGTATCTTCTTTCCGTCGGCAGTCTTCAGCGTGGCCAGGAAGTCGCTCACGCGCTGCATCCAAGTCTCAAACTTCTCGTGGAACTCACCGCCTGGCAATATCTTCTTCACGACGGCAGAGTCGCTCACGTCCCAGGCCGTTCCCTCTGGGAACTTCTGTCCGGCATTGCCGCCGCCGTCGATAGTAGTCACGGGGTTGCGCGGGTGCCAGCTCAGTGTCACGATGCCACCGCGCTCGTGGTGGGCAATGATTTCTTCGGTCATACGGGTGAAGGGCACACTGTCCAGATTCTTCTGGTCGCCCATCTCGATGCCGCCCAGGTCGAAGCCCATGATGGCGGGATAGTCGCCGCACACGTTCTTCACGTCGCTCGAGTCTTTGTCATACTCCCACGTCAGACCGTACATCGGGTCGTCCTGGTGACCGTACATGATTCCCTTCTCAACAAGCGTGTCCAGCCGCTCTATCAGCAGCTGTGCCTGAGTCTTCTCCGGCTCAGCCTGTTTCTGTGCCGTGCATGCAGTCATCGCTATCGCTGCCACTGCCATCATCATCATTTTCTTCATAAATATCTTCAATAATTCTTTAACTCAAGTTTCGCATTCGCTCAACTTCTTTGTAGTTAAGGAGTTAAGTAGTTATCGCTTCGCTCGTCCTTTCGGACAGTAGATAAGCCATTACTTTCTATCGGCTGCTTTCCACCACGCAGTCATTTGGCTTAACTACTTAACTACTGACTACTTATCTACTTCAGAAAGTTGAATTCTTTAATTTTTTACTTTTTCAGTCCCATCTGTTTGAGCAACCAGTTCTCCCACTCATCCCACTGCTCCTGATGCCAGAAGTGCCAGGTGGCCTGATAGGGCACGATCTCCTTCGGGCCCGTCACCGTGTTGTAGGTCTCCCAGGCCGTCGTGGGGGGAACCACGTCGTCGTTATAGCCAAACGAGAACCAGCCCTGCTGCTTGTCAGTGATCAGACGGGCGAAGTTGATACCGTCGTAGTAGCGCGACACCTCTATCTGCTTCTCCTGACCCTTACCTTTATTATAATAGAAATAATGTGGCCAGCCGCAGGCAATACCCCTCAGCGAGTTCGTATGGTCGCAAAGGGCGGCATGCACTGGTGCATAGTAAGTGATGCGCTTGTCGAGACCAGCCGTCGCCAACGTTAGGAATCCGCCTTGCGACGAACCCGTCACGCCCATCTCCTTGCCGTTCCAGGGGGTATACTCCTCGATATAGTCGAGCGCACGGATGCAGCCGAGCACCACGCGCTTGTAATAGTGCTTGTCACGGTCATCCATATAGAACTCCCAATACCAGTTCAGCGCCCCGTGGAAGATATCATCATACACCTTCTGCTCCATCGTCACGGGGATGCCGTGAATACCGATCTCCAGCGTGATAGCCCCCTGTGCAGCCGTCCAGATGTCACCACCGTAAGGTCGCACGCCAGCACCAGGCACACGCAGCAGGGCGGGATACTTGCCCTCCTTCACTGGCACACAGAGAATACCGTATGTGCGATAGCCTGGCAGCATGTTCTGGAACGATACCTCATACACGTTCACATCCTTGGTACAACGCTCGGGCAGCAACCGCTTCGTCGGGTCGAGCTCCGTCTTGCGGGCTTCCTTGATCGCGTTCTGCCAGAAGTCCGAGAAGTCTTTCGGCATCACGGTCGAGGGCTGCAACTGCTCAGGATCAAAGGCCGCCCCGCAGGCGCCCTTATAGTCCTTACCGTCCACATGAGCCGTCACGTCGACACGATAGAATCCTGGCACCTTCATCGTACCAGTCAATTTGAGCGTACCGTCCTTCAGCGTCATGCTTTTCTTGACATCCTGATACATCTCAGGTCCTGCGGCATAGTCAATGCTCACATTATTAAGTAATGTACCCGATTTCCTGACCTCAACTACGAACTGGGCTTTCTCACCCGTCTTGTAGTGCCAGTCCTGATGATCCGGTTCAACGGTTACCACGATGCTGTTACCACGTATTTGGGCAGAAAGTGATGCAAACGCCATCACGCAGAGGAGGATTGATAGTAATCTTTTCATTTTGTTGTTAGCTTTAGAATTCAGATTTCGGGTGCAAAGTTACGACTATTTCCGCAATCTTCAGTACTTTTTATTGTCTAATGTCTGTACTATTTTGTCAATTTACTCATACGCTCCACCTGCGACCTGATAACCTGCAGCGTAGAAGCATCGCCCGCGAACACCGAGTTCAGTCCCTGAGCCTCCTGCGCAGGGTCGCCCGTATAGTCATCGCCCACCTGCCACTGGTCTGTATGCTTAGGCTTCGCCAGTCCGCCCCAAGCCCAGAAGTTACAGCCAGCGAAGTAGCCGCCCTGCTCAGCGTTATCACCCACGAGCGAGAACACGTACTCATAGAATCCGTCGCGCCCCTTCGTCGGTGTTTCCAGTTCGAACTTGAAGCCGTCCCTCGGATAGCCGAACTCCTCCATCACGAGCGGTTTCTTGATCTTCTCGCAGATGGCCAGATGTCGGTCGATATATTCCTTCGTATTCTCCTTGGCGCGCGGCAGGTTCTCTATCAGCGAGTCAGCCTTTGCCCATCCCCAGTTGTAGGGCCACAGATGGATGTTGGCGTAGTCGATGTTCTTGTCGGCAGTGATGCGCTCCCAGCAGTCGAAGTCGCCCTCACAGCCCCAAGCACCCTCAGAGCCGATAGAGATCAGGTGGTTAGGGTCAAGACTGCGGATGAGTGCCGAAGCCTCAGCGAGCCACTTCTCGAAGGCGGGCAGCGCCTCAGTTGAGAAAGCACGCGGTTCGTTGCCGATCTGCCACGACATGATGGCGGGATCGTCCTTATACGCCAGTCCCGTATAGCGGTTCGTGCGTCCGATGATAAACTTCACGTAGTCATAGAAGAGTTCGTGCGCCTTCTGATTCGTGGCATATTTGGTCATCGCTTGCATAAAGGCGGGATAGCCGTCCTCGTTGGGTCTTGGCTGTTTGCCCTCGCCGGCATGCTCCAGATAGAAGCCGTAGCCGCCGCTCCACTCCCACGAGTTGTTCAGATAGAGCACAGCCACCATCCCGCGCTTGCCCATCTCCTGCAACAGGTAGTCGAGTCCAGCCAGAATCGTGTCGTTATATTCGCCAGGTGCTACCTGCAGTGTCGGTTCCACCTTCGTCTTCACGCCGCGCTCCCCGTCAGAACCCACGAGCACACGCAGGTTGTCGATGCCCATGCCCTTCATCAGGTCGAGCTCCTTACACAGACGCTCACGGTCGCCCCCCTGCCCTTCCGAGCCGAGAATCGCCCCGTACCAGAAGTTCGTGCCAACGTAATAATACGGCTTGCCGTCCTTCACGAAATGGCCGTTCTCCACCTTGACGAAATCAGGTGCCTGCGCCTCCTGTTTCTGCTGACAGGCAGCGATCATCACCGCCAGTAACATTGTTGAAAAGAGTTTTAGATTCATCGTAATATGTTGGTTTATTGATTATATGGTGCAAAGGTACAAATAAAGTTTCACACCACCAAATTTTTAGGAAAAAAAATGCACACGAGCCACCCCTACCCCACTGAGCGCATGAACAAACACGCTCCAACGCTCCAACGCTCCATTTGGTGTTTTACTATATTCGCGCTTCATATTGATGTAATGTAATTATATAAATAATTTATATATATTATAATATATATAAATTTAATAATATAATATATAGCCTCACGATGCTGTTTCGGGATTTGCAGATGGAGCGTTGGAGCGTTGGAGCGTGGAGCGTGCTGCGGATTGGCAGTCTTTGGGAAGCGGATTGGGCATCGTAGCCGACTAAACGGGCGAGGCGCCGATAGGAATGGGGAGGTGGAGGCTCGAAATTTTAACATTTCAAATAAATCGGGAATAAATCATGAAAAGGCTTTGATGGCGTCGATATTTTTCGTACCTTTGCATCAGAAATCAAGGGAAGAAAGAGCATGGCGCCTGCGATGGATTCCCCCCCACCAAACATTAATCATTTAATACCAACAAAAACATTATGGCAACACAGAAAATTGCAATGGGGATTAATCTCCGACAGAACAAAATCGAAGGCTCTACGGCCTACGGCAAGTATTATCCTGAAGTCGACACACAGAAGACGCTCTCACTGCGAGGCTTCGCTCAGCACATGACTGATCACGGCTCTATCTATGGCAGAGCCATCGTGGAGGGCGTGCTGTTGCAGATCACGGAGTGTCTGCCTGAGCTTGTGGCACAGGGCATACCTGTACAGCTGGGAAGTCTGGGAACCTTCTACCCCACCGCTGAGGTGAAGAAGGATGCAGCCGTGCTGAACGTCGGTGCCATGGACGGCTTGAACCCAAACGACATCGTAAAGGCGATCCACATCCGATTCCTGCCCGACTCGACGAAGCTCGACAACCTCTGCGGTCCGAAGTTCAAGGATGCCTGCACGCTGGAGCTGCGCAACATCATCAGCACACAGAAGGTGATGGTGAACGGCAAGGAGAAGAACGTGACCACACTGAAGCCTATCGCCACCGCTGTGGCTGAATGGAAGGCTCAGAACGGCGGCACTGGTGGCAATGACTCGGGCGACGGTCCTACCAATGACAGCGACGACGCTCCGACCAATCCTTAACCAGTGCTTGCTGGGGTCAGGCCCCAAAGTAAAGTCGAGTGCGCAGTGGATGCTGGGGTCAGGCCCCAAAGTAAAGTCGAGTGCGCAGTGGATGCTGGGGCCAGACCCGAAGCCTGCGGGGTCCACTTTGGCGCCAGACCCGGGGGCTGCGCCTTAATCGAGGAACGAACCGTAACTTAAACCATTAAAATCTTAAACGCGTATGACAAAGAAGGAAACTTTCAAATGGGTTGTGCAGATTATCGCATCCATTGCGTCTGCCATCCTCACCGCCCTTGGGGCAACCAGTTGCATAGGGTACTAGAATAAAAAAGAATCCCCGCTCAAAAAAAATGGGCGGGGATTTTTGCGTAATTGCATCTTTTTTTATAATTTTGCAGTCGAATAGATTTAAAACTTACGAAATATGATACTTATTGCAGATAGCGGAAGCACCAAAACCGACTGGGCAATCGTCACAGCCAGCGGTCAACCAGTAGTCCTCTCGACACAGGGCCTCAACCCCATCCATCAGTCGCGCGAGGAGATCGTGAAGATCATCCGCGAGGAATTCATGGGGCGTATGGGATC
Organism: uncultured Prevotella sp.; assembly: GCA_946183415.1. GTDB lineage: Bacteria > Bacteroidota > Bacteroidia > Bacteroidales > Bacteroidaceae > Prevotella. Next base: position 12,625 of record CAMHAM010000018.1, read on the forward strand.
AAATCCTGACGTACAGAAACTTCGCAGTTCGTCGGTGCTGACGCCCGAATTCCCATACGCCGTCTATTTCTACGGCAGCGGCGTGCGCCCCGAGATGGAGCAGCTGATGTCGTCGCTGCTCAGCGAACTGTTCCCACAGGCTTCGATCGTAGAGGCCCACAGCGACCTGCTGGGTGCTGCCCGCGCCCTCTGCGGCCGCAAGGAGGGCATCGCCTGCATCCTCGGAACGGGTGCCAACTCGTGTCTCTACGACGGCACCGGCATTGTGCAGCACACCCCTGCACTGGGCTACATCCTCGGCGACGAGGGCAGTGGTGCCGCACTGGGCAAGCGATTCCTGCACGACCTCTACTGCGGCGTGCTCTCTCCCGACGTGCTGCAGGCCTTCGAGGCCAAGACGAAGCTCTCGCTGAGAGAGGTCATCAACCGCGTGTACCGTCAGCCTCTGGCCAACCGATGGCTGGCCTCGCTGTCGGAATTCATCAGCGACCACCTCGACAATGAGGGTGTGCGCGATGTCGTCGTGCAGAACTTCACCGACTTCCTGCGCGTACATATCGCCCCCTACGAGCACCATGAGCTGCCCATTTCGTTCGTAGGCAGCGTCGCCTTCCACTATCAGGATCAGCTGCGCGAGGCTGTTGCCGCATACGGCCGTATGACTGGCACCATCATCAAGACTCCGCTCGCGGGCCTCATTCGCTATCACATGCCACAGAAATAAATAAATGAAAAGACTACTATTACTGATCACCCTCTTCGTGGGTATCGCCACTACGGCTAACGCCGTGCTGAAGGAGAAGGACCTGGAGCAGACGCTCACATTCCTACAGGCAGAACTGGAGCAATACTACAACGAGCTGAACGTGCGCTCGTCTATACGCAAGGATCGCACGAAAACGCTGATCACTCAGATGCTGCTCACACTCAAGCAGGCCGACCAGAACGCGCTGATGCTCTATTCGCAGCAGCAGGACAACGTGTTCGACCTGACTTACGCCTGCCACGAAGCCACCAAGCAGTATTACGACTTCCACAGGGGGCAACTGCCATTCACGCAGTTCCTCAAGAAGACGGAGGCCGACCTGGCGCGCTACGACAGCCTCATCGTCAGGCTGGAGTCGATGCCCGACATGATGACCACGAAATACGGCAAGAGCCGCCGCGACTCCTGCCTGGTGCTGGCCAAGAACATACGCGAGCTGCTCGGTGAGAATGAGCAGCAGCTGAAGCGCAACATACGCTACTACAACATGGCGGAGCGGCGGCTGAGCGAAATGAACGACTTCGCCCAGAAGCGCTATACCGACATACAGCGCAGCATCTTCATCAACGGCGGCGAGAGCTACCTGACACTGATGCAGAACCTGCCCCGGCGGTGGAAGTCGATGACCGAGACGCTCCGCAAGAAATACAGCGTGGACGAGCACGTCGACAGGCATCGCGAGTCGCAGTGGAGCTCGATCTGGGTCTTCGGCATGTTCTTCGCCACCCTGATCTTCTACATCGTGGCGTGCCTGCTCAGCCTGCTCTTCTTCAAGCTGCTGCTGCCCCGGCGGTTCAAGACGGAGGAGTTCTACAAGAAGCAGCCCATCATCATCCTGGCCACGACCACCATCACCTATGCCATCATACAAGGGCTGCTGGGCAACTCGGAGCAGAACTTCATCGCGATGGCCTCCTCGCTACTCGTGGAGTTTTCATGGCTGCTGGGCGTGATCCTCGTGTCGCTGCTGCTGCGCGTAAAGGGCGACCAGATCCGGAGCGCCTTCTATATCTACATGCCGCTGCTGGCCATCGGGTTCATCGTCATCGGCTTCCGCATCATCCTGATTCCCAACGAGGTGGTGAACATCTTCCTGCCGCCGCTGCTGCTGGCGTGCGCCCTGTGGCAGTGGTGGGTCATCAGGAGGCACAACCGCAACGTGCCGCGCTCAGACATGGTCTACACCTACCTGTCGCAGACCGTCTTCGTAGCCTCCGTAGGCTGCTCGCTGGCAGGCTACACGCTGCTGGCCGTACAGCTGCTCATCTGGTGGATCATGCAGCTGACGTGCATTCTGACCATCACCTGCATCAGCCTCTACCTGGAGCTCTACGCCAAGAAGCGCCACTTCGCCGAAAAGCCTGTGACCCAGACGTGGGCCTACAACCTCGTGGAGAAGGTCGTGATGCCAGTGCTGAGCGTATGCTCAGTGATGCTCAGCATCTACTGGGCCGCCAAGGTGTTCAACCTCAACGAGCTGTGCATGCGCATCTTCCGCTACCACTTCATCGACCTCGACAATCTGCAGCTCTCCATCATCAAGCTGGCAATGGTCATCTCGCTGTGGTTCCTGTTCCGCTGGATAGCCCGCACGATACTCTCGCTGCTGCGCATACACTACGAGACAACCGACCCCTCGACAGCGGCCTCGAAGGAGGTGATGGGCAAAAACGTGATTCAGGTGCTCGTGTGGGGCATCTGGCTGATGTTCTCGCTCTCGCTGCTACACATCAGCGTGGCCTGGCTCGTGGCTATCTCGGGCGGACTCTCCACTGGTATCGGATTCGCCTCGAAAGACATCATCGAGAACATCTACTACGGTGCGACGCTGATGGCGGGACGCATCAAGGTGGGCGACTGGATCGAGGTGGACGGACGCATGGGAAAGGTGTCCTCCATCAGCTATACCTCGACCGTCATAGAGTCGCTCTACGGCGAGGTCATCACCTTCCAGAACGCACAGCTCTTCACCAAGAACTACAAGAACCTGACGCGCAATCACGGCTACGTGCTGGCTGTCGTGCCTTTTGGTGTGGCCTACGGCTCGAACCTGAAGCAGGTCACCGACCTCGTGGAGGGGGCGCTCAACAAGATGAACCACCGCTGGATGGACCGCTCGAAGCAGGTGAAGTGCGTCTGCTCGGAGATGGCCGACTCGAGCGTGAACTTCAAGCTTTTCGTCTGGGCTGACGCACCTAAGAAATCGTATGTGGTCAGCGATGTCCTGAAGTGTGTGTACGACACGCTGAATGAGAATGGCATCTCAATCCCGTTCCCGCAAAGAGACATTCACCTCATTAAAGATTAAAAAAATATTATTTTTTTTTGTGGATTTGAATAAAATGTGTATTTTTGCACGAAGATATGAGTAGCAAAACAACCATTATAGCTGGTCCCTGTGTCATAGAGTCGGCAGAACTGCTTGAAACCGTGGCGCGTAAGTTGGTGGAAATCAACACCAAACTGGGTACCGACATCATCTTCAAAGCCTCGTTCGACAAGGCTAATCGCACGTCAATCCACTCTTTTCGCGGCCCAGGGCTTGAGCGCGGACTTCAGATGTTGGCTGATGTGAAAGTTAACTACGGACTCAGGATTCTGACCGATATCCATGAGAGCTGGCAGGCCGAGCCTGTCGGTGAGGTGTGCGACGTGATCCAGATTCCTGCCTTCCTCTGCCGCCAGACAGACTTGCTCGTGGCAGCTGCGAAGACCGGACGGACGGTGAACATCAAGAAAGCACAGTTCCTGAGCGGTCAGGACATGCGCTATCCTGTGGAGAAAGCCCGCGACGCGGGTGCCAAGGACGTGTGGCTGACGGAGCGCGGCAACATGATGGGCTACAACAACCTTGTGGTTGACTTCCGTAATATCCCCGACATGCTGGAGATCGTGCCTACGGTCATCATGGACTGCACACACAGCGTGCAGCGCCCAGGAGGTGCTGACGGCACAACGGGGGGCGACCGCAAATTTGTGCCGATGATGGCGCTCGCAGCAAAAGCCTTCGGGGCAACGGGCTACTTCTTTGAAGTGCATCCCACTCCCGACGAGGGTCTCAGCGACGCTGCCAACATGCTGGAGCTCGACAAGCTGGAGGCACTGGTTGAAAAACTGATCAAAGAATCATGAAAGAAGCAAAGGAATACGCTATACAATGTTTTAAGGACGAGGCGGAGGCCGTGCTGGGACTCGTCTCGCAACTGGACGACAGCTTCAACGAAGCCGTCAATCTGATGTATGAGTGTAAGGGGAAAATCATCGTTACGGGCGTAGGCAAGAGCGGACACATCGGCGCCAAGATTGCTGCCACGCTCTCGAGCACGGGCACACCCTCATTCTTCATCAATCCGCTCGACGTGTTTCACGGCGACCTGGGAGTGATGACCACCGACGACGTCGTGCTGGCCATCTCAAACTCCGGACAGACTGACGAGCTGTTGAGGTTTATCCCGATGGTGCTCCACATGCAGATACCTATCATCGGCATGAGTGGCAATCCCCAGTCGCTGTTGGCCAAATACTCGACCTGCCACTTGAACGTGTGCGTAGAGAAGGAAGCCTGTCCGATGAACCTCGCGCCGACGAGTTCGACGATGGCCCAGCTGGCAATGGGCGACGCACTGGCTATCGCACTGATGGAGAAGCGAGGCTTCCAGCCCAGAGACTTTGCACAATTCCACCCTGGCGGTGAAATCGGCAAACGACTGCTGACGACCGCACAGGACGTGATGTTCAAGGACGACCTGCCTGTATTGCCGCCAGAGATGCATCTGGGCGAAGCGATTATCCTTGTGAGCAAGGGCAAGCTCGGACTGGGTATCGCTGTGAAGAATGAAGAGTTAAAAGTGAAGAGTGAAGAGTTAAGATTGAAGAATGAAGGATGTCACGTGATGGGACTGATTACCGATGGTGATATCCGTCGCGCAATGGAGAAATGGCAGGCTGAGTTCTTCAACCGCACGGTGAGCGACATCATGACTCGTACACCGAAATGCGTCAGACCCGAGACAAAGATTACTGAAATTCAAAGAATCATGAGCAGATATAAGATACACTCAGTATTAGTAACCGACGAGGAGAACCACCTACTGGGAGTCGTCGACCACTACTCGTGTATGATATAATGACTGAAAGTAAGACTTTATGAAGACTATAAAGAAACTATTGATTGCGCTGCTGCTCACCCTCCCATTGGCGGTGACAGCTGATTATCTGTTTAAGACACTCGATGCACGCGACGGGTTGACAACCAGCCAAGTGAACTGTATTCTCAAAGATTCTCGCGGATACATGTGGTTTGGCACACCCGCAGGTTTGTACCGTTACGACGGCTATTCGTTCAGGAACTTCCAGAGCGACTCCAAGGATGGTTCATCGCTTAACGACAGCTACATTAACACTATCCAGGAAATGCTCGACGGCAATCTGCTGATTCAGACCTCTTCGGGCTACTGTATCTATCACCCTCAGACAGAGACGTTTGAGCGCGACATGAAGCAGACCTTTGCGCGCATGGGTATCGAGACGATTCCGTCTATCGTCTACATTGACAAGAATAAGAACCTTTGGGGAGCAATCCCCAACAAGGGCGTGGTCAGCTACAACCAGCAGCAACAGTTGCTTTATGAGTTCGGCTATACCGACGATTCGCACGGTGTACCTCAGGGTGTGGTTTGCTCCATCAGCGAATGTCGCGATGGTGCCATCATCGTCTATGACGACGGGCGTATGGTCTGCTGCGACGTGATGCACCAGCAACATACCGTATGGGCTACGGAAGGTGTGCCTACACTGAAGCGCCACAGATCGAAGTCGCTCAAGGCCTTCGCCGACAAGCTGGACAATATCTGGCTCTACGGACAAGGCACCCTATATATGTATAATAAGAGCTCTAACACGTGGGATGCTTCTATCGGAGAACAATTAGGACTGACGAATATCGGTGTTGACCGTAACATCAACAGTATGGCTGGCGACCGAAACGGCAATATCTGGATCGGTTCTGACCAGTTAGGCTTGTTGAAGATGGACGCCAACACCCACCAGATAGAGAACATTGTGCCGCGTAACATCAATGACAACCAGTGGGTGAAAGATAACGTCGGCATCCAGAGCGTTTACGTTGACGACACTAATCTGTTGTGGGTAGGCACCGAGAAATCAGGTGTAGCTTATTCGGGTGACTACATCTATCGCTTTGGTTCGAATCTTATCGGTGATATCACAGCTATTGCACAGGATGCGAATGGTAAGATCTGGTACGGTACGAGCGACAAAGGTATCATCGGCTACGATGGTCCACTCGCCAGCTTGAAGGTATCATGTATGGAAACCACACCCGACGGCAGCCTCTGGGTTGGCTCTAAACGTAACGGTCTGACCAAAATCAATGGAGGTTCGTCAACGATTTTCTCGTTGGCCAAGGATAGTGCCAGCACACTGATTGACGACCACGTGAACGACCTGTGTGTCGATAAGATCGGAAACCTGTGGATTGCAACCAACGGCGGTCTGCAGGTATATAACCCCAGAATGAACTCATTCTCATCTTACACCCGTGAGAACGGCAAGATGAACACCAACAACATCACCTGTCTGTTCTACACCAAGAGCAGTAAGGAGAATACGATGTTCGTAGGAACAGCTGAAGGACTCGTGATCCTGAATCTGTCGAACACAGAAAAAAAGGTATTCACAGGTAATTCCAACAATCTTGAGACTTTTACAAACAACTATATCACCCAGGTTTACCAAGATTCAAGAGGATTAATCTGGGTTGGTACGCGTGAAGGTCTGAATATCCTCAATATGGATACAGACGACTTGGACTACCTGACAGAGAAACAAGGTCTTTGCAACAATAACATCTGTGGTATAGCCGAAGACAAGAATCATAATATCTGGGTAACCACCAGCCGAGGTGTCAGCCGCATCGTCGTACAGCGCAACCATGAGGACGGTACGAACAATTACGGTTTGTACAACTATGACACCTCAGACGGACTGCAGAGCAATGAGTTCAATCACGGTTCTATCCTGACTCGTGACGACGGAAATGTACTCTTGGGTGGTCTTTATGGCGTGAACTGGGTCTTGCAGAAAGGTAATGACGACAATGAAGCCCTGCCACGCGTGATGCTCACACAGCTGTTTATCGGTGAAGAAGAAATCCTGACTGGCCACGAATATGGCAATAGAGTCATCTTGCCTCAGGCTCTCAATGAGACAAACAAGATCAATCTGGGTTATGAGCAGAATACCTTCACCATCAAGTTTGCTGCAGGTAACTACAACCAGAGTGAGCGACTGCAGTTCATGTATTGGATGGAAGGCAAGGATGAGGACTGGCGCAACGGAAACGCGCTGACCCACGGTGTGACCTTCAGAGACCTTAAAAGCGGTAAATATACCCTCCACGTTAAGGCCATCAGCGCAGAAGGAGCTGTCAGCAACCAAGAGCGCGTGTTGGAAATCAATATCGAGCGACACTGGCTGCTATCATGGTGGATGATTGCCGCCTACGTCATCATTACGTTAGTGATCCTCTACTTCTGGCGCATCGGACTGCATCAAATCAAGGCCATTAAACAGCGGAAGAATGCCGTTATCAACGAGCTGAAACTGCAGCGCGAAGAAATCAAGGCTGCCAGCGATGACCTCCGTCAGCCTATGGCCCGCATGACATCTATCATCGGCAACCTCTCAGAGAAAGAGACTACGCTTGAGGAGAAAGAGCAGTTGAATGCTCTCCACTCGCAGATGCTCCAGATTATCACCCGCGTGGCCGACATGCAGATGAACCTCGAGAACCCTGAAGAGAAAGCCAGGAATTCTGTTCAGGATCGCCTTGAGCTGAATGGCAAGGGTGAGATAGAACTGCCCGAGATTGGTGACACCTTGACCGCAGAGAGCACACGCTCAAGAGCAGCCCTCGACTCTCCGACCGCGAAGTTCACCATTGTTATGATCGACGATAACGAGGACTTCCTGAAGTTCGCGTCAACCAAGTTGAAGTATGTCTACGATTTCCACATCTACAATGACATAGAGAAAGCTGCCAACGATCTGGAGGAGATGAAGTGCGACATTGTGGTATGTAAACAGGATATGAGTCCAATGACAGGTAGCGATCTGTGTAATCAGCTGAAGACGAATATCGTCACCCAAAAGATGAAATTCGTGCTGATGACAGACGGCGTGCTGACACCACAGGATATGCGTTCGAAGAACATCACGCTTTCTGCCGACGATTATCTTGCCAAGCCATTCAACATGCAAGAGGCCTGCATGCGCTTCAACAAAGTTCTTGGTCTGGGTGCTATCAAAGTCAACAACAACCTGATTGAAGGTGCCGAGACCCGCATGCTGGAGGATCGCAACACGAGTATGACCACAGCAACAGAAAGCATGGGTATGGAAGATTTCCATCCTGATACGGAAATAGAGGCAGCAGCAGACGATCCCATGAACATCGTTGACACGACCATCGTCAACAAGAACCAGTTGGCTCGCAAGGGTAGCAATCTGCCAGAAGGAATCCTGCCCGAGAATGAGCAAAGTGAGGAGTCGACATCAGACTACTCGATGCTCGACGAGATGGATCAGCAACTGTTGAAGAATATCGAGCAATACGTGATGCAGAATATGAGCCGAGGCCAGATCAGTCTTGAAGAGATGGCCAGCGCAATGGGAATGGGGCGTGTGCCCTTCTTCCACCGTATCAGGAACCTGACGAACAAGACCCCGGCAGAAGTCGTTCGCGACATGCGACTGAAACACGCCTGCATCCTGCTGAAGCGTACCAATATCAACATGAGTGAGTTGGCAACAAACATCGGTTTCCTGACAGCAGAGAATTTCATTACCATCTTCAAGGAAAAGTTTGGTATGACACCACTTGAGTACAGATTAAAACATCGTAAATGATAAGCAATAAGCACCAATTAGCAGGAATAGCAACCATACTATTCCTGCTGATTCCTCTCTATAGTAAAGCACAGTCCTGCGATTCCCTCATCATCAGTCAGATGCGTGAGATGGAGGTTGTCTTCTCGAAGACCAACAGTGTTGAACTGCTGATGTCGGGTAAGGAAAAGTTTGCCCGACTATTTGAAGACATCCGCCAAGCCAAGCAAAGTGTTCATCTGGAGTATTTCAACTTCAGAAACGACTCCATCGCCTCGCTGCTTTTCGACATCCTCAGGGAAAAGCGCAAGGAGGGTGTAGAGGTCAGGGCAGTGTTTGACGGATTCGGTAACGACTCGAACAACCGCCCCCTGAAGAAGGAGCATTTAGAGAAGCTACGTGCCGACGGCATCCAGATCTACGAGTTCGACCCCATCAGGTTCCCCTGGATCAATCATATCTGGCCGCGCGACCATCGCAAGATTGTTGTCATCGACGGAAGGATTGGCTACACAGGTGGCATGAACGTGGCCGACTACTACGTTGTCGGCTCAGAACAAGTCGGAGAATGGCGCGATATGCATTGTCGTATTGAGGGTTCGGCAGTCAATGAACTGCAGAAGATATTCGTCAGATTCTGGAAAAGGCTGTCAAAAGAAGACCTGACCGACCCCAAATACTTCCAAGGTACGAAAGCGGGCAACAAGATGGTGGGCATCATCAATCGCGAACCCCGCATTACCAACGAAGTCATGCGCAGCTTCTACATCAATGCGCTCGACAACGCCAAAGACTCCATTAAGATTATCAACCCTTACTTCGTTCCCACCAACAAGGTAATGAAAGCCCTGAAGCGCTGCGCTGAGCGAGGGGTGAAGATGGACATTCTCATCTCAGCAAAATACGACGAGCCGGTGACACCCGACATCGTGATGTACAACATGAAGAAGCTGATAAAGCGCGGCGTAAACGTTTGGCGCTATCGACCAGGATTCCATCATTCCAAGATTATGATGGTCGACGGGAAATACTGCACCGTAGGGAGTGCAAACCTCGACGCCCGTGGACTGCGCTACGACTATGAGGTCAATGCCCTGATCATCGACGAAGAAACTACAAAGAAGTTAAACCAGAAATTCATCGAAGATACGGGTAAGAGTGACTATCTATCTATGGAAGAGTGGAAGAAAAGCCGCACAACCTGGCAACGATTCAAAGGATGGCTTGCTCACCTCTTCCTGACCTGCTTATTGTAGACCATGAAGCGTGATACAACGATATCCATCTGCAAAGGTATTGCCATTATCCTGATGGTGATAGCACATGCAGAAGCTCCAGGATGGCTCTGCAAATTCATCTTCGAGTTCCACATGCCACTCTTCTTTATCACAGCAGGCTATTTCTTTTCACTGAGATATCTGGATGACGAGGCGACATTCGTCAAAAAACGCATCAAGGGACTCTATTGGCCTTTCGTAAAATGGTCAGTATTTTTCCTCATCATTCACAACTGGATGTTCGACATCGGAGTCCTCAACGAGCGTTACGGCAACGAGATGGGAGGTGTGACTCATCCTTATACTTGGCACCAAATACAACAGAATCTCTGGAACATTTTCACAGCGATGGGAGGCTACGACCAGTTCCTATGTGGGGCATTCTGGTTCTTCAGAGGACTCTTTGTGGCCAGCATCCTATACCTTATATTATATAAGGTGATAGGCAAACGAAAGGCTACCCCCTACCTCATCTGTCTCCTGATGCTCGTACTTTGTGGCTGGAAGACTCATGAGGGGCTCAGAATTGTGACACTTGTACAAGGAGGATATCGTGACATGATGGGATGCTTCTTTTTCGGTTGTGGTTTTATCTTCAGACAATTTGTCGACAGATACAATCAGTGGGTGTCACGTCGTTATGCTTCTATCTGGACAACTGCACTCTTTGGAGTTGTCGTCGGTCTGTTCTCCGTGTATCTTACAGCCAACATGAACTGGCGCTCTACATACACCCAGTTCCTGTCGCTGCCTATTCCCGCCTTACTGGGATTCCTGATGACCTACAACATCAGCAGCTGGCTCGACAAGCATGAGGGGAAGCTCAAGCAATTCCTTACCTACACAGGCGACCATACACTTTACATCTTTATCTTCCACATCGTATCCTACAAGGTAGTCAGCCTGATCAAGATATGGTACTACGGTCTCGACATCCACCAGATAGGATGCCACATGGTGATTCATGAGTACTCCCAAAAGGATTATTTCTGGATTCTTTATACAATAGCCGGAGTAGGCATTCCTTTGGGATTCACAATCCTAAACAATAAGATCAAGGAGAGGATCAGAGAATATAGAGCATCATCTGGATCTCAGGCTCAGTAATGCCTTTGGTATGAATAAGCGACAGCTCATTCTCGATAACAGACTCTTTGTCGTTTCCTGATTCCTTCAGATAACGGTGGAAACAATCTGCCGCCTCGTCGACATGACCATTAAACCATAAGCAATAGCCATAATTAAGCAAATCTTCTTCAGAGGGCTCCTCCACCGAGAGCAAATGCTGATAAAGATGATCTGCCTGCTCGTATTTCCCGTCACAGGTCAATGTCCAGGCAAGTACGCGATTCACTTCCTCGTCATCAGGTTTCTCGTAATTCAGTCGGAATAATACTTTCTCGGCCTCCTCATAACGTTCTGTCTTCGTCTGGCAGACCGCTCTGTTCAGCAGATAGTTCTTTTTCTCTGGTTGAATAGCCACCAATCGGTCGTATAGTTCCAAAGCCTCTTCGTATCGTTCTTCCGTAAACAATATACGGGCGTAGCCTTTGATAGCCCGCTCGTTCTCAGGCTGCAATTCCAGCGCTTGGGCATAGCTTTCCAGAGGCTGATACCCCAGATAGCCAGCCATCATATAATATTGGAAGTCGCGTCGATGCTCTCCGTAGTTCATCAACACATCCGTAGCCTCTTCCAGTTTCTTCTTCTTAATCAGGAATGCTGTCATTTCATTGAAGTAGGCCTCCAGATGAGTACTTCTGAATATCGGATTCTTGAAGAAGAGATAGCGCCGCTCATCAGGTGAGAAGATATTCCTGAAACAATCTCGATTGAAGAAGAGCCTGAAGAATCTGTAGAGATCCTGCAAATAGATCCTTCGGATATAAGCAGGCTTATGGATGTCTTCCATCACTATTTCATTTATAGCGACCTCTCCCCGATCCATCATTTCACGCATCTGTGCCGGAATGCTGTTCATCACCTGAGAAAAAGCCAGCAGGAATGAATATTTGTCACTGTTGCAGAATGGGCCGTTACTCAACATCTTTCGCAGGAAACGACTATTCTTAAACTTACCCAAAGCCTCGGTAATAGCAGGATGTTCAAAATAGAAAGGCAGGAACCAGTTGATCAGTTCTGTAAAGAAGGGGAAGCGCTTCATCTGTGCAAAGCCTCCGAAATAGATATCCGACCCCTGCTTTTGCATGTCGACCATTCGCTGGAAGCTGGCTTCCATCTTCTCCATTTTGCTTTCAGTATCGTCTGGATGCAGAATATCGTTGAGTTCATCCTCATCTTGCTCCAACACACCGTTTTTTGAAATGCGAAAGCCTTGTCCCTTGATGATGTCAGGCATGATTTCATGTTGTATCATTGCTGTGTCTGCTTCTGCATTGATGCAATAGATAATCTGTTGCTGAAGTTCAACCAATTCCTGACAGACAGCCTCGTCTTCAAGAAGTTTCTCTACCAGCTGCACTTTCTCCTGATACAAATTCGCTCCAATCTCCGGATCAATAGTGAAGACCCATCCTACCAACGCGCGCTGGCGCACCAATTCGTCGGTAGACTGCTGATAGACATGCACCAACACCCGGAATTTAGCCATATCAAACTGATTGACGGCAGAGAGCATCACGATACTGACGAGCAACAATTGGTCATTGATGTCCAAAGTCGGTGAGAGCAGCATATCTTCCATTGCAGATGCAAAGCCATCAGTCCAAAGACCTGTGGTCAGAATATAGTCACATAGCACCGCCATCGATTCCTGGTGCCGTGCATAAATATTTTTCTTCTTGGGTTCTGCAACATGCTCGGGCTCCAAATCAGCCATAGCGATATCGGACACAAACGACTCCAATTCCTCTCGTATCACCTGCGGAGACCAATCGCGCGGTGTCATGTGAGCCTTCAGCATCAAAGATGACAAATAGGGAGTATGACGTACAGAATAGTTAATGGCAATATTGGAACACAGCACATACATACGTTGCAACAGGTTCTCATAGAGACTGGGCAACTGAGGGTCCTTAAAACCACGACGCCAATAGTCGGCCATCAGCTGATAGTCGGTTCTGATGGCGAAGAGTCTGTCGGTATTAATCTGATGGGGATGCACAGAGAGAAAGGCATCCAGCGTCTGCATTGCTTCACCGAGGCGGCGGTTCTTCAGGAAGACAAAGACCTGATTTAGTGATTCACTCTGTACCATACTTTATTTCTTGGATAGCCATTTCTGGGCTCTTTCGATATCTACCTGTCTGGGAGGAGCGGCATGCTGGAATTTCAGCGTGTCAGGAAGATTCTTCAGCGTCTGCTCTGTCACAACGCAATACTTCCGAATCACATCCCTATAATTTCTCACGCCATACTTATTAATAGAATCACATGCTTCATTATAGCCTTCCTGGAAGACTTTCATCTGATGCTGACGATTCTTGTCGTCCATACCCTCTGTGCGGAAAACGAATACTCCCATCTGCATATCCGACTTACGGGTATCGAAGAGCACCTTATTCTTTGCCAATATTGCCTGGGTGGCATAAGGCTCTGTCACGAGGAGGGCATCCATCTCATTATTCTCCAACATCTTCAGACGCACATTCACATCATTAATCTGAATACGGAACACGCGCTCTGGTTTCAGCTTAGCACTGTCGACAACCATATCACTCAACAAGTCGGTGACAGAGTAGCGCGTCATAGCCACCATCTTATCGTCCAGATGTTTCAGGTCATTGATACGCTGCTGACGGTTACTGATAAGCAGCCAATAGGCATTAGTCGATGCCCAGTACTTAATAGGTACACCCGATTTCATCATTCGTTCAGCTCTCACCAAGTCAGACACAGAACCTTCCACACGATTGCGCATCAGGGCTGTATCGCAGTCCATCTGCGCAGTAAACTGCTTCAGGCGAATATCCACAGCCGTATCGAAAAGCTGACGTTCCTTAGCCACAAAAACAGGCAGGCAATCGAGCGTCGGCATCACTGCCACCTTCAGGGCAGCAGAGTCTTCACGGAATAATTTGAGACGCTGAGCCTGATTCAGGCGCTTCGTCTCTTCATACGACTGTCCGCAACCGACAATCAGTGATATAATCGCAACAATCAGAAATAATCTTCTCATAACGCGTGCAAAGATACACATTTTTTTTCACTTTTCACTTTTCACTTTTCATTTTTCACTTTTTTTTCGTACCTTTGTTGCCAATTATGGCAAAAGATAAAATCGCATACGTTTGCTCCAACTGCGGCCAGGAGTCGCCGAAGTGGATAGGAAAGTGCCCCGCATGTGGGCAGTGGAACACATTTCAGGAAGTCCGTATCGCTGCTGACACCAAGCAGAAAGCAGCTACCACAGCAGCAGCCTCTGCAGGACATGCACTACGGAAAAACAAGACACTGAAACTCAGAGACATTTCCGATCATGATGATCCACGTATAGACATGCATGACGAGGAACTCAACCGTGTGTTAGGTGGTGGTCTTGTTCCTGGTTCCATCGTTCTTTTAGGTGGTGAACCAGGTATCGGCAAGTCTACCCTCTCCCTACAGACCATGCTTCGTCTGCCTGAGAAAAAGATACTCTACGTCAGTGGTGAGGAGAGTGCGCACCAGCTGAAGATGCGAGCCAATCGTATCCCTCACGAAGAGAATGACAATTTCCTTATCCTCTGCGAGAACTCATTAGAGAACATCTTCGACCACATCAAGGATGTGCAGCCTGAGTTGGTTATTATCGACTCTATTCAAACCATTATGACTGAGGACGTAGAGTCGTCTGCAGGCTCTATCGCCCAAGTGCGGGAATGTGCATCCTCCCTTCTGCGCTTTGCCAAGACCAGCGGTGTTCCCGTCATTCTGATCGGACACATCACCAAGGAAGGCACACTCGCAGGACCCAAGATCCTTGAACATATCGTCGACACCGTCATTCAGTTTGAGGGCGACCAGCACTATATGTACCGCATACTGCGCTCTATGAAAAACCGCTTCGGTTCTACAGCCGAGCTCGGCATCTACGAGATGCAGCAAAGCGGACTCAGACAAGTTTCAAACCCATCGGAACTTCTGCTTACACAGGATCACGAAGGATTGTCAGGAGTAGCCATCTCTTCAGCCATCGAGGGGGTGCGTCCCTTCTTGGTTGAGACCCAAGCTCTTGTATCCACTGCAGCCTACGGTACCCCACAGCGCTCAGCAACGGGCTTCGACCAGCGACGCCTCAACATGCTGCTTGCCGTACTCGAGAAACGCGTAGGATTCAAACTCATGCAAAAGGATGTGTTTATCAATATTGCAGGAGGTCTGCGTGTGACCGATCTTGCCACCGACCTCTCCGTCATTGCAGCAGTTCTCTCCTCGAATGTCGACACACCTATTGAGAGTGGTTGGTGTATGGCGGGCGAAGTAGGACTTTCTGGAGAAGTGCGCCCCGTCAATCGCATTGAACAACGTATTGCTGAAGCCGAAAAACTGGGATTCAGCGACATCATCATCCCTAAATACAACCTTCAGGGCTTCGATGCCAAGAAATTCCATATCAGCATTCATCCCGTCCGCAAGGTCGAAGAAGCCCTTCGCGAGCTCTTCGGATAACCATCATGAAGGGCAATATGTAGTGCTATCTGTGGATAACAATTAGGAAACATAAAGATGTAGAGACACAGGGAATTATATTAAAAAAGTGAAAAATACAGAAATCTCTGTAGCCCTATGTCTTTGTGTTTCATTTTTTATTTGTAACTTTGCAGTCGTATTAAAAAAGCAGTTTTTCACATTATTAATATAAATACAATTATGACAATCAACGAATTCAACTTTGCCGGCAAGAAGGCAATTGTACGTGTAGACTTCAACGTACCCCTCGATGAGAATGGTAAGATCACAGACGACACCCGTATCCGCGGTGCCCTGCCTACCCTGAAGAAGATTCTGAATGATGGTGGTGCTACTATCATCATGTCGCACATGGGTAAGCCCAAAGGTAAGGTTAATCCAAAGCTCTCTCTGGGTCAGATCCGCGAGGCTGTTGAGAAGGCACTCGGTGTTCCCGTTGCTTTTGCTCCCGACTGCGCTAAGGCTGCCGATGCTGCCAAGGCTCTGAAGATGGGTGAGGCTCTGCTGCTCGAGAACCTGCGCTACTATCCTGAGGAGGAAGGCAAGCCCGTAGGTGTTGAGAAAGGTACTCCTGAGTACGACGAGGCAAAGAAGGCTATGAAGGCCAGCCAGAAGGAGTTTGCCAAGACATTGGCTTCTTACGCTGACTGCTACGTGATGGACGCCTTTGGTACAGCTCACCGCAAGCATGCTTCTACCGCTGTCATCGCCGACTACTTCGACGCAGACAACAAGATGCTTGGTCTGCTGATGGAGAAGGAGGTTCAGGCTGTTGACAATGTTCTCTCTAACATCAAGCGCCCGTTCGTTGCCATCATGGGTGGTTCAAAGGTATCTTCTAAGATCGGTATCATCGAGAACCTGCTCGGTAAGGTTGACAAGCTCATCCTCTGCGGTGGTATGACCTACACCTTCGCAAAGGCTCACAATGGTGAGATTGGCGATTCTATCGTTGAGCTCGACAAACTGGATGTAGCTCTGGGTGTTGAGGAACTGGCTAAAAAGAACGGTGTTGAGCTCGTTCTGGGTTCTGACTGTACTGCCACTAACGGTCTCGACTTCGGTACGATGACTGTGAAGGATGGCGCAGAGATTATCAACTGCCCAGCCAACAAGGTTCCCGCAGGCTTCGAGGGTGTTGACGCTGGTCCTGCCTCTCAGGAGGACTTCCGCAAGGCTATCGAGGGTGCTAAGACCATTCTGTGGAACGGTCCTGCAGGCGTATTCGAGTGTGACAAGTTCACCGCTGGTTCACGTGCCATTGGCGAGGCTATCGCTAAGGCAACTGCTGAGGGCGCCTTCTCTCTGATTGGTGGTGGCGACTCTGTAGCTTGTGTTAACAAGTTCGGTCTGGCTGATCAGGTATCTTACATCTCTACTGGTGGTGGTGCTCTGCTCGAGGCCATCGAGGGTAAGGTTCTGCCTGGTGTAGCAGCTATCAAAGGCGAATAATAAGTATTGAAAAAGTTTCAGATAACCATCCTGACACTGCTTGCCGTTCTACTGGCGGCATGCAGTAGTGGGGATGACGAAACACAAACAATCGTCCCTGACGACCCAGATGGCGTCAGGGACGATGATATTGGGGCGGTTGTTAAACTGAGCCAAGATTCCATCGTGTGGGTTGACTCTACCAGGACCAGTTATGGAAAGCAGACCCAGACTTTTACTTATAGTTATCGTTCGCACGATGCTTTTGGCGACACCATCCGCCTGACCGCCCTCATCGGATGGCCAAAGGCTGATGTTGATCCCACGAATCTCCTAATCGGATGCCATATCACGATCACCGAGGATGCCAAGGCGCCTACAAACTTTGGCACCAACGATATTGCCAGTGATGTCGGTATGCTCCTTATGCATGCTGTCAGTGGCGATTCACATTCGAGCAACGCCTTGGTGATTATGCCCGATTATGAAGGCTACGGTGGAACCGTCAAACGTACACATCCCTATCTCTGTCAGGAGCTGACTGCCCGTCAGGTCGTGGATGCAGTACGTGCGGGCATGAAACTGTTTAAAGAGCAAAACGGCCAGATGGCTGATGGCTGGAAGACGGTTGTCGCTGGATATTCTCAAGGAGGAGCCGTAGCAATGGCTGTACATCGTCTGATAGAACAGCAGGAAGGTCTCTCCGATGAGCTACACTTCTGTGGCTCCATCTGTGGCGATGGCCCTTACGACCTCGTTGCTACTTTCCAACAAAATATCAACGACGATAAGATCTATCTGCCTGCGGTAGTGCCTTTGATTCTCAAAGGAATGTGCGAAAACATGCCCCAACTGAAGGGGTATGAACCATCAGATTTCCTGACTCCCAGTTTTGTGGATACAGGTGTGCTCGACATGATCAGTCAGAAGACGCTAAGCACTAAGGATATTCAAGAACGCCTCGAAGCTTATGCAAAAGACCACCCCGAGGCCATGAAGTTCTATTTCGACGATGGGGGCAACTACCTGAAGGCCAATATGGTCTTACGTCCTGAGTGTATTGCCTATTTCACAGGTGAAAACGTGTCAGAAAGCGACAGACCAAAAATGGAGGCTCTGGCGCAAGCACTTAAGGCAAATACTATCTGGGGGCCTTGGACTGGTTTTGGCAATTGGCAGCCACAGCACCCCATCATGGCTTTTCACTCTGTAACAGATGAGGTCGTACCTTTCGTCAACTATCAACAGGCATACGACTACTGTCAACAGTACTTCAACGGCCGACGTTTCTCAAGCAGTTTTTTCAATACCCATACTTCAGCTGGCTATATGTTCTTCGGATTCCACTGTACATCTCTGATGGAGGATCTGCTACAGGGAAAAGCATCGACCACGAAAATCGATCAATAATGCATAAAAAAACAAACTATGGTAGAACTCAAAAACGATTACATCTCAATCCGAGTGTCTGAGAAAGGTGCAGAGCTCCAGAGCATCCAAGATAAGAATGGAAAGGAATACCTCTGGCAGGCTGATCCAAAATACTGGTCTCGTCACTCCCCTATCCTCTTCCCAATCGTCTGCAGCGTCAATGATGAGACGTATCGTGTCGAGGGAAAGGAATATCATCTGCCCCGTCACGGCTTTGCCCGCGATGCCCAGTTTAAATTGATTTACCAGAGTGAGCGGAAGGTCACCTTCGCCCTTGAGTCATCTGAAGAGACCCGCAAGGTCTATCCCTATGATTTTACCCTCTCTGTCAGCTATATCCTTGATGATAACAAAATAGGTGTCATCTGGCATGTACATAATGACGACACACGTGAAATCCACTTCCAGATAGGAGGTCATCCAGCTTTTAATATTCCTGGAATGAAAGCTGGCGACAGTCAAAGTGGTCGCATACGTCTCGACAACACAGAGCTGATGGATGCCCTTCATAGTTATGGAGACGGTTCGCACGAGATGAACGAAGTGCCCTTCGTTGAAGCAGAGAATGGCATGATGGAGTTTTCCGATAACACATGGCGCAATGACTCCATCAAGATTCACAAGAGTCAGCTGCATCGTGCAGAACTCTTAGGTACTGACGGTGAAGCTGAAGTGACAGTCGACTTCCGCACACCAGTAGTGGCCTTCTGGAGTCCATACGGAAAACAAGCTCCTTTCGTCTGCATCGAGCCTTGGTACGGCATCGGAGATCCACGCGGCTTCAATGGTGAGTTCAAGGATAAGCCACTCATGAATCACCTCCTGCCAGGCGCCTCGTTTATGTCGAAATACGAGATTACTATCCACTAAGACACAGCATGACGCGATACGCTCTATTCTTTGATATCGACGGTACACTCGTGAGTTTCAAGACCCACGAGATACCGCCGTCAACGATTCTGGCCCTCACCCAGGCCAAAGCCAATGGCCACCGCATCTTCATAGCTACAGGCCGTCCACCAATCATTATCACCAACCTTGGTGCTATCAACCACCTCATTGACGGTTTTGTCACCAGCAATGGTGCTCTCTGTTACGTGGGCGATGACATCGTTCGGTGCAAAGCCATCCCTCATGAATCGGCCTGTCAGGTGGTAGCTGATGCCAGAGAGAAGCAATATGGCCTGATTGTTGTGGGCGAGCGCGATATTGCCGTCCTTGACCCCAAAGGAGAGGTGGACCAAATCTTTCGAAAGGAGATTGCCGTGAAGAATCTGGACCTTGAAAAACCTGTGGACGAGGTTCTTCAACAGCCTATCCTTCAGCTTACGCCCTTTTTCACGGCTGATTATGAGGCAGAACTGATGCAGCGCCTCCCAGGCTGTGTTTCTGGTCGTTGGCATCCTGCATTCACTGATATCACAGCCATCAAAGCTGACAAAGGCCAGGGGATTCTCGCGATGGCAGCCTATGAAGGCTTTAACCCACAGCATACTATGGCCTTTGGTGATGGAGGCAACGACACGTCTATGATTCTCACCGCCGGCATTGGCATCGCTATGGGGAATGCACTCGACACCCTCAAGCAACAAGCTGACTATGTCACAACTTCTGTTGATGACGATGGTATCTTTAATGCCCTCAAGCATTTCGCACTGATATAAAAAATCCCCAGCTGAATATCATCAGCTGGGGATTCAATTTCATTTTGTCTTACGACTGGAAAGAGTCGCGCTCATCGGGTTTGTAAGTTTTACCATCTTCCTTCATGTAAACCTGCAAATCACTGAAATAACCCGTCTCCTGAATCTTCACCAGATTCTCCTTGGCTTCCTCTTCCTTGAGGTACTCCTTGGCTGTAGCCAAGTGGTTGGTAAATTCGAGCTTTTTCTTTTCTGTGTCCAGAACAGAAATCCACTCATCCTTCAGACGGTCTCCGATTACAAATTTCTTACTCATAGCTGTATTTCAATTAAATAGTTTGTTTGATGCTGCAAAGATACAAACAATTCTAATACATTGTACAACTATTACCCTTATTTTTCGTGAAAACGTTTGCAAGATTAGCGCCTTTCTCGGAATGTCTCACGTTTCATCTTGGCGTCGAACATCCACTTGATAATCTTCGGATAGCCAGCAGCCCAGCGGATAAGGGGATAGCCAAAACGGCTGAAGAAGAAATTGTAAACCTTCTTCTGATCCTCCATCTTCTTGAATACGGCTGCATTGGTCTCATGGAAGGGCTTGTTCTCCGTGATGGCGAGGAAAGCATTATAAGCAGTCTTAAAGGCATCATAGAGTCCCTCACCCGTGAGCTTATTGGGAAAACCGCCTGCATCACCGATCAGGATAACATGATCGACAGTCGACTCCACTGTGTTCAGCGGGATATAGGCTCCACGCATACTACCTTCGGGTACGCCAAAACGCTTCAATGCCTCAAGGAAAGTGCCTGAATGGCGCTTCCAGTCATCGTTGGTCTCAATGTTGACGAAACCATACATATCGCGACCACGACTGGGGAACTTGTAGAAACATCCCGGTGAGTACTTCTTGGAGAAATGAACGAAGATATCATCATCGTGCTCATCCTGGACATAATACTCCAGGAAGAGGGCGTGCATCTTAGGCGCACCTGTCATCTGCTTGCGAATCAAGCTGTTGGCACCATCGGCAGCAATCAGATAGCGACAAGAGAACTGCATACCCGATTTCAGGGATACGAGGATACGACCATCGGACTGTTTCTCGAAACGGGCAAAACTGCCTTTGATAAACTCACCACCACGATTCTGGTAATACTTCAACAGGTCATAGTCGAAGTCCGTACGACGCGTCATACGAATCTCGTACTCTGAATGGAAGTCGCACACCTTGTCGTCCTCGAACTGTACGCGCATGTGATTAATAGGACGGTACTCGTACTTGATGCCAGGCATCAACTCGTCGAGCAGACGCCACGCTTTTACTGTCAGACCGCCACCACACACTTTCTCACGCGGGAATGTCGCATGATCGACTATCGCGCACTCTACACCTGCCTGCTTCAACAGGCTACCACAGACCGTTCCTGCAGGACCTGCGCCAATGATCAGGACATCAATCGTTCTCAAATTCTCCATCTAGATACCAATTATTTAATAAACAACATATCCCTGACTGGGTTACAGCCAGGGATATTGAACTATTACTCCTTGTCGAGCAGAATCTTCATCATCTCGCAAGCGGCCTTGGCCACAGAGGTACCTGGACCAAAGATGGCAGCCACGCCAGCCTTGTAGAGGAAGTCATAGTCCTGGGCGGGAATAACACCACCGGCAATGACCATAATGTCCTCACGACCGAGTTTCTTCAGCTCCTCGATGAGCTGCGGGATGAGCGTCTTGTGGCCTGCTGCAAGTGAAGAGGCACCGACCACATGGACGTCGTTCTCAACAGCCTCGCGGGCAGCCTCTGCAGGAGTCTGGAACAGCGGTCCCATATCCACATCGAAGCCACAGTCGGCATAACCAGTAGCTACAACCTTAGCACCACGGTCGTGACCATCCTGACCCATCTTGGCAATGAAGATACGAGGACGACGACCTTCCTTCTCTGCGAACTCATCGGTCAGCTTGCATGCCAACTCGAAGTCGCTATCGTTCTTTGATTCTGAACTATACACGCCTGAAATTGTTCTGATTACTGCTTTATAACGGCCTACGATCTCTTCGCAGGCATCACTGATCTCACCCAGCGTACAACGCAGCTGAGCAGCCTTTACTGCCAAGTCGAGCAGGTTGTTCTCGCTCTTACGACCCTCGTTGAAGTCGCGAACACAATCTGTAATGGCCTTGAGGGCAGCCTGGCAGGCAGCCTCGTCGCGAGAGGCACGAACCTCCTTCAGACTCTCTTCCTGCTGCTTACGTACAGCGGTATTATCAACCTCGAGGATATCAATAGGATCCTCATGCTCCAGACGATACTTGTTGGTGCCGACGATGGTCTGCACACCAGAGTCGATACGAGCCTGAGTACGTGCTGCAGCCTCCTCGATACGCATCTTGGGCAGACCTGTCTCAATAGCCTTGGCCATACCGCCCAGTTTCTCAATCTCCTGAATGTGCTCCCAGGCCTTGTGAACCAACTCGTTGGTCAGCGTCTCCACATAGTAAGAACCTGCCCATGGGTCAATCTGCTTGCACACCTTGGTCTCATTCTGAATGTAGATCTGTGTGTTACGAGCGATACGTGCCGAGAAATCGGTAGGCAGAGCGATGGCCTCGTCGAGCGCATTGGTGTGAAGTGACTGAGTGTGGCCCAGTACAGCAGCCATAGCCTCGATACAGGTACGACCAACGTTGTTGAAAGGATCCTGCTCGGTGAGAGACCAACCGGAAGTCTGCGAGTGAGTACGCAGGGCAAGCGACTTCGGGTTCTTGGCACCAAAGCTCTTCACGATCTTAGCCCAGAGCAGACGACCTGCACGCATCTTGGCAATTTCCATGAAGTGGTTCATGCCGATAGCCCAGAAGAAACTGAGTCGTGGAGCAAAAGCATCCACATCAATACCTGCATTCACACCAGTACGCAGATAGTCCATACCGTCTGCCAAGGTGTAAGCCAACTCGATGTCAGCGGTAGCACCTGCCTCCTGCATGTGATAGCCAGAGATAGAGATTGAGTTGAACTTTGGCATCTTCTGCGAGGTGTACTCGAAGATATCTGCGATAATCTTCATCGAGAATGCAGGGGGATAGATATAGGTGTTACGCACCATGAACTCCTTCAAGATATCGTTCTGGATGGTACCAGCCATCTCCTCAAGCTGAGCGCCCTGCTCCAGACCAGCCACGATGTAGAATGCCAAGATAGGCAGCACGGCACCGTTCATAGTCATTGATACGGACATCTTATTCAAGGGGATACCCGAGAAGAGCACCTTCATGTTCTCCTCATTACAGATCGATACACCAGCCTTACCCACATCGCCCACTACACGAGCATTATCGGGGTCATAACCACGGTGTGTAGGCAGGTCGAAGGCTACAGAAAGACCTTTCTGACCAGAAGCCAGGTTACGACGATAGAAAGCATTCGACTCCTCTGCGGTAGAGAATCCGGCATACTGACGGATAGTCCACGGGCGGAACGGATACATCATACTATACGGACCACGCAGATAGGGAGGAATACCAGCTGTGAAGTCAAGGTGCTCCATACCTTCGAGGTCTTCTTTTGTATAAACAGGGCGAACCTCGATATGCTCGGGAGTCTTCCAGTTCTCTACTATACCATTGTCTTTAATCCACTTGGCACCATCTTGAGCCTTGATACCAGCGTAGATATCTATGTCTTTAAATTGTTTACGCATCATTCAATTCTCCTATTCTTTAAATACCAAGTTTCTGATTATATTCTTTCAAAGTCTCGAGCACGTTGCACTTCACGTGGATGTAGTTCTCAATGCCAGCAGCCTTCAGGTCCTCCATGCAAGCAGGAGCACCAGCTACAACGAACATTGCACGACCATTCAAATACTTGAAGGCAGGAATAGCGTACTCAGCATACTCATCATCACTGGAGCAAATCACTACGATATCAGCCTTAGCCTCGAGCGCAGCATCAACACCCTCCTCAACGGTCTTGAAACCGAGGTTATCAATCACCTTGTAACCAGCACAAGCCAGGAAGTTGCAAGAGAACTGTGCACGGGCCTGACGCATAGCGAGGTTGCCAATAGTCAGCATGAACGCTGTAGGAACCTTCGTCTCTTCGGTATGGATGCGGAGATCTTCGAAATCGGCAGCGAGACGAGTGCTGTTGATAGCCTTGAAAGCAGGCTTTTCATCCTTACCGCAACCACAAGCACAAGCCTTGGCCTTCTTACCTTCACTCTTCTCGGTGAAGTTGGGGAACTGATTGGTACCCAGCAGGAACTCCTTACGCTTGGCAGCATCGCCATGACGCTTCACATTTGTAGCATTGACGTCATCCTGGATGGTACCAGCCTTAACAGCTGCGAGGAAGCCTCCCTCCTCTTCTACCTTCAGGAATATTTTCCAAGCCTCAGTGGCCAACGCATCAGTAAGGTGCTCGATGTAGTAAGAGCCGGCGGATGGATCGACGATGCGATCGAAATGACTTTCCTCCTTGATCAACAACTGCTGGTTACGTGCAATACGCTCAGAGAAATCGGTTGCCTCTTCGTATGGTGCATCGAATGGTGTTACCACCATCGAGTGTACACTACCCAAAGCAGCACTCATGGCCTCTGTCTGAGAGCGAAGCAGATTTACGTAACTATCAAACAATGTCTGATTATATGCTGATGTTGAAGCATTTACAATCATCTTACAAGCATCATCGCTCTTTGGTTCATACTGTTTCACAATCTGAGCCCAGAGCAGACGAGCAGCACGGAACTTAGCAATCTCCATGAAGTAATTCTCTGAGACGCCCATGTTAAACTTGATGCTCTTAGCGGCGAGATCAGCATCGACGCCAGCATCAACCAGCTGCTGCAGATACTCATTACCCCAAGCGAGCGCATAGCCTAACTCCTGAACGATATAGGCACCAGCATTATTAAGTGCATCAGAATCGACTGCGATGCAACGGAAGTTAGGATACTCCTTCAGAGTCTCGACGAGCTGAGGACCAAACTCCAGCACTGGAGTCACATCCTTGCCCTTCATCACCATCTTCTGCATGGGATCGAACTCGATAGAGCCCACAACCTTTTCTTTGTCATAGCCCTTCTTCTGGAAGAATTCAACAAGAATCTGAGCAAGTTCCAAGGAGTGACGCGGACATGTAGCGAAGTTTACTTCAATGATGTCACAGTAGATACCTTCAAGCAGAGCCTCAATAGTCTCTTTCGAAACAAGCTTTCCTGGAAGTTTAAAGCCTAAGGAGTCAACACCCTTGTTGAGGATGTCGAGTGCCTTCTTGTTGGCCTCCTTGATTTTTGATGTAGCATCGGAAGCATTCTCTGCGACATCAACCATGATGTTCTGACGAACATACCATGTGTTAGAGTCCTTCTTGTTACCACGTACGAACGGGAACTCTCCAGGGAGAGCATCGGGTGTTTTCAGATTCGCCAGGTCTTCACGGCGATAGAAAGGCTGCACATTAAAGCCTTCATTGGTTCTCCATACCAGACGTTTCTGGAAGTCGGCACCCTTGAGGTCGACTTGAATCTTATCAAGCCACTCCTGAGTAGTCGGCGCAGTAAACTCGGTAAAGAGTTTCTCTTTGTTTGCCATAGAGTTGATACGTTTAAATTATTATATAAGTTGTTTTAAGCCACACTTAACAGCCGACAAAGGTACAAACTTTTTAGCCAAAAAGGCGCTTTGAATTGTGAAATAAATAAAAAATTGGTTTTTATCCAAATTTTAATGCACAAAAATGCTTGTAATGAGCAATTTTTGAGTACCTTTGCAGCGCATTAAAAAAAAGAAAATACATTTAGAACAAACGTTTGTATAGAATATGGAATCATTTCAATGGCTTAAAGACCTCTTTACCACGACTGACTCTGTTGCTCACATCACGCTACTATATGCCATCGTGATTGCTATTGGTGTCTATCTGGGCAAGCTGAAGATTTTTGGAATCTCACTTGGAGTTACGTTCGTACTCTTTGCTGGTATTCTTGCCGGGCACATCGGATTTACAGCCCCAACACCGATTTTAACCTTCGTACAGGATTTCGGACTTATCCTCTTTGTATTCATGATCGGTATGCAGGTAGGTCCTGGTTTCTTTGAGAGTTTCGGTACACAGGGTATCAAGTTGAATGGGTTGGCTGCTTCGGCCATCCTTCTGAACATCCTCGTGATGTTTGCCTGTTACTACATCTTCTTTGATACCACCAATGTGACGAATCTGCCAATGATGGTAGGTACGCTCTATGGAGCTGTAACCAACACGCCTGGACTTGGAGCCGCTAACGAGGCATTGAACACAGTATTCCCAAATGGTGCGCCACAGATTGCCTCAGCCTATGCATGTGCATATCCTCTTGGTGTACTTGGCATCATCGGTGCTACTATATTAATAAGGTATATATGCAAAGTCAAACTGGAGAAAGAAGAGGAACAACTGGAAGAACAGGCTGGCACCAAGACCAACAAGAAGCCCTACAAGATGCATCTGCAGGTGACCAACCAGTATCTGGAAGGAAAGACTATTCTGCAGGTTCACGATTTCCTGAACCGCGACTTTGTGTGCTCTCGTATCGAACATAATGGCGATATTACTATTGCCAACCGTAATACGCTACTCCATTTGGGAGATAAGATGCTCATTGTCTGTGCAGAAGCCGACCACGAGGCTATCATTGCCTTTATTGGGCCACTTATTGATATTGATTTGGAGCAACAGCAACAAGAACAGCCCATGATTTCAAAGGGAGTTCTAATCACCAATCCAAAGATCAACGGAAAGACATTAGCCTCTATGCACTTCTCAAGTGTTCATGGTGTAAATGTTACCCGTGTTACCCGTCATGGTATCGACCTCTTTGCTTCTGCAAACCTGCCTCTGCAGGTGGGTGATAAGATCAGGGTTGTGGGTCCTGAGGATGCAGTTAACCGTGTGGCAGTCCGAATGGGCAACTCCAGCAACAAATTGAATGCGCCAAATATAGCCACCATCTTCGTAGGTATCTTCCTGGGACTGATTTTCGGTTCACTACCCATTGCAATTCCAGGCATGCCCGTTCCTGTCAAGCTCGGTCTGGCTGGTGGTCCGCTGATCATCGCTATTCTTATCGGGCGCTATGGCTATAAGATTCGCCTTGTCACCTATACCACCACCTCAGCCAACATGATGTTACGAGAAATCGGACTTGTTCTCTTCTTGGCCTCTGTAGGTATCAAGGCTGGTGCAGGATTCTTCGAAACGGTGGTTGAGGGCGACGGTCTGCTCTATGTGCTGACTGGTTTCCTTATCACTATCATCCCGATTCTGGTTGTAGGTCCTATCGCACGTTTAAAATTCAAGTTCAATTACTTTACCATTGCCGGAATGGTGGCTGGTACCTATACTGATCCTCCTGCCCTGGCCTACGCCAACAGCATCTGCTCGAAGGAGGCCCCTGCCGTAGGCTACTCGACGGTCTACCCGCTGTCGATGTTCCTCAGGATCTTCACGGCGCAGATCATCGTACTGTTCTTCTGCGGATAATAGAAAACAACAATTAAACAATAATAATACACGTAAAAAATGAATAGCCTCAGACTACTGCTTAGTGGTATCGTGTTGGCAAGTGCCTCGACGGTAATGGCTCAGGGAGCCAAGAACATCCGTCTGAACGAGATACTGACCAACAATACCGCAAGCATTGAGGATGAATTCGGACAACGTGAGGCTTGGATTGAGTTGGAGAACACCTCGTTCACCACCTACAATATCCGAGGCATGTACCTCACAACAGACCGAAGTGTCCTTGATCCCAAGATGAGCGTTCCAGAGCGTATCAAGCGCATGAGCGTCATCCCCAACGGCGAGCCGCGTACTCAGATTGCAGCCCGCCAGCATGTTGTGTTCTTCTGTAACTCTAACCCTGCTCAGGGAAAGTTACACCTCTCACTCCCCATTCCATTGTCAGAGCCTGTATGGATAGGATTCTACAATGGTAATGCTGTGGAACTCATCGACTCTGTCACCGTTCCAGCCCTTGCAGCCGACCAGAGCTATGCCCGTCATGGTAACACTTGGAGCATCAAGTCGCCAGACAACGTGACACCAGGCATTGAGAACTTTATCAAGACCGACGAGACGAAAGACGCCAAGCTGAAACGTGAAGACCCCTACGGATTCGGTATTACACTACTTGCCATGGGTATTGTGTTCTTCTGTTTGACAGTACTCTTCCTGTTCTTCTGGATCTTCGGAGTTATCATGCGTCACTTCGATGAGGCAAAGCAAGTACAGCCCATCAAGGTAGTAACAAAGACGGTTGAGGTAACTCACGACATTGCCCATGCAACAGGAAACATCCTACAGGATGGTCTGAAGACCAAGGGTATTGACAAAGAAGTCTATATCGCCGTTATCTCCATGGCACTGAAACAGTATCAGGATGATGTACACGATGTGGAGAGTGGTATCATCACCATCAAATCTCACCAGACAGGGTGGTCGGAAGAAGGCAATCAGATGACACACTTCTCAAAGCCCGTGATTCCGACAAAGCACAATGCGCCTCAAATCCCGACAACCCCAGAGATTCGCTAAGAGTTTATTGTTTAAAGATTATAGTTTATAGAAAATGAACAAGTATCAATATAAAGTTCAAGGCGTCGATTACGACGTAGAGATAGAAGAAGTAGAGGGCAACGTTGCAAAAGTCAATGTGAACGGCATCCGTTTCGACGTTGAGCTAAAGCAGCCCATCAACCCCACCAGTTCGCTGAAGAAAGTACGCGTGGAGGCACCCAAGCCCGTGGCACGCCCCGCAGTCCCCGCAGCAGCAGCTCCTGCCGCAACACCTGCCGCACCAGCTGGTGCAGGTTCACCCATCAAGGCTCCTCTGCCTGGAACCATTACCGAACTGAAGGTCAATGTCGGTGACACCGTCAAGCAGGGCGATTGCGTGCTGGTACTCGAGGCAATGAAGATGCAGAACAACATCGAGTCTGAATACGAAGGAACCGTTACTTCCATCACAGTAAAACAGGGCGAGACGGTTATGGAAGGAGCCGTATTGCTCACAATCGGATAAGCCACTATGGATTTAGGACAGTTTATCTTACAGAATTTCAATGAGTTCCTTACCTACACGGCATTTGCTAATGCCACTGTGGGCAACCTCATTATGATTGCGGTGGGAGCCTTCTTTATCTGGCTCGCCATCAAGAAAGACTTCGAGCCTCTGTTGCTCGTACCCATCGGACTGGGTATCATTCTGGGCAACATACCATTCCGTGCGGATGCCGGATTGGAAATCGGACTCTACGAAGACAACTCCGTGCTGAATATTTTCTATCAGGGTGTGCGACAGGGGTGGTATCCACCACTGATTTTCCTTGGCATTGGCGCTATGACCGACTTTACAGCACTTTTGGCTAATCCAAAATTGATGCTCATCGGTGCAGCAGCACAGTTTGGTATCTTCGGAGCCTATATGGTAGCACTGGCCATGGGCTTTGAACCTTCTCAGGCAGCAGGTATTGCCATTATCGGTGGTGCCGATGGTCCTACAGCCATCTTCCTGAGTTCGAAGCTTTCACCCAACCTGATGGGTGCCATCGCTGTATGTGCCTATTCTTACATGGCTCTCGTGCCAGTGATTCAGCCATTCATCATGCGTCTGCTCACTACAGAGAAAGAGCGCGTCATCAAGATGAAACCTGGTCGCGAAGTATCACAGACAGAGCGTATCCTCTTCCCCATCATCGGACTGTTGCTGACGACCTTCATCGTGCCGTCAGGTCTGCCCTTGTTAGGTATGCTGTTCTTCGGTAACCTGTTGAAGGAGAGTGGAAAGACCACCCGCCTGGCTAAGACGGCAGGTGCAGCACTGAACGATATCGTCGTCATGCTGCTGGGACTCACCGTTGGTTGTTCTACACAGGCTTCAGAGTTCCTGACTTTCAACACCATCAAGATCTTTGCTCTTGGTGCAATGGCCTTCATGATTGCCACCGCTTCAGGTGTCTGCTTCGTGAAGCTGATGAACCTCTTCCTGCCAGAGGGTAAGAAACTGAACCCGCTGATTGGTAATGCAGGTGTATCTGCCGTTCCGATGGCCGCCCGTATCAGTAACAACCTCGGACTGGAGTACGACCGTCACAACTTCCTGCTCATGCATGCCATGGGTCCGAATGTGGCTGGTGTCATTGGCTCTGCGGTGGCTGCAGGTGCCTTACTGGGCTTCCTTTCATAGAAAAAATAGACTAAAATATCATCATTATTCAAAAAATCCCCGTATTTCTTGTGAATACGGGGAATTTTGTTTATCTTTGCAAGCGAAACAGAAATCATGATTTGCTGATGAAAGCTAAACTGATAGTAATATTTTTATTCTTGAGTATGGCTATTGAAAGCTATGCTCAAGCAAAGTTTGTTTTCACACCGCAATGGACAGCACAGGCTCAGTTTGCAGGTTTCTATGTTGCTGAGGCCAAAGGATTCTATAAAGAGGCTGGTCTTAATATCAGCATTGAGCATCCTTCAGCTTCGAATCCCAATATCAACCGTCTCAAGATGGGACAGAGCCAGTTTATCACGCTCCATTTGGTATCAGCCATGAAATTCATCGACCAAGGTATGCAGCTTGTGAACATCTTCCAGCATTTCCAGCAAAACGCAGAAATGATTGTCTCTCATACGCCGCTGAAAGGTGTCGAGAGCCTCAAAGGCATGAAGATTGGCCATTGGAAATCAGGTTTCTCCGAACTGGCGTTTTCTATGGATAACAGATACAACTTAGGCATCCAGTGGATACCATTTGTTTCTCATATCAACCTCTACATCTCCAAAGCCATCGATGCGACTATGGCCATGAGCTATAATGAGTTCATACAGCTGAAGATTGCTGGGCAGAAGATTCAGAAAGAACAGACTCTCTATTTCCGCGATATCGGCTATAACGTGGCTGAGGACGGCGTCTATACGACAGCCCAATTCTACAATACCCACAAAGAGGAAGTAAGAAAATTTGCTGAGGCCACCCGCAAAGGATGGGAATGGGCATGCAACAATCCCGAAGAGACGCTCGACATCGTTATGATGTATTGCCAGGCCAACAATGTGGCCACAAACAGAGTGGTTCAGCGCTGGATGCTGGAAGAGTGCCTTAATCTTCTCAAAGATATCAACACTGGGAAGCGAACCTATAAACTGGATCCAAAAGGTCTGGATCTGGCCAACAAGCTATTGATCGAGGGTAGTGTTATTAAGAAGCCTATTTCTTACCAACAAATCACACAGCCATGAAGATTCCGAAGAAATACTCACCACAGCACTCCTTCTCTGCCAGACTGACCCTTTGGGTGGTATTGACGACGATGGCCATCTTCATCATCCTGACCATCATCGTCACCAATATTTCCACATCAGCCATGATGGAGATGTCGACTCAGAGTTCCCAGAGCCGTATGGAGCTTGCCAACGAGAAAGTCAACAGTACCTTCATGGGGGTTGAAATCGCTATCGACAACGTCATCCCTGAGATAGAGAGTGTTCTGGATACACCTGATCAGATTTATCCAGCCCTGACAAAACTGCTTGAGCTTAACCCCAGCATCGTCGGATCGACGGTAGCCTTCGAGCCCTATTACTACCCCTCGAAAGGCGAGTTTTTCTCACCTTATGCCTTCAAGGGTGTTGACTCCACCATTTTTACCAAACAATTAGGCACAAAGGATTACCAGTATCATTATATGGACTGGTATCAGATACCAAAACTGCTCAACAAGAAATATTGGAGTGAGCCATATTATGACAAAGGAGGTGGCGAACAGATGATGACAACCTTCTCGTGCCCCTTGTACGACAAGGACAACAAGATGTATGCCATCATCACTGCCGACGTATCGCTTGACTGGCTTTCAGAAATGATTAAGGAGAGTGATCTCGAGTTCAACGAGTGGCTGCTGCGCGAACAGCAGAATATAGAGGACATCGATAAAGACGACAGGTTCCTCTATAAGCATGCCTATACCTTCATTATCGGGCGTAGTGGTACCTACATCGCACACCCCGCGAAGGAGCGCATTCTGAACGAGACTTTCTTTGTCAATTCATTCGAGACACCTGACAGCACAGACGAGAAAATGGGATATGACATGCTGGAAGGCAAGTCGGGCATCCAGACTATTAATAGAGACGGTACAGAATACGTCATGATCTATGCGCCCATCAAGCGCACAGGATGGTCGATGGCTACAGCCATACCTGCCAAAGTCATCTATCGCATGGCTATCATCGTGGGATTGATTATCATGGGCTGCATGTTGCTCGGACTTATCATCCTTTATTTCATCTGTCGTACAACACTGAAACGCATCACCAGCCCTCTGGCGCGTTTCAGCCGTTCTGCCAACGAGATTGCCAATGGAAATTTCAATGCTCCACTACCTGAGATTACGACAAAAGATGAGATGAAAGAACTCTACGACTCCTTCAAGATGATGCAGTCATCATTGACAGACCGTATCGAGGAACTGAAGGCAGCCAATGAGCAGAAAGGCCGCATCGAAGGTGAGCTTCAGACTGCCAGAAGCATTCAGATGTCAATGATCCCCAAGATCTTCCCTGCCTATCCTGAGCGTAAAGATATGGATATCTTTGCCAAGCTGACCCCAGCCAAGGAGGTAGGAGGCGACCTCTACGATTTCTTTATCAGGAACGAGAAGCTGTACCTCTGCATTGGCGACGTGTCAGGAAAGGGAGTACCTGCATCACTCCTGATGGCTGTGACACGCAGTCTGTTCCGAACAGTGTCTAACCATGAAAGCAATCCTGCCAAGATAGCTATACTCATCAACGACACTATGGCTGAGGACAATGTGGAGAACATGTTCGTAACGCTATTCATTGCAGTCCTCGACCTGCCTACAGGGCAGATGCGCTACTGCAATGCGGGGCACTGTGCACCTGTCGTGATTGACACTGAGGCAAATTTACTGCCCGTTATCCCCAACATCCCCATTGGCCTGCTCCCACAGTTCAAGTATGTTGGCCAGGAAGTAAAAATAAAACCTGACACCACGGTATTCCTATATACTGACGGTGTCACTGAAGCCGAGAATATTAATCATCATCTGTTTGACGAAGATCGTATGATGGAGGTTGCCAGAACATGCCTTCAGGAAGATCATCTTCAGCCAGATGTATTAGTCAATGAAATGGAAGAATCAATCCGTAAGTTCGTAAAAGATGCAGAACAAAGCGACGATCAGACCATGATGGCTATTCGTTACACAAAAAAGGAGGAAGCTGCACGCCTACAGCGACATCTGACCTTGCCCAACGACATTGAAACCATTCCGCAGTTAGGTGAGTTTATTGACGGAGTCGGTGAGGAGTTAGGCATGGACATGTCTCTAGTGATGAGTCTGAACCTCGCCATTGAAGAGGCAGTTGTCAACGTCATGGAGTATGCTTACCCGCCAGGGGTAAAGGGAACAGTCGATATCGACGTCATTGCCAACGATTATCGACTGAAAATCATCATCAGCGATGGAGGTATTCCATTCGACCCGACGAAGAAAGAGAAAGTTGACACCACGCTGTCAGCTGAGGAACGTCCTATTGGAGGACTTGGCATCCATCTGGTGCGCGAGATTATGGATTCCGTCAACTACGAATATAAAGATAGAAAGAATATATTAACATTAAGAAAGAACTTACAAAATTAAGCAATTATGATTATTGACATCAAAGAGCGTGATGGCGGCATGACAGCCATCTTCAACGGACGACTTGACACACCTGCAGCCGTTAAGGCCCAGCAAGAAATCGGACCTCTGCTTGAAAACGCAGATAAAGAGATTATCCTCGATTGCACTGACCTGGAATACATCAGTAGTTCAGGCCTCCGACTGTTCCTGACTGTCCGCAAGGAAGCATCTGTCAAGGGAGGTAAGGTCATTATCCAGAATATCAACGATGAAATACGTAAAGTTTTCATGATGACAGGATTCTTCAACCTGTTTGATATCAGAAACGATTAATGCATATCGAAGGAAGGCCGAAAATAGCCATCATCGACCCCAATACTCTTGCAGTATTGGGGTTGAAGCAGTTGCTTCAGAATGTATTACCCATCATGACAGTGGATACCTTTGGGGCATTCGCGGAGTTGGAAGCCAGCAATCCTGACAGCTACTTCCACTACTTTGCAGCGATGAATATCGTACTGGAGAACAAGGCCTTCTTTATTGAGCGGAAGCGAAAGACCATCGTACTGACGCTCTCACTCGATTCCACGTCGACATTATCCGACTTCCACAGCCTCTGCATCAATGTGCCTGAACAGGAACTGGTGCGCTCGCTGCTGACCCTACAGCAAAGTGCCCACAGACATGGGAAGAACATGCCTCCGATGCCAGAGGTGCTAACTCGGAAAATACTGTCTGATCGTGAGATAGAGGTCATGTCGCTGATCGTACAAGGCAACATCAATAAGGAGATTGCCGAAAAACTGAATATCGGACTTACCACCGTGATTACCCACCGTAAGAACATCATGGACAAGTTGGGTATGAAGAGCGTCAGCGCACTGACCATCTATGCCGTCATGCATGGCTACGTGGACATCAATAAGATTTAACGAACGAAAATGAACGATCGACTCGCACACTACGACTTTGAGAATGCCAACGCCGATGTATTCTGTTTCAACAACGGAACGGAAGTAAAGGAATATCAGGTGATGATACATGTCAGCACCTACCGCTTGCCCTTCGCCAAGCAGTTGGAGGCTGTTCTGAATACCTACAACCAACTGCTGGAAACCAAACTGAAAGGTGCCCAGACTGTTTTTAAGCGCTATTTTCTCAGTGACGCTGCCAATCAGCAGGACGATGTCATCATCTCTGATGTTACCGACTGCGCCAAGAGCATTATCCAGCAGTCGCCACTCGACGGTACGAAGGTAGCACTCTGGTGCTATCTGATGACAGGCGTGCAGACCAGCGTCACCAACAGCGGACTCTATGCCGTGCGCCACGGGCAATACAGACATCTGTGGAATGGCAGCGCACATAATCTGGCTGCCAACTCGGAGTATCAGACCCGTCTGCTCTTCAACGAATACAGCATGCAGCTGCTCGAAGAAGGCTGCACACTCGAGGCCAACTGCCTACGCACCTGGATCTTCGTCAACGATATCGACCTAAACTATGGCGGAGTGGTACGTGCACGCAACCAGTTTTTCTTCACACAAGGGCTGACAGTCAACACACACTTCATCGCCTCCACAGGCATCGGAGGGCGACAGGCCGATCCCAACGTGCTCTCACAGATGGACAACTACGCCGTCGCAGGCATTCAGAAGGAGCAGGTACACTATCTCTATGCTTCCAGCCATCTGAATCGCACCAGCGACTATGGCGTATCATTCGAGCGAGGCACCTATATCGACTACGGCGATCGCCGCCATGTGCTCATCTCTGGTACAGCCAGCATCAACAACAAGGGCGAGATCAAATACCCCAAGAACATCGTCAAGCAGACGGAGCGCATGTGGGAGAATATCGAGGCCCTGCTGAAAGAGGCTGATTGCACCTATCAGGATGTCTGCCAAATGATAGTCTACTTGCGCGATAATGCTGACTATTTGTTAGTTAAGGAAATGTTCGACATGCGATTCAAGGGTAAGCCCTATGTCATCGTTCAGGCGCCCGTCTGTCGTGCAGGCTGGCTCGTCGAGATGGAATGTATGGCCATCAAGGAAATCAACGAACCTGCCTTTGCCCCATTCTAACCCGAGGCCATCGCCCTCAACTAAAGAAATCAATAATCCCCGCAATTGCGGGGATTACTTTTTACTTGAACTTCTCACCCATATTGTAAAGGATGAATCCGTAGATATCGGCCTGTTCCTCAAGCACTTTCGCCAACGGTTTGCCACCTCCGTGACCTGCTTTCGTGTCGATGCGGATGAGCACAGGATTGTTGCCCTGATGGCACTCCTGCAGGGTGGCTGCAAACTTAAATGAATGGGCAGGCACCACGCGATCGTCATGATCAGCAGTAGTTACAAGCGTTGCCGGATAGGCTGTACCAGGCTTCAGGTTATGAAGCGGTGAATAACCTCGCAGGTATTCGAACATCTCCTTCGAATCCTCACTGGTACCATAGTCGCTGGCCCAGTTCCAGCCAATCGTGAACTTATGATAGCGCAGCATGTCCATCACGCCTACCTGAGGGATAGCCACGCGATAGAGATCCGGACGCTGAGTCATACAGGCACCCACCAGCAGTCCGCCATTAGAACCACCCACGATGGCCAGCTTGTCCTTATTGGTATAGCCCTCGCTGATGAGCCACTCGGCAGCACCGATAAAGTCGTCGAACACGTTCTGCTTCTGCATCTTCGTACCAGCCAGATGCCACTCCTCGCCATACTCACTACCACCTCGCAGCGTCACCTGAGCATAGATGCCGCCATTCTCGAGGAAGGGGATGCGCATAGCCGAGAAACTCGGCACGAGCGAGATGTTAAAGCCACCGTAGCCATAGAGGTAGACAGGGTTCTTGCCATTCCGCTTCAGACCCTTCTTATAAGTAAGGAACATGGGTATGCGCGTACCGTCTTTACTCTGGAAGAACACCTGCTCAGAGATAAAGTCATCCTGGCGGAACTTCACCTTGGGCGATGAATAGAGCTTGCTCTCGTTCTTAGCCATATCGTAGCAGTAGATAGTGCCGGGAATGGTGAACGAAGCGAAGGTATAGAAGCACTCAGGCTCCTTCGCGTCACCCGAGAAACCTACACTACCAACGGAAGGCAACTTGATCTCATGCTTCAGCTTACCATCAAGCCCATAGAGATAGGCATGATCCGAGGCATCTTTCTGATAGGTAAGGATAAGCTGGTGATTGATAATGTCAGCGCCAGAGAGCACATTCTCCTGCTCAGCGACCAGTTCCTGCCAGCTGTCTACACCAGGCTGATGGATATCAGCCACCATGATGCGCCCTTTGGGGGCACCATAATTGGTGTATATCCAGATCTTATCACCATCGTCGTAGATAGGGGTGTACTGATAGTCCATGTCCGATGTCATCTGAATCAACTGAGAGTCAGGCTGTTTCAGATCGCGCACAAAGAGATTGTTGCCAGAGCCAGCTCCTGACTCGAAGAGATACATCTTGGTCTCATCCTCGTTGACATCGACATAGTAGAAACGCTTGGGATAGGCCGGATTCTGATAGAACAACACGTCCTCGCTCTGAGGCGTACCTATCTTATGATAGTAGATCTTGTGACCAGAGTTCACGTTCGAGAACTCCTTGCCCTTTTCAGGCGCATCGTAGGCACTGTAGAAGAAACCGTCGCCCATCCACGCAGCATTCGAGAACTTTGCCCACTCGATGTGGTCGTCAGTCAGCTGCCCCGTCTTTAGGTCGATCACGAAGAACTCCTCCCAGTCACTGCCACTGCGCGAGATATCGTAGGCAGCGTACTTGCCACTATTTGAGAAGGAAACGCCCTTCAAGGCCACCGTTCCGTCAGTACTCAGTTTGTTAGGGTCGAGGAACACGCGTGGCTCGCCGCCCAGCTCGTCCATCACGTACATCATGTACTGGTTCCGCAGACCATCGTTCTTGTAGAAGTACCACTTGCCGTGATGCTTGCGAGGTGCCATCATCTTCTCATAGTTGGCCAGCTCCGTCAGGCGCTTCAGCAGCTTTCCCCGGAAAGGAATTTTCTGCAAGTAGGCATTAGTGACCTTGTTCTCAGCCTCCACCCACGCAGCAGTCTGCGTACTCGTATCGTTCTCGAGCCAACGATAGGGGTCGGCCACTTTCACACCAAAATACTCGTCGATGGTTCCGTCTTTATCGGCCTTAGGGTATTGCAGTCCCTGAGCCGAGACTGCCGTCGTGGCTAATGTTGCCATAGTCATAAGAATCAGTTTCTTCATTTCGATAGTTTTTATTAATAATACTGTGTGCAAAGATACGGTTTTTATTCCAAATTATCTCATGATAGCTCAAAAAAAAGCAATTTTTCGGGTATTCAGCACAATCTGCGCCATGATTTTTAATGCGGAAATTCTGAAAATGTATGAGAAATCATAAAAACTAATGACATATGACATAAATTCGTCGTATTTAATTCTATTTCAGACGATTGCAGAATCAGTAAATGACATAGAAATGACATAAAAACGACATATAAATGACATACTAATGACATACTAATGACATAAAGAGGGATGCCATGCGATTCTTTAGCCTGTTCCTTATTCCACAATAAGCGCTCCTTATTCTGCAATAAGCGTTCCTTATGCTGCAATAAGCGTCCCTTATTGGCTGATAAGTGGTGCTTATCCACCACGCTCTGCATTCCCAACGTGGGAACACTTTATTCCCAACGTGGGAATATCACGTTCCCTACGTGGGAATCCCCAATCCGCTACCTCCTGATGAGCACTTGTTTGGCCTACCACAAACCAAAAAACAGGCATTTTATGTCACTTCTATGTCATTAGTATGTCATTTATATGTCGTTTTTATGTCGTTTACATATTTTATAATTAATTGATTTTAAATCGAATACAACATATTTATGTCATATGTCATTAGATTTTAGAATTTTCGATTTATACTTATTATTATGTCGTCTGTTTGTGCCGAGGGACGGTGAAAATGGCAAACGCTATTGATGCAAAACAAAAACTTGACCTAAAATTAGGAACTTTCGAAAAATCTCCCTATATTTGCACCGAGTATATAGAAAATGTTATGGAGTATGGGGCCAGACCCCAGCAAGCACATGGGGCAAGTGCCTCCCATGTCCTGTTGAAAAAAGATGGCGAATTATTTGGAGGTATTATCTTTTCTTTGTACATTTGCAGGCGAATATTCACAATTAATCATTTAGATCATTATGGAAACAACAAAAAGAAAAAGAACACGCGAAGAGGTCAGAGCTGCCGTTAGGGAGACGATCCGCCGCAAGAAGGAATGGATTGAAAAGACCAACAAAGAGTTTGAAATGATCCGGAATGGAGAGCTGAAACTCAAATATTCTTAACTGTTCATTTCCAACCTTTCTTACTATGAACACATTAAATTTGAGAAGTTACATCACTCACACCATGAGACTGCATCATCCGACGCATGTCACGCAACTGATGTGTTAAAACTCCAAAAACTTTCTCAATAATTTCGCCCGTTTCGCACAAGATACACAGAAAAACGCTATCTTTGTGCACGTAAAGGATAGGAAAAGAACGTATGGAGGCCTTGATTTCTAACTTTTCGGGGCAATTTGTTTCAGTTTTTATCTCAACTGGCTTATAATCTCGGAAATTTTATTTAAATTTGCAAACGATAATTAAAAATGATAAGATGACAGCAATTGATTTAAGAGCGAATACGATGCAGATTCTGGATCAGTTTGACAAAGCAGACGCCTCGCTTTGGCAAAAGGTTTTTGATGCCGTAACCTCTATCTATAGAAGTGAGGAGGACGCATTGTATGCGAAGAGAGCGCAACAAAAGGCTAAGATTCGCCAAATGGTCGGCATCCTAAACGAGGAGAGCCTTTATGACTGGAAGCGTGAGAAAGAAGAGTATTTGACAGAGAAATATCAATAATAATGATAAAGACTTTTATCGACACTAACATTTTTCTCGATATTCTTTGCAAACGCGAAAAGTTTGTCGATGATGCATTGAGCATTTTCGATATGGCTGTTGATAACCAGATTGAATTGCTGATTTCCGATTTGTCGATTGCAAACATCAAATATTACGCGTAAGGAAATACCCGTTGACAAGTTTTACGATCTTATTCAGACTTTCCGGCCTATCTTT
Source organism: uncultured Prevotella sp. (assembly GCA_946183415.1). Taxonomy (GTDB): domain Bacteria; phylum Bacteroidota; class Bacteroidia; order Bacteroidales; family Bacteroidaceae; genus Prevotella. Next base: position 52,564 of record CAMHAM010000018.1, read on the forward strand.
ACTATTGTTCCTTTAGAAACTGATGTAATAGACAAAGCGTTAGATCTGAGGGCGAATGATTTTGAGGATGCCCTCCAGTATTTTTCTGCTGTTCAGGCTAATGCAGACTGCCTTGTAACGCATAATATCAAAGATTACGGATTTGCCAAGATGGAGGTTTTGGATTCTCAAACTTTCCTCGCAAAATATAAATAATGTAGAACCCTAAAAACAAAATGCGTATGGTAACAAGGGCGCAATGGGGACAAGAACCTTTGCGCCCTTGATTTCTTCATGCTCTCTTTTTTGTATCTTTTTTATTCGAACTGATCTGTCATTTTTAAATATTTTTCTTTTATAAATTGTGGATGCTTATATTTCCGCTTAACATTAAATGCAAATACATATTCATTAACAGTTTCTTTAATCTGAATAGGTATCATTAATTTTACTTCACCTTCTTTTATCAGCATGGGGTCTGTTGTCCATTCTTTTAATGAGTTACTATAACTAACACATTTTGTTGGTATAGCAACATCATCTAGTTTTGCACCTTTAATTATAACGCTTGCAGGCTGGCTTGATTCTCGCTCTGAATATTTAATCCCATTATGCATAACTTTTGATGTTTCTCCATTGTGGTCGATAAATGCAGCTTCATCCCAAACTACTTTAATAGAGCTTTTACTATTGTTCTTTAAATTGAAAGAGAAATACTTATTTTCGGCAAATATAATAATATCGATAACATTATCTGTATAGCGATATTTTGTAACAGAAGAATCATTTATCGCAATCGTCTCACCATATCGAATATCCGAATTCTCTGGTTTTTCAACTTGTACAAGAGTCGCCGTAAGTTGGGTTTCAACATCAAATGCAAAAGCTTTCCATGGAAGTTCATCTAACATATACTGAAATATTTGATTTGTCTTTGATTCTGAATACCTAACACCCACTTTGTAATTACCTTCCTTCTTGTCTATGTGATCTTCTATCTCAACTATCTCGTAGAAACCTTTAACTTCAGGATGAGTATATTTTTTACCAATCAATTTCAATGCATCACTATAATAGCAATGTATCATAAACTCTTCACCAGTAGAAATAGATTTGTAAACAAATTTAAATCCCGTTTCATCTATAGGGAGGTCAACCACTTTGTATTTGTTACCGCTTTCTCCAACAAATTCTTTTCCAAGCCACTCTTTTTGGGTAGCATTATATTCATCAATCAATAGAAGAGGAACAGTTTTTGAGTTATCAATCCGAAAATCTTCTTTAAATTTTGTTCCCCAAAAATTTGTTTGATAGCCAATACTTGCTTCAAGTTTGTATTTCTTCTTGCCATCCTTTTCAACAAGATTAATGGATATTTTATCTTTATCTACACTAAATTTCTTTATTGTTAACAGCTTATTCTTCTCACAAGGGAAATCACTCGTTGGCTCTCTTATATACATAACATCTTTTCCGATATATTTAGAATAGTCATTATTACTCTGTAGTTCAATTCCATATTTCCCAAGATGAGAAAAGTACTGCTCCCTTTTCTTTGAAGCTTCTGATGATAGGCATATTACAAATAGTAAAACTATCAACGAAATATTTTTTGTTGCATTCATGATCATTATTTATTATTTACCAAGACTTTTATTGTTTCTGAAGTTTATATTCGAAGTTCCATCCATTGCCTGAGCCTTTCATAGTCAATACTCCATTTGATAAGGAGAATGTACCAGAGAAAGTATCTGTATTTGATCCATAACCATATTTGAAGGTATTACCTGAACGAGACCATTTTATACTTGCGATTCCTATCTCACCAGTACCATCGGAATTAAACTTCACTAATTCACCGATTGAACTCGTTACTGTTTTCTCACCATTTGTTTCATAGCCATCTATAACTTTCCATGTCCCGAATAATTGTGCATCTGTAATGATAGTTTCAGAATTGTTGCCATCATCACTGCTACTACAAGATGACAAAAGGCTCACACTCATGCTGCCAAATAGCACAAAAAGGATTGATAAGATTTTTGTTTTCATATTTATAAAAATTTAAACAATTGATAGATAAAAAAACGTGAGCAATGTACTTCGCTTACGTTTCTGAGGTATCGGCAAACACCTTGCGTACTTAAACGAGTAAAAGCTCACGCCAAACGGCGCGAACCATCTTCTTTACTCTTGTACGCTTCTGTCAATTTGCCGATTTTCAGAAACAAGAATTAAAGCGGATGCTTCACAATATGTCTGTTAATTATACTTTGCTATGTTACCATACGCAGTTTCGTTTTTAAGAGTTCTACATTATTTGTCTATTTCTTCAAGATACTTCAAAATCTTCTCACGAATGGGATACAGGTCGACAGAGATAGCCTCCCAGACAAGATCTTCTTCTACATTGTGATAGCCGTGAATCAGGAAATTGCGCATGTTCGTAATCTGACGCCATTGCAAGTCAGAATGGGCATCTCGGAACTCATGAGTTAGCATGTTAGCCGCTTCACCGATAATCATAATATTATAAATGACAGCATGATACGATTTCTTGTCTGACAAGAATTCCTTCATTTCACGATTATCCACATACTGGAAAATAGTGTCGATGGCCTGCAAGATATCCTTCAGGCGTTTAGGGTCGTTACGCTGCTCTCTCATAGATTAGGATTTTGTCGCGGTCAGCGCTTTCACGGGCAAAGGGCATCAAGCCACCTTCTGTAATCAGGTCGACTTCGCGCCCAAGAAGTTCCTTCAAGTCCTCATACATTCCGCTAAGGGTAAAGAGGGAGAAATGTTGCGACTTGTCTGGCAGGATCAGGATGTCTACATCGGAGTCATCCCTTTGCTCACCACGTGAAAAGGAGCCAAAGAGCCATACCTTCAGGACGGGTTGCGTCTTGAAGTAATCTGCAATCAACTTTGTCATTGTCTCCTTCGTCATATGCGTACATTATATAATTTCGATTGCAAATATAAGGAGATTTTTCGATAGTTCCAAATTTTAAGCAAAGTTTTTGTTGCTACACCAAAGTTCTAAGGCGTTTTGCGGACATAAGGACGCAAAGGTTCCTGTCCCCTTTGCGCCTCCCCTCTGCGCCCTAGAGGAAGAAGCGCTGGAACTCACTTTCAAAATTGGGGGTGAGGATCTGCTGGCCGATGGCGGCGCGGATTTCTTCGAGGGTCCAAAAGCGTCCACCATCAAGTTCGTCTTTTGATGGATTGATTTCTCCGTCATAGACCGTGCGATGCACATAGACCAACTCGCGCTCACGACGGCTTTCAAAGACGTACATCCCCACCCGCTCGGGTGTGAACTTCGTGATGCCAAGTTCTTCACGCACCTCTCTTGTAAGAGCCAGCTCAGGTGTCTCGCCATAGTCGATATGGCCTCCCACGCTGGTATCCCACTTGCCTGGCTGAATGTCCTTCCACTCAGGTCGTTTCTGCAGATAAACCTCGCCGCGCGAATTAAACACATGCAGATGAACCACTGGGTGGAGCAGCTTCGATCCATTATGGCACTCGCCCCTCGTAGCTGAGCCAACGACACGTCCCTCCTCATCCACCAAAGGAAAACGCTCCTCTTGATTATCTTTCATCATTTCCTTGAATTTTCGTGAAGTATGAAATCACATCAATGCTAAGAACAAGAGAAAGAATCCCCGCTCGATGATTGAGCGGGGATTCTTCATTTATTTGGCATAAGCGACTGACCTTGTCTCTCGGATGACGGTGATCTTCACCTGTCCCGGATAGGTCATCTCGTTCTGAATCTTCGTGGCGATATCCGTACTGAGTGCCTCACTCTCTGCATCGTTCATCTTATCGGCACCAACGATGACGCGCAACTCGCGACCAGCCTGGATGGCGTAAGTCTTGGTGACACCAGGATAGCTCATGGCAATGGCCTCAAGATCGTTCAGACGCTTGATGTAAGCCTCGACAATCTCACGACGGGCACCAGGACGGGCACCTGAGATAGCATCGCAGACCTGAACAATCGGAGCCAGCAGTGTCTGCATCTCCATCTCGTCGTGGTGAGCACCAATGGCATTGCAGATGTCGGGCTTCTCCTTATACTGCTCAGCAATCTTGGCACCATAGAGTGCGTGTGGCATCTCGCTGTCCTCATCGGGC
>CAMHAM010000019.1 GCA_946183415.1 uncultured Prevotella sp.
TTCAGACTTATGAAACTATGTGCATGAACACAACCAGCTTTTCGGACTGAGCCCTTTTTGTTATCAAGAAGTAGTTTCAACTGCTTATCAAAGTCGCTCATGATTTCTCAATCTTGAATGATGCGGAACTTATCGTATTCTGAGAGTGCCTTTTCTACCGCCTGTTCGTGAGTCACACGGCCCGCATCAGGAAGTAATCATCGTCCAACACAAAGCCTTTGGTAAGGTATTCTTTCAAGATTTGTGTCGCCCAGATACGAAACTGAGTAGCCTCATAGCTGTTTACTCGATAACCAACAGCAATGACTACATCGAGGTTGTACATCATCACCTCTCCAGACCATTTGTCCGAAGGTATTCGAATTTTTCTAATAGTATCGGACAAATGTATTTCCCCACTTTGTTCTATTTGGTCAAGGTGGTAGTTAATTGTGGGTACTGTCACTCCAAACAGCTCTGCCATTCTCTGCTGTTAAAGCCAAAAAGTATTAGTATCAAAGATAACTTGAACCTGTACTTTCCCACGTCCGCCTTTATACATCAAAATGGAGGACTCCATGCTTCTCACAGCGACATCCGGTGTCATGGTCGCACTGAAATACTGCTGTGCAGCCTTCACCATCTCTTTCTTTTGATCGGCATTCATAGCCACAGCCATACAGGCTGCACGAGACAGACGGATGCTCGTCACCTCTCTGACTGCACCATTGCCCAATTCAGCCATCTCCGTTATTTCCACAAAATGCTCACCCAGATGATAGCCCTTCTGCGAAGTCCACGCCTGTGCTTTGGCTATTACACGTTCAAAGTTCCAGTATTTGCCATAGCCCATCACTCGCGCCAACCTGCGTGAGTTCCAAAAGGCCGTTTAGGGAACAACAGTGGTGAAAGAAACAGCGTATCAACAATAGTCGGATTGCCCCTCAATGAAGTATATTTCAGATCGAAATTGATGATGTTATGCCCACATACCGTATCACATTTTGACACAAAGGCATCAAAGTCAGCCTTGGAATGAGAGTGCAACACGGCACCATCCTCCCTAACTGCTCCGTAATCCGCCACCTTCTTCGTCTGCGGATTCACCTCTGTATCAATAAATGCAATCATATCTTCATTTTTTGTTTTTATTCTTCTGTTTACTTCTTACCCTATCGAGAGACTATCGAACGCCTATCCTAAGTCCTTGCTACGACCTTCGAACGACGGCGAAACGACCTTGCTACGATATGGCTTGAAGCTTTTCTCTACCTTCATCAGTTAACGTATATTTCTGTTTCGGACTGTTTGGAACATCCTTTATCGTTGATTCTACCAAGCCTATATCAACGAGGGGCTTAAGGATTGTCTGACGGAATCTGTTTTTGTTTTTCTCACCAGCACAATCCATCAATTCTGTTATAGAGCCTGAGGTGCCAATCAAGTAATTAATTACTGTTGCTATCTTTTTCAACTGCACGTCACTCAACTGGGGACAAACTGGGGACAGGACTAGGGACAAGGCTTGGGACAAACTGGGGACATCTACGATGTTTCCTGCGATGTTTTCTACGACATCACCGCCAACCTTACCGCCATTCTCGTTGGCATAACTCTGTGAAACTTTTACATCAACCTTGAATGCCGTGATAAGATTAACGTTGAACTCTGCGGGTTGGTTGCCATTTTCCTTCAAGTCAGTCTGGACTTGTCCTACACCTCGATTGAACATATTGACATAGCCCAACGTCTTCATGGCACTGGCTACAAGTGGATTGCGGTAGTCATTCACACTGGGGAAATTCTCTGGACGGGCATTGCCATACAAACCGCCTGCATTCAGAATCTCCAGATGGCTGGCAAACTCATAAAAGCGAAGTGGCGTATTACTCTGCATGTCGCGATGCATACAAGCGTTGAGGAGCAGCTCTCGGATAGCCTGATAGGGGTAGTTGCTGACCATCTCCTCGCGAAGGATAGAAACGAAAACGGGCTTCTTCTTGATAACAGACAACTCCAAAAGCGATTCCAGCCGTGGCAGCAGTTCACAATAATTGCCTTCCAACTGCATCTCATTCTCTACCTCACTTGTCACGTCTTCGCCCTTGAAACACACATACTGCACATAAAGACCTGGCATAAAACGGCGTGGCTTGTAGCCAAACAGGACGACAGCAGCGTATGTGGGGCATTGGTGCTCAGTGTCATACATGCCCACAGCGGCCATCTGTTCCTCGATAGGACGAGTATCAGATTCCACTAACTCATTACCTAATAGAGGTATCAGATATTTTGTACGTAGCAATTCTGTGTTCACGTCAGAGAGTTTTGCTGCCAAACAAGGCATGGTGTCGAAGGTGGCCATAAATGACATTCTTCGTTCTGCGAGGATGCGCTCTTCTGCCTCCGTAGCTATGTCACGACGAGGACCGATACGTATAAACGTGCGACCACGATAGCGCACAGGCGGCAGGTCAGACGGACTAACCTCAGCAACCAGTAAGTCACCTTCTGGAAACTGGAAACGGTCAACACTCATAACAGGTATAGGTAGGATGTTTCCGTTGCTGCGTATGGCTGCAATCTTCTTTAGCAAGTCATCGGTGACTTTCAGCCCTGACAATGTGCCATTATCGTATGCGCCAAGTATCAAATAGCCATTCTTGCGTGAATTTGGCAGATCGTTGGCAAAAGCACAGATGGCTTCTTGGAACTTATCCATGTCACCTGTTGACGTGGTTCGCTCCACACGATAGGTTTCCGTGCTATGCAGCAGTTCTTGTATTTCGTCTTTTGTTATCATTTGACTTCGTCTTCTTCCTTCTTGCAAGGCATAGCCAAAACAAGTTTTAGCTCTGCTCTTGCTTCGTGCGTCATTTCGACTTATTTCTCTTGATTGAATTCTTCCTGTCTCACCAACTCCTGCACAGGCACTTCAAGCGCATTTGCTATTGCAATGAGGGCTTCAAGGCTTGGCTGGGTGGTATTGGTGACCCACTTGGACACTGTAGCAGGATCCTTGCCGAGTTTATCGGACAGCCACTTATTGTTCAGGTCACGTTCAGCTAGAACGACTCTTATACGATTTAACTTTGCCATGATAGATTACCGTTGTTCGATGGCAAAGTTACAAAATATAATCGAAACAAATGCTGATATGCTCAAAAAACTCTATAAATAAGCCATAATTTGACTAAAAGACCAATCTTTTGATGAAAACATGACAATATTCATGCTTATTATTATATATAATGTGTATCTGAAATATCTTTTGAAATGACCGACAACCATATGGTTTTCTTCGCGGAAATCGCATTCATTTATGGAGGCAATGATAGTCCGGAGAAAAATGTGTTTGGTTCGGAGATTAGAGAAGAAGCGAAAAGCATATAATTGTACGATTTAAGTTCGATTTTTGCAAGAAAACAACAAAAATCGCACTTAAAAATGGGTTGGATATCGATTGGGGGAAGCGAGGAGGTGAAGTAAGAGCCGATAAGAAACGATAAGCAAATCTATAGCAATGAGAGTGTGCCCTTCAAAATTGACACACCCTCATTGCCTTTATTTCTCTGTCAACCAGTATTCCATGTGCTTCATCGTACGCTTGCTCCTGAAGTTGAACTGTACGTCGTTCAGGGCATTTCCGATTTTCTGGAATGGGGTGTCGGGGTCGAAACTGGAATAGTGACGAGACAAGATGTCACTGATATCGCTCAGGCTCAGCCATTTCCCTTTTACATCATTCTCTGGCCGACTGAAGGTTTCGCCTATCATTTCTACCAGGTCGTTCAATTTCTGAAAGGGTTCGTTCTCCTTGATCAGCGTCTGTATCTCGGTTTCGTCCAGCCAATAGCGCTCACCAGCGTTAAAGAGATGGAGCGCCTGGGCATAGAGTTGCCTGTGGTTGATGGTGTCTTCGAAATTGATTTTACCCGTTACGCCCACACACACGAAACGGCGTGAGCCCGTGGGGTCAACCAGTGGTTTCATCTGGTTGGTTGTTCCTATGAACGAGGTGTATCGACGGAACTGCTTAATGGTCTTGCCATAAGGTGGGCGGAACTTGACATCGGCGGATGAGAGCAGGTATTTCAGTACTATTTGCTGCGACGACGTGGTCTTGTCGAATTCGTCAATATTTATCAGTGCAAACGAGGTCAGCGCGATGTTCAGGTCGAACTCGTTTTTGAAGTTAATCTTGTCGTTGTAGTAGTCGCGCAGTTCCTCGGGCAGCAGTATCTTGCAGAATCGCGTCTTGCCACACCCTTGCCGCCCTATCAGCAACGGTGTCAGCGCGTTACCCGTCAGTTGGCGGTCACTCTCTCGCCATTGTGCCACCATCCCCACAAGCCAGTAGCGCAGGTATTTCTCCCATTGTGGCTGATCGGTAGGCACGCGCTGTGCCAGTTCCCTGATTCTGTCCTTCCCGTCCCATTTAGGCAGTTTGTCGAGCCATTGGTTCACGGGGTCGTACTGCTCGATATGCATCGAGTCGATGAATCGGTTCATATTCTTGTCAAAGCCCTTCAGCCCCATTTCCGTTGCCGTGAGCGACATACTGTTGCGCACTTCCGGCGTAAGGGGCTTAAAGTCTTGGTTGTCAGAGAATTTCTTACGATATTCAGCCACGCCGGTCAGCAAGTTCTTGCGCATTTCATAGTGTGAATTGAGGAATATCTCCGTCCTTATCTGATTGAGCGTATCGTCGGGCACACTCTTCAGGGGTCTTATCTTATGGGTCTTGCGAAAATGCTCCTGCTCTGCCACACTATACACCGTCTGGAAAATCTTCTCCACCAACAGGCGGTCGGTGTTCAGCACAGGGTGCAGCATGGTCAAGCCTTGGGCGTGAGCCAGGGGGATGCCCTGATCCAGACACGCCGAGGCAATCTGCATCAGCAGCTTAGCCGTCTTGTCTTCATCGGGCAGATCAAAATAATGGCCCATGATTGTCTCCACGATAAACGTCCAGTTCAGGTGGTAGGTTCTCGTGACGGTTCGTCCAGGCATCAATATGTCCTCCTCGCGACTGATGCAGACGGGCTGAGGCTGTTCGTGGTGCTCGGTATCGGCATAGAACGGACGTGCCTGCATATTGATGCCCATCTCCGGATCGGCACTCATATATACGGTACGCGTGATCAGCGGCTCCAGAAACTCGATGTCAAAACCAAACTGGTTCTGGTAAGCCCTCCGCGCCGTGTTATACAGATTCAGATGAAACTGGCGTATCGCCGCCTCACCTTCCGGCAGTCCGCCTCCAAAGAGTTCACCACGACACACAATCTTCACGCTGCGACCGGAACCACCCAGAAAACAAAGCATCGTTTCTGGCATTTGTTTTGCCAACTCTCTGATTTCCACCGCTTTTTCGTAGGTCGGCAAGTCATTCACCTCCAGCACGACAAGCCCGCTGTAGGCCATCATTTTCCACTCGCCCTTCAGCATTCGGTAGTCAGCAGCGAAGCAGATTCTCGGCAGTCGGACACCTCCTACCCAATTGGTGACTATCTGACCGTCGACCTTTCTGTGGATGCTCATCAAGTGATACACTTCACGAAGCCTCCTTACCGCATTTTCCATCGCGCCCTCTTTGATGGCTGTGGCTATTGCGCCCACCTCCACACGGTTAATCACTTCCTTTTTCCCGTCTTTTTTTAGAAAAGATACCTTCATAATACTATAATAAATATTTCAAAATCTATTCTCTTTCAAAACTCCCGCAAAGGTACTAAAAAAATAGCGGTTTTCAAAACATTTTTTGCAAAATTTTCAAAAAGACCTACATGCCTACACAATAGGTAGCAAGAATCCAGTATTTATCAACATTTCACGCATTTGCGAGCATACACCAAACCTACATAAAGCCTACATAAGCCTACATAGATTTAACCTTGTAACTATTTAATCTAATCCGAATGTATCAATTCTCTAGAGAATTAAGCAGTTACAACGCCTTCCATCAGCACTTGCATTACGTCTAACTCACAAATTCTCTAGAGAATTAAAATGATATATACCATCAAGAAATTACAGATAATGGCTTTTCGAATCTCAGACACCCCTATGAGAAACTAGGAATATGTATGTTTTTCATCAAAAGCATGTAGGATATATGTATGATATATGTAGGCTTTATGTAGGCTTATATTTCAAGAAAACACAGTAAACATAAGGTATTTACAACTATTTATGTAGGCATGTAGTCAAATGTGAAATTTTTAAAGAATCGCAGATAAGAGAAAAAACAGAAATAATAAATATTTTCTAGAGAATATGAAAGTTTTTCAGAGAAAGTTCATAAATTTGCAATCGAAATCAAACACGATACAAGATGAGATACAAAATCAAGAAAGAAACAAAGCCCACCCTGCCCACATTCGGCAAATACAAGGCAGTAGCCGTCCACAACCAGACAGTAGATAGCAAAGTGATAGCCAAGGAAGCCTGTCGAGGCACCACCCTCTCAGCAGGCACGATGGAGGGTCTGATGATGGCGGTGGGCGAAGTAGTGATGCGCCGATTGCAAATGGGCGACAAGGTGCGCCTGGCAGGCATTGGACTGTTGAAGCTCGAGATAGAGAGTGAGAAGGTGGACGATCCCAAGCTATTCCGCGCCAAAAAGCACATTCGCGGTGTCCGCCTCCACTTCATCCCAGAGAGCGAGGGCGGCAGTCCTGAGCTCTACAAAGGCATCACCTTCGAGCGCGAGAAAGACAGCCTATAGCCCCCTCCGCCTAATCACACTACTAATAAAATGTAAAAATGCAGCTGTAGGCACCGATGTCTGAATAATTTTCAGTAATTTTACAGCCAAATAGCAAATCCTGATGAATGAAGAATATTTGAATTTCGACGAATATATACGCCAAGGCGATCCGGCACAACGAGAACGTGCTGAGGCATGGAATACTGCCATCGGTTTACAAGCCGTTGACGGGCTGAAAGTGTCTGACTATCTGAGAGAAACGGCCAGGAAGAACATCGAGGGAGAGATTAGTATTGACGAGGCGAGAGAGCTTGTCAAGCAGTATTACGTCAAAAGAACGGCACACGATGCTGGCGATGAAGACAAAGAAGAAGCTGACCGCGTGTCGAGCAACATCTCGAAACTGCTTCAGACGGATGCTTTCACCTATAGCGTAGCAGGTTTAGCTGCTATTCACAGAGCTATCTTCGAAGGAGTATTCAAGCATGCCGGACGCTTCCGTGACTATGACATCTCGAAGAAAGAATGGGTGCTCAGAGGCGACTCCGTGCTCTATGGCCGTTGGCAGGATTTACGAGAGACCATTGAGTATGACTTGGACCAAGAGCGGCAGTTTGACTATACCAGATTGAGCAAGGATAAGACAGTGGAGCATATAGCCCGTTTTGTGTCTGGACTGTGGCAGATTCATCCATTTAGGGAAGGCAACACCCGCACAACGGCACTCTTCACCATCAAGTATCTGCGCATGCTTGGCTTCACTGTCAGCAACGAACTCTTCGCCAACCACTCCTGGTTTTTCCGTAACGCTTTGGTACGTGCCAATTATCGCAATGTAGCAAAAGGCATCGCTGCTGACGAATCTTTTCTCATACGATTCTTCCGCAACTTGCTATTGGGAGAAAGCCATTCGTTGAAGAATCGCTATATGATGATTGATCCACCAGAAGTTATCTGCTGACGGTGAAGGGCCTCATGCTATATAAGGAATTGACTAACGAGCGCGAGAAAGACAGCCTATAGCCCCCTCCGCCGAATCACACTACTAATAAAATGTAAAAATGCAGCCGCAGGCACCGATGTCTGAATATTTTTCAGTAACTTTACAGCCAAACTACAAATCATGAAAATAGTACAAGATAGAAAAGACCAATTTGCTGAAATCGTCACCATGATTCAGCATACTCGCAGCGAAGTGGTGCGACTGGCTAATGCTTCTCTGATAGATTTATATTGGAGAGTTGGCAGGTATATCTCCGACAAGATTTCTGTTTCAGAATGGGGCAATGGTGTGGTTAAGCAATTAGCAGACTATATTGAGAGGAACAGCCCTGAAGTCAAAGGATTTTCTGACAAGAATCTTTGGCGCATGAAGCAGTTTTATGAGACATATAAGGATGCTGACGAAAAACTCTCAGCACTGCTGAGACAAATTAGTTGGACCAACAATCTTATTATTAATGAGTAAAAATGTATAATTTGAATAGAATTATAATCGAAAAAATTATATTTTACCCGATTTATTTTGCAAAGTGAACATATTTTACTATCTTTACAGCCATATAATTAAACTGAAAATAACAAAAAACTGAATTTCCTATGCAACAATTTACTCACCTCTATAACGTTCAAAAAACATTATGTTTTGAACTGCAACCAGAAGGAACTCTTCCAGAGAAAGTACAAGAACTGCTTGCTAACGATAAGGAAAGGTATCTACTGGCACCTATAGTCAAAGAAATGATGAATGAGTTACATAAATCATTTATCACACAGACACTTCGAAATATAGTAGTTGAGATAAAGAGTGATAATGAAGAAATCCGTAATGCTAAATTACTCACTAAAGAACTTCTTTATACTATTTACCAACTGTATAAGAAGGCAAACAAAAGTGACGAAGAGAAAGAAGAATTAGAGCAAAAACAAACGGAACTTCGACTTTGTCTGAGTCTGGTTTTCACAAAAGACAACTTCTATGGAAACTTGTTTAATAAAGAAATCATGAAAGAACTTCGAAATCAAGTTTCCAATGATGAAGAGAAACTCAATATCTTAGACAAATTCAAAGGCTTCTTTGGTTATTTTGATACTTTTTGCACAAATCGCAAAAATATGTATGTAGCAGATGAGCAGGAAACAGCCATCCCCTTCAGAATCGCTAATCAGAATCTCCCTAAATTCTGCGATAATCTTGCTGTATATCAGCGGTTAAAATCCAGTTCATTATCGAACTGCATTGCAACAGTATATACAGATTTTGAAGATATGCTTAATGTGGCAAGTCTTGATGAATATTTCTGCATTGACAATTATCTCCATTGTCTTTGCCAAACAGACATACAGGCTTATAATTATATTATAGGCGGTCGAGAGCAAGAGGGGACGAATGTTCTTTTAAAAGGCTTAAATCAATATATAAATGAATATAACCAAAAGAATCCGAAAACAGAACGGCTACCCTTATTCAAGCCTCTTTTTAAGCAGATATTGAGTGACAAAGAAAAAGTAAGCTGGTTGCCAGAAGAGTTTGAATCGGATGCAGAAATGCTTCAAGCCATTAAACTTTGTTTCAAAGAACTGGAAGGTTTCCTTTGTGATAAGGGAAGCCATTCATTACCTTTGTTACTCCAGAATATAGGTTCTTTTAAACAAGACGCCATATATATTCAAAACGGAGAGCCTCTTAATCTTATTTCCAAACGCTTGTATGGGAATTATTCTGTTATCTCCGATGCCTTAAAACAAGTTTGGAAAAGAGATCATGTAAAGGGTAAACGCGAATCAGAAGAAAAGTATGAAAAGAAATGCAGTGATGCAATTAAAAAGATATCAGCCTTCAGTTTTTCTACTATTAACCAAGCTTTGGGCATAATGTCAGGTAATGAGAAAAGAACCATCGCTGACTATTTTGCAAATTTTGGCTCGGAAAGAGAATGTGGGAAAACCTATATTCAGGAGTTAAATGAATTATACAAGGATGCAGAACCGATTTTAAACACAAAGGATAAAGATATTATTAATGACGACACGAAAGTAGGAGCAATTAAGGCCTTGCTTGACCAACTCAAAGCTATTCTGCATTTTATAGAACCTCTTCACATGAAAAATGTAGAAGAAAACTCTAACACTGATTTCTATAATACTTATGACCAGATCTACGAACAACTGGATAAAGTCACAAGCCTTTATAACCAAGTAAGGAACAGACTTTCCCGTAAGCCCTACAGCAACAATAAATATCCGATATATTTTGAAAACAACAGTAAATTGCTTGGGGGGTGGCCGGATAGTTGCACTGAGACCTCAGACAATGGTACCCAGTACGGTGGGTATCTCTTTCGTAAACAAAATGAAATAGGAGAGTACGACTATTTCTTGGGTATATCTGCCAATGTAAAACTTTTTAGGCGATTTAAAGAAGTCTCACCATCTGACCGTTCAGAATATCATCGTTTAAATTTTTATCAACTAAAGACACAAACTTTCTATGGCGGATGTTACAAAACTGCTATTGGTCATGACTTTGATGAAGACAAAACAAAGCTAATTACATGTATTCTAAATAATTGTAATCACTACGCATCTTCTGTATTATTGGATGCTATTAATAAAGAAAAATCAAAAGTCAATTCTAAGTTAGGCAGCCCCAAAAGTTTACTTGAACTAATTGAGAAGAAAGATATGGAGTGCTATGAGAAGATTGTCACAGACAAACAATTTCGTATATTAGATGCAATGATTACAGGAAATATCAAAAAGACGATGGCTTCTGTAAACATCCAGTTTCTTCAAGATGCAGCGAATAATGGCTATGACTCTTTCATTCAAGCAATGAATATTGTAGAAAAAGGTTGTGCAGACGAGAGGGGCTTTGAATATTTTCCAATAAGCCAAAGTGAATTGGATGCGGCACTAACCAGTAATAGCAAACGTCTTTTCTTGTTCAAGATAACCAATAAAGACCTTTCCTATTCTCAGAACTATAAACAAAGGAAATCACGTGGAACAGATAATTTGCATACTATGTTCTTCAAGGCTTTGATGGAGGGTGGTTATGGAACATACACCTTAGGAACAGGCTCCTTATATTTCAGAGAAGAGACACCGGGTCTTGCGAAAGACAAGCCCACGCATCCTCAGAATGTACCTATTGAAAAGAAAAGTGTGTTCTTCCGAAAACAAAAGAAACAGAGTGTCTTTGAATATGACATACAGAAAGATCGCAGGTTTACACGTAATATGTTCAAACTTCATCTTTCCGTAAAAGCAAATTATACTTGTGGTAATGCTAATGAGACTGCGCTGAACCTGAAAGTGATTGATGCTATTCGAGGGGGGGAAATTAAGCATATCATTGGCATTGATCGTGGAGAACGCCATTTGCTCTATGTAACAGTCATTGACTTTAATGGACGACTTGTTGATAAGTTTAGCATGAACATTATTGAAAGTGAGAAGAGCATAGACGGAGAAACCGTTAAAACAGACTATAAAAATCTGTTGGATTCACGAATGAATTTACGTACAGAACAGAAGAGGACATGGCGCCGTCAAGAAAACATTAAAGACTTGAAAGAAGGCTATTTGAGTCAAGTCGTCCATAAGTTGACAAAAATGATAGTCGATAATCAGGCTATTGTTGTGCTTGAGAATCTTAGCAAAGGATTCATGCAGACTCAAATCGAAAGTTCTGTTTATGCTAAGTTTGAGCAAATGCTCATTACAAAACTTAACCTGTATATTGACAAACAAAAGGATAAAAATCAGCCTGGAGGCTTATACATGCCATTACAATTAACATCGCCTTATAAATCCAGAGCAAATGCAAGTATTCAGAATGGTGTGGTCTTTTATATCCCTGCATGGAATACCAGTAAGATAGACCCTGTAACAGGGTTTGTAAACTTCCTTCATCCTAAGTACGAAAACATTCAGAATGCAAGAGATTTTATCAGTAAGTTCGACAACATCTATTATGATTCTGACAAAGGCTATTTCGTATTTCATATCAGTAACTATACTGCATTCAACCCTAAAGCAAGGTGCTCACGTCAGGTTTGGGATATCTGTACGGTGGGAAAGCGTATTCGTAATTACCGAGATCCTGATAATAACAATGAATGGAAAAGCGAAGAAATAGAACTCACAAAAGAATTCAAAGGTTTGTTTGATGAATATGGAATCGACTATCATTCGAATCTTTTAGACTCTATCCTGATACAAGATAATAAGAGCTTTTTCTACAATGAAGATGTAAGAAAGCCCTCTCTATTCCTATTGATTAAACTAATGGTCCAACTGCGTAATAGTTTTATCAAATCGGATGTTGACTATATATTCTCTCCTGTCGCTGACACAAAAGGAATTTTCTATGATAGCAACAATTGTGGATCCCATTTGCCGAATAATGCTGATGCCAACGGAGCCTTTAATATCGCCCGCAAAGGACTGATGCTTGTAGAGAGAATTCTATCTACCCCTTCTGACAAGAAATTGTCTCTAATTATTACAAATGAAGAGTGGCTGCACTATGTACAGTCGCAAAATTTAATCAATATCTGATGGACAACTATATTTGACGCACCTAATGCAAAAGTAGAGAAGTTTGGTAATGCCATTCATAGAGACAAAGACGTAGTATACCTTTAATGCATACCTTAGTCTCTACAATTTTTGTAATGTATATAAATGGTTAGTAACCAGAGAAATAGTTTTTGGGGGTGTTATAGGTGGGGTAAAATTCCTCTTTTGTGTTCTTTGATTTTTTTACATAAATAATTGGTAATGTGAGAATTTGTTGCTATATTTGCAAGCGAATAGGGCTAAAGAGCCAATATAATTTCTACTATTGTAGATGAGCGTGAGAACATGAACATCATCTCATGGCTAAAGAGCCAATATAATTTCTACTATTGTAGATATTTTAAGTTTGTATATTTGCACCCGAGGGCTAAAGAGCCAATATAATTTCTACTATTGTAGATGGAAATGCCCGCCGTGCAGTGGTCTGCCTGGCTAAAGAGCCAATATAATTTCTACTATTGTAGATTTGATACATTCTCGCAAATCATACCTAAGGGCTAAAGAGCCAATATAATTTCTACTATTGTAGATTGCCTGAGTGTCTTGCCACACCGCTCGCGGCTAAAGAGCCAATATAATTTCTACTATTGTAGATACTTTTCGTCCCTGATTTCTCCTTCCCAGGGCTAAAGAGCCAATATAATAAGAATCACGGGGACAGGTACATGATTCATCAACACAAAGTATAGATTTCCCAAATAATTGATTACTTTTGCAAACGAAAACGATATTGAAGATATGGCAAACGAAATAGAGAAGAGGAATGAGGCTTTCCTGATTTATCAGGATGAAAACGGGATTGCACGAGTCAATGTAAGATTCGAGGGCGAGGATGTATGGCTACTTCAGGAGCAGATAATGGAGTTATTTGATGCTTCTCGACAGGACGTGAGCTACCACATTAATCAGATTTATGCAGAAAACGAGCAGGACCCAGAACGAACTCGCAAAAATTTTTTGATAGTTCGACAAGAGGGTAAAAGAAGTGTGAAGCGAAATATGTACCACTACAACCTTGACATGATTATCGCTGTGGGCTATCGTGTGAAGTCACAGGTGGCCACACGCTTCCGCCAGTGGGCTACTCAACATCTGCGTGAATTTATCCAAAAGGGGTTTACGCTGGATGATATTAATTGGAGGCTTGTGATTATTTCGAGTTAATGGTTAGCTTTCGTTAGTTAGTGGGAAGCCACAATATACTTAGCGGTTAACTCGAAATGTGGCTATATTAAAAAGAAAAATATGAGTAAGAAGTCTATACGATTCTATAAAGACCATGAGGTCAGGGCTGTGTGGGACGAGAAGAAGTCGGCATGGTGGTTCTCTATAGTGGATATTGTGGGAGCTGTAACTGACAGCCCTACCCCGCGAAAGTATTGGAGCGTGCTCAAGACCAGGCTCAAACGGGCTGGGAACGAGTTGACTACACGTTGTAGTCAACTGAAGATGACTGCTGCCGATGGCAAACAATATGCTACCGACTGTTTTGCGCAAGACGATATCATCCAGTTAGTGAGAGCGATTCCCGAGAATCACGGGGACAGGTACATGATTCATCAACACAAAGTATAGATTTCCCAAATAATTGATTACTTTTGCAAACGAAAACGATATTGAAGATATGGCAAACGAAATAGAGAAAAGGAATGAGGCATTCCTGATTTATCAGGATGAAAACGGGATTGCTCGAGTCAATGTAAGATTTGAGGGCGAAGATGTGTGGCTAAATGTAGAGCAGATGATGAAGTTGTTTGATGCTTCGCAAGCACCAGAACGAACTCGCAAAAATTTTTTGATAGTTCGACAAGAGGGTAAAAGAAGAGGACACAAGGGACAGGTACTTGATTCATAAGTATGAAGTGTAGAATTCCCCAAAAATTGATTAATTTTGCAAACGAAATATCAGTATGGAAGAAAATGCAATTGTATTATACAGACCTGCAGCTGAAATAATAAAAACGGCAATCTTGCAGGGGCAGTACGAAGCAGCTAAAGGTGTGAACCGCATACAGTTGGCTGTCTATTTCGGCATTGGCAAGTTTGTGTCTCAGAACACTCGCAAGGGAGTTTGGGGATCTGAGCCTTGGAGGCTATCAGCCAGATATTACGAAAAGAACTTCCTGGATTAAAGGGATATTCTGCCACTCAGTTAAGGGAGATGCGCCTTTTTTATGAAGCATGGCAGATACTTGATCCTAATTCGTCGGTCATGACCGATGAAAGTTCTAATCAAGAGCATACACAATCAATACCTGTAAATTCATCGGTCATGACCGATGAATTAGAATCACGGGGACAGTACATGATTCATCAACACAAAGTATTGATTTCCCAAATAATTGATAACCAGCGTGCTGAATATGGTAAACAGGCTAAAATAAAGAGATATTTGTCATTTGTTCGCAAAAAATATGTATCTTTGCACCATTATTGTAAAAAAACATATCGATTAAGATGAAGAAAGTAATAATCAGCTTAGTACTGGCGATGATGTCAGTAGCCGGATACGCTCAGAGCGTTGTCGGCAAATGGGTAACAGAAGGTGGTGATTCTCAGGTGGAGATTTACCAGAGTGGTGACAAACTGAACGGCAAGATCATCTGGCTGAAGAAAGGTGACGGGCAGCTCGATGTCCACAATCCAGACAAGAAGCTGCAGAGCCGCAAACTGGTTGGCGTCAACATTCTGACGGGCCTCACCAAGAAAGGCGACAAGTGGGAAGGCGGAAAGATTTACAATCCCAAGAACGGCAAGACCTACAAGTGTTCCATCTGGCTCGACGGCAACAACCTGAAGGTCCGTGGCTACGTCGCGATGTTCTACGAGACCCAGATCTGGACAAAAGAGTAAGCACAACCTATGCTGTAGTATATAAAAAGGAAGAGATGCGACGTAAGCCGCATCTCTTCTCTTTTTTATCATCGCATGAAATTAGTTCTCAGCCTCTTTGTTCTCGGCATCGATGGCCTTGATCTTCTCACGGACGAGGTTCATGTCGTCCTTGAGCTTCTGAACTTTGCGGTTCATCTCGTCGATGAGGGAGTTGCCCTTCTTTGATGAGACATTCAGGAATCCGAGGTTGTTCTCGTAGGTCTGAATCTCCTGCTTCAGGGCCTCATACTGACGGAACAGACGGGCGCGCTCGTTGTCAAGGGCATTTCCGCCACGCTCTGCCACTTGCTTGAGATTCTGCTTGAAATTGTTCAGGCGACGCTTGGCCACACTGATATTCAAGTCTTTATAAAGCTTGTCGAGCACAGCATGATACTCTTCATAGAGCTTATCCTTCTCCTTGAAAGGCACATGACCTACAGCCTGATACTCCTCAACGAGGCCCTGTACCTTCTCCTGGATATTGTCACCAGCCTCTTCAGCTACAGCCTTGAGCTTAGAGATGATGTCGCGCTTCTTCTCGAGGTTGCCATGCTCCTCGCTGCGCTGACCTGCACCAGCGGCATTACGTGCCTCGAAGAACTTGTTGCAGGTACCAAGGAACTCATTCCAAAGCTGATCACCCAGTTTCTTGGGCACCACGCCAATGGTCTTCCACTCCTTCTGAAGGGCTACGAGCTTATCTGATGTCGACTTCCAGTCTGTAGAATCCTGTAGTGCCTTGGCCTTCTCGATGAGTGCGCGTTTCTTATCAGCATTCTCCTTGAAGGTATTCTTCAAGCTCTTGAAATATTCTGCCTTACGTCCGAAGAAGTCATCACAGGCAGCACGGAAGCGCTCGAAGATCTTCACGTTCATCTTCTGAGGAGCAAAACCGATGGTCTTCCACTCTGCCTGAATATCGATAATCTCCTTGGTATGCTTCTCCCAGTCACCACTGCCTTTATTCTCCTCAGCGGCAATAGCCTCCACCTTCTCGCAGAGAGCAGTCTTACGAGCCAGATTGTCTTCCTCCTTGGCACGTACACCTTCGAAATGCTGCTGATGACGCTTGTTGATGACTGTCGAAGCAGCCTTGAAACGGTTCCAAATCTCCTCACGCTGCTCCTTGGCAACAGGACCGATCTCACGATATTCCTGATGCAGTTTCTGCAACTGGTGGAATGCACTGATGACATCCTCCTCGTCAGCCAGTTTCTCTGCTGCCTCACAGAGGGCGGTCTTCAGCTCAAGGTTCTTCTTGAAGTCATATTCACGAGCCTCACTATTGAGGCGAAGCATATCATAGAACTGCTCAACATAGAGCTGATAGTTACGCCACAGTTCGCTGGCCTTTTCAGCAGGAACAGCCTTGATCTCACGCCACTGCTGCTGGAGTGCCTTGAACTCCTGGTAGCTCTTGTTTGCCTCTTCAGGCGTCGTAATCATAGCCTTGATTTTGTCGATGATGGCGAGTTTCTTGGTGAGGTTCTCCTGTTTCTCAGCTTCCTGCTCTTTCATGAGTTTGGCGCGCTTCTCTTTGATGATGCCCATTTCTGCCTTGAAGTGCTCCTCGAGTTCATCAGGCGTTACCTGATACTGCTCTGGGTCGCCGCCAGCTTCGAGATAGGCCTTGAGCTTTGCCTCACGCTCAGCAATATGGAGCTTATAGAAGGCTGTTTTCAGGTAGTCTACCTCTTCCTTCTGCGGTGCTTCGTCGCCATGCGCAATATCCTGCACACGCTTCAGTACCTCAGCTTTTGTCTCATAGACCTTGCGAGGCTGTTCTTCCGCAGCTGGAGCTGTTTCTTCATTCACCACTTCAGGAGCTGCTGCTTCCTGGATAACTTCTTTCGTTTCCTCCTGCTGGAGGATGTTCTCTTGAGAGTCCATCATTTAACTATTTAGTTACTGACATTAAGCTATAATGATGCATCGCATCATCGCATTTGGGGTCAAAGTTACCAAAAAGAAGAGAAAAAAGAGAAGTGAAAAGTAAAAAATTGTTATGTCTTTTGATTTTTTAACTTTTCAGTCCTCACTTTTCACTTTTCACTCCCCACTTTTCACTCCACACTCCTCAAACAAGCCGCTTATGATGGAAGAACAACCAGCACATGCCCGAAACGCCCATAGAGAGTATGATAGCAAAGAAGAATCCCCAAGGCTTGGCCTCCATGCCATTGATGAGGTTCATACCGAACATCGAGGTTATCAGCGTCGGAATCATCATGATGATAGTGACAGAAGTCAGTGTACGCATCACGGTGTTCATATTGTTGTTGATGATACTCGAATAGGTTTCCATTGTCGATTCCAGAATATTGGAATAGATGAGGGTAGTCTCTCGAGCCTGCGTCATCTCGATGTTAACGTCCTCAATCAGGTCTGCGTCCAATTCGTCGATCTGGAGTTTGAACTTCAATTTCGACAACAGCGTCTCGTTACCTCGGATGGAGGTCTGGAAGTAGGTGAGTGAATCTTGCAGACGACTGAGACCAATCAGACTCTCATTGTTCACCTCTTTGTCGAGATTTCGTTTGGCCTTATCGATGAGCATCGAGATCTGCTTGAGTCGCTTCAGATACCAGACAGCTGATGACAGGAATATGCGGAAGATCATGTCAACATGATCCGTAAAGCCCTCGCCGCGTTTCTGCTGGAACGAAAGGAAGTCGATCATCATGTTCGTTTCATAGAAACAGACGGTGATCGTGACATCGCGCTTATGGATAATACCGAGAGGCACAGTGGTATAAGGCGTGCGACTGCGGATCTCCTTGACATAGGGGATACGCAGGATGATGAGCATCCAGCCATCATCGTACTCATAACGGGCACGCTCGTCGGTATCGCTGATATCCGACATGAAGTAATCAGGGATATTGAACTTCTCTTCGAGTTCGTGCTGGTCTTCTTCGGTGGGGCATGTCACCTGTATCCAGCAATTGGGCTGCCACTCTGAGAGTTGGTTCAGTCCGCCTTGGGTGTTCCAGAAAGTCTTCATTGTGCTAATCCTTTTTTCGTTTGTGAAATGGTTTTAGCGGCAAAGGGATTAGCAGCCTTGCCACTCGTCCCCCGCCTTTACGAATTGTAATTTTCCGCCGGGTAATCGTCCATAATTTTGTTACTAATTTGAGTTATCGGGTGCAAAGATAAACAAAAATACTGAAAAACATGGTTGTTTTTTAGATTTTTTTGTTTATAGTTTAAAGTTTATAGTTTAGAGATGATTTCTTTATAGGCAGTTTTTCAGGGCTTGCCAGCAAATCAACTATAAACTATAAACTCTCAACTATAAATAGAATCACTTTTCAGGAATATCCTCGAGTGCCTTCTTGAGCAGCATCCAGAAGGGTTCAACGGTAGCGATGAGGGCACGTTCTGTCGTGGTGTGAGGCGACTTCATCGTAGGACCGAACGAAACGACATCAAGGTGAGGATACTTGCCCAGAATGATCGAGCACTCCAGACCAGCATGGTCTACCTGGATGATGCCATCAGCATTGAAGAGTTCCTTATACTCCTTCAGCAACAAGTGTAGGATCTCTGATTCAGGATTAGGATCCCAACCCCCATACGAACCAGCAGTCTCCACCTTCATGCCTGCCATATTGAAGCAGCTCTCCAACGTCTTCACGATATAGTCCTTCATATCCTCACGACTACTACGGGCAAGGATCTTCAGTGATGCCTTGCCCTCGCCAATGTTGATGATGGCGAGGTTTGAAGACGTCTCTACCACACTGGGATAGCTGGGTATCATACGGATCACACCGTCGTGACAGCCATAGATAGCATTGATGAGATTGTCCTGAATCTCCACAGGCACCTCCATCTTGGGTGTCTCAACATCTTCGCAGATTACCTCGATGCCACTTTCGATGCCTTTATACTCATCAGTGAAATCCTCGAGCCAGTCCTGTGCGAGTTCCTTCAGGGCTGCCACGTTCTCCTTTGGTAATGTCAGCACAGCCTCAGCCTTGAAGGGGATAGCGTTGCGCATATTTCCACCCTGCCAGGAAGCCAGACGAGCCTCGCACTCCTCGATGGCCTCACGAACGAGACGCACCAGCAGTTTGTTGGCATTGCCACGACCCTCATGGATCTCCAGACCAGAGTGTCCACCACGCAGGCCTTTCACTGTCACCTTCACGGCAGCATCGCCAGCCTCCGTCTCCACCTCTTTATAGTCGAGTGTTGCTGTCACGTCGATACCACCAGCACTACCAATCACGAACTTACCCCAGTGCTCCGAGTCGAGGTTCATGAGGATATCACCATTGAGTTCACCTGCTGGCAGCGCATTGGCACCAAACATACCCGTCTCTTCATCAGCAGTGATCAGAGCCTCGATAGGTCCGTGTTTGAGAGTCTTATCCTCCATGATGGCCATGATGGCAGCCACACCCAGACCATTATCTGCACCGAGGGTTGTACCCTTGGCCTTCACCCACTCACCATCAATCCAGGGTTGGATGGGATCTATCTCAAAGTTATGGGTACTCTCAGGTGTCTTCTGTGGCACCATATCCATGTGAGCCTGCAGGATAACGCCCTTTTTCTTCTCCATACCTGGCGAAGCGGGCTTACGCATCACGATGTTGTCCGCGGGGTCCTTAAAAGCCTCCACGCCTGCCTCTTTGGCAAAGTCAAGCAGGAATTGTTGTACCTTTTCCAGATGTCCTGAAGGACGAGGAACCTGTGTCAGTGCATAGAAGTTCTTCCAGATGCACGCTGGGTTTAAGTTCTGAATTTCGTTCATAGATTTTTTTTGTTTTTTTACGAGGAAGGAGGAACGAGGAACGAGGAAGGAGAATACCTTCTTCAAACCAAATAACTCACAACCTACATATTTGAAATTATTTTTGTTGATAGATAATTCTTCAATCCAGACATCACTTTTGATAGACGTTCTGTCCTGCTTTCCGCTTCTTCTAACTCCTCGGCTGATATATAACCTAATGATTCTGATATATCTAATTGACATGAGACCTCAGCAAGCGAGCCAAATGCAATCTCCAAGAAATGGATTCTTTCTTTTACAGATACACGGCCTAGTCCTTCTGCAATATTCGATGGAATAGACACAGCAGCCCTTCTAATCTGATCACATAAGGCATAAGTTTCATACTGAGGGTATTTCTGCAATAAAGAATATACGAAAATCACATATTCTTTAGCTATATGGTAGGCATCTACTTTCTTATAGAAAAAATCGTTCATGACAATAATATTGAAATCATTTATCTTAAACAGAAGTAATCTCGTTCCTCATTCCTCGTTCCTCATTCCTCGTTCCTCGTTCCTCACTCCTCGAAAAATCACTCCTTGAAAAATCATTCCTCGAAAAATCATTCCCCGAACTTCTCTTCACAAAAAGAAGCCGAGCCCAGGCGTAGATGCCGAGGACGACGACGAGCATCGTCTGGACGGTATGTACGATCAATACAAACCAGAGGGCCTGTTCGTCGGCTACACCGTAGAGGATGAGCATGGTCTTGATGGCGAAGTGCCAAGGGCCAGCTCCATTGGGCGTTGGCACGATAACGGCGAAATTGGCTACCACGAATGATACCAGCGCACAACCGATGCCCAGGTTCTCCGTGAAGTCGAAACAGAAGAACGTCAGGTAGTAGTGCAGGAAGTAGCACACCCAGATGCCAACGGAGAAAAACAAGTAGAGCGGCAGGTTCTTGACCCCCCTCAGCGAGAGCACGCCCTCCCAAATGCCGCCCAGTGTCATCTTCACCTTATTATATATAGAGAAGTTCTTCAGCAGCAGATGGAGCAGAATCAGGACTGCCATACCACAGATGGCTGTGACGAGCCATCCCGTCAGCGAAAAGCCATCCAGGATACGGTCGAGCGAAGTACCTGTCTTCTTAAAGAATGTGCCAAAGATGCTCATCTCAATCAGAAGAATCAGCCCAGAATAGAGCATCACAATCAGCGTATCAACAGCGCGCTCTGTCACCACCGTACCAAGTGCCTTGCTGAACGACACCCCATCGTAATGCTTCAGAACGGCGCATCGCGAGAATTCTCCGATACGCGGAATCAGCAGACTGGCAGCATAAGAGATGAATACAGCATGTATGCAGGTAGCACTTCGTGCACGGATCTTTTTATCTGAAGAGGACTGCTTCACTGAATTTGGCGACAGGTCGTCGATAGGATCGAGCGTCTGTTTCCAGCGCCAGCCACGAAACATCTGGGCGAGAATACCGAAAGGAAAAGAGAGCAGCATCCACGTCCAGTCCATCTCTTCTGTCAGCACATGCTCGAGGCGCGAGAAGTCCTCTCCCCTATACATCCAATAAAGGATGGCCCCACCCAACAGGATCGGGAATATGATTTTGGCCGTATTTGTCAGGAGCGTTTTCATTTCCATGGGTGCAAAGATAGTGCAAATCGAGCGAAATACCAAATTTATTTGGATATTTCCGAGATGCAGCCTATTTTCGAGCGTCAGCTCAAAGGTACGAATAAGTGAGAAGAAAACCAAAAGAATTTTGAGTTTTCTCGAACGTGAGTACCTTCGAGCGAAGCTCAAAGATAGTGCAAATCGAGCGAAATACCAAATTTATTTGAATATTTCCGAGATGCAGCCTATTTTCGAGCGTCAACTCAAAGGTACGATTTAGTGAGCAAAAATCCAAATTTATTTGAGATTTTTCGAACGCGAGTACCTTCGAGCGAAGCTCAAAGATAGTGCAAATCGAGCGAAAAACCATCGTACTACAATTGATACATATCAATGAAATTCCGTTTTTTCATTCGTTTTGTCCAAAAATTTTGCCTGTGTGCGCAAACAATGTTAATTTTGCACCGTAAAAAAGGAAGTTAAGGATAACAAAGGTAATAGACTATGACTTTATTATTTATGATAACATTAGTTGTTGCAGTATGCGCTACAGAGGCATTCAGAATCAACAACGACATGAATTTGGGAGTTAAGTAAAATTGACTTGAAAGAACAAAGAAAGCATCATAAGAAAGCGGGCAAGATGAGAGTCTTGGCCGCTTTTTTCGTTTTTTACTTTTCTGTCTGAAAAAAAATGTGTACCTTTGTCCGCATGAAGCAAGTAAGACCGAAGAAAAATCTGGGTCAGCATTTCCTGACTGATCTGAACATCGCCAAGCAGATTGCCGATACAGTTGACGCGTGTCCTGATCTTCCTGTTCTGGAAGTAGGACCAGGTATGGGTGTGATGACCCAGTTCCTCGTTGAGAAGCCTCGCCCCTTCAAGGTCGTTGAGATCGACCGTGAGTCTGTGGCGTATTTGCAGGAGCACTTTCCCCGCCTATATAATAATATAATAGGTGGCGATTTCCTCCGCATGGATCTCAAGGAGGTGTTCGATGGCCAGCAGTTTGTCTTGACGGGCAACTATCCCTATGACATTTCCTCGCAGATTTTCTTCAAGATGCTTGATAATAAGGACCTGATACCTTGCTGTACAGGCATGATCCAGCACGAAGTGGCTGTACGCATGGCCTCGCAGCCTGGCAATAAGCAGTATGGCATTCTCTCCGTACTGATTCAGGCGTGGTATCATGTCGAATATCTCTTCACGGTAGAGCCTGGCGTCTTTAATCCGCCTCCCAAGGTACAGAGTGCCGTCATTCGTATGACGCGCAACGAGGTGACTGACCTTGGATGCGACGAACAGTTGTTCAAGCGCGTGGTGAAGACCGTGTTCAATCAGCGCCGTAAGATGCTGCGCGTCTCCCTGCGACAGATCTTTAATGGCGACCATCCTGCCTCCCCAAATTTCTTCGAGGATGAGATGATGACACGCCGCCCAGAGCAGCTTTCTATCCCTGAATTTGTAGAGCTGACAAATAAGGTGGAAAAAGAGCTGTTTGCGAGCACAATTTAATTGTGTTCGCACACAATCGATTGACATACATCAAAAGAAAGCCTTATTTTTACTAAAAAAGGTAGTAATTCTTTGTGGGTTACGAAAATCGTCGTACCTTTGCATCGTCAAAAGACAAAAAGATCTTCAATAGAAGAAAACAACAATACAGAGGTATTAGTTTGGTAAAAGATTGAATTTTTAGGTTTTAGTTAGAGTTAATAGTTAGTTAGGATTTAGGTTTTAGGTTTATTATTATTGATTAGCAATAGGTATTCTAAGGTGTTAGAATAAAAAGATTTGTTAGTAAGGATAACAGACGCAGTGGTGACACTCCGTTTTTTATAAGAAAAAAGGTTTTTAGTTATTCATAGATTGTTGGTGCCGCCCTTGAGTCGTTGATGACCCTTGAGCGGCTTTTTTGTGTCCGTATGTGTCGTAGGTCCCCACCCCTACTTGCGTTTGGCAGGGCGCTTGCTGACTTTCTTCGCAGGTGCCTTCTTCACAGGCTTAGGCTGAGGCAGGTCCTTCGTCACAGTAGCCTTCAGGATACGGATATCCTCCAGCGGACGATCGTTTTTGTCTGTCTTCACACCCTGAATCTGCTCTACGACATCCATTCCCTCTACCACTTCGCCAAACACGGTATATTGTCCGTCGAGATGAGGCGTACCTCCAACGGTCTTATACACCTCGATCATCTCTGGTGTCAACTTCACCTGTCCTTGCGTGACAGAGTCGAGCTTCTCCTGTACTTTTGCCAGCAGGCGATCATCCTGATACACCTTCCCCCACACGATATAGAACTGGCAGGCAGAAGAACGACGTTCAGGGTTCACCTTATCACCCTCGCGAGCCATTGCCACAACACCTCGACGGTGGAAGATCTGAGGCAGGCGGAACTCTGCTTCTGTCGTATAGTCGAAGTCGCCACTTCCCAGCAGCTGTCCAGGTTTGGCGTGTTTACTGTTCGTATCACCACTCTGAATCATAAAGTCCTTGATGACACGATGGATAAGCAGCGAGTCGTAGATACCCATCTTCGTGATTTTCAGGAAGTTGTCACGCGTCTGCGGCGTCTCGTCATAAAGGGCGATACGGATGTTACCAGCAGTTGTCTCGAAGAGCACCTCCGTATTCTTGGTCTGCGCCCAAGATACGAGAAGAGAGAAGTGAAAAGTGAAAAGTATCACCACTACTCTCAAAGTTTCATAATTCATTCTTTCCATATATTTCTATTTTTTAATCTTTCCTTCACTCCACACTCCTCACTCCACACTCCTCACTTTCAACTTCTCCGCCCAGCCACCTTTGAACAGACGAGCCAGGAAAATCGTGCCTCTGAAGAACAGTTCGACAGCCATCGCAGTCCACACACCCTTCAGGCCAAACTTCGGAGCGAGCGAGGCTGCCAATGTCAGACGCACAGCCCACATCGAGGCAAGACTCATGATGGCAGGAATCATCGTGTCGCCAGCTCCGATGAAGACACCGTTGGCCACGATAGACGCTGCAAACATCGGCTCTGCCCAAGCCTCGATACGAAGCACCTCCGTACCTTGCGCAATCACCTCCTCTACAGGCGACATGATAGCCATCAGCTCTGGAGCGAAGATCCACATCAGCACGCCCATCAGCGTCATCACCGTAATACCCAGACCTACAGACATATAGGCAAACGAACGGGTGAGCAGTTTCTGTCCTGCACCAATCCCCTGCCCTACAAGCGTGGTGGCAGCTTCGGCAATGCCATAGCCAGGCATGTAGCAGAGACTCTCCACCGTGATAGCCAGCGAGTGGGCAGCGATGGCGACAGTACCAATAGGCGCCACGATCAGCGTGCTCACCACCTGGGCACTACCCATCAGCAGATGCTGCAGTCCCATGGGCGCTCCAATCTTAAAGGCTCTGCTGACAGTATCAGACTGAGGCTTGAACGAGCCTGGGCGCCCTACCAGCGAGAGCATTTTCGATCGGTAGATTAGGAAGTAGAGCATCAGACAAGCCGTTATCAGGATGGCGACACCCGTTCCGATGGCTGCTCCAACGACTTTCAAGTCGAGCACATATATAAATAGGTAATTGAACACGACGTCCATCACGCACATGCCGATATTCAGGACAGAGGGGATCTTCATGTTACCAGAACATTTCAGCATCGAGCCAGCCAGCCCCTCCATCTGGAAGAAGATGCCGCAAATGCCAAAGATGCCGAAATAGAGCGAGGCATCACGAGCAATCTCAGCAGACCCACCCAGCCAATACGGCAGGAATGGCGCAATGCCGAGGGCTATCACCGAGGTCATCAGACTCCAGATGAGGCAACAGACGATCGACTGGCGCAACACCCCGCGCGCAGCCTCGAAGTCGTTGGCTCCGATACAATGAGCCACCTGCACAGAGAATCCCATGTTCGCTGCAGAGGCCAATCCTCCCATCAGCCACCCAGTAGTCTCCACCAGTCCGATAGCCGCAGAAGCCTTTGCCCCCAAATGTCCCACCATCGAGGCATCGATGAAGAACATCACGGTAGCAGAAATCTGCGCCAGAATGCTGGGTATACTCAACTGTGTGATGAGTGCCAACTTCTCGCGAGAGGTCATCGTGCGCCCTTCCCTGATATAGGAGAGCAGCAGTTCGCTGTTCTTCACCTTTTTCATCTTCTATGTCAGTTTTTGCCGGACATCCGCCTGCAAAGGTACGAATAAGTGAGGGAAATTCCAAATTTATTTGAGAATTTCCGAACGAGAGTACCTTCGAGCGAAGCTCAATGATAGTGCAAATCGAGCGAAATGCAAAATAAATCCCGATTTATTTTCATTTCCGAGATGCAGCCTATCTTCGAGCGAAGCTCAAAGGTACGAATAAGTGAGAAGCCCCAATACACATGCGAGGCCATCGCCTTATCTCCACTTGTACTTTTTTGCCCTGAAAACAAGTATTTGCTTGGCATGAGAAATAGCCCCTTTAGCCTTTTATATAGATCATTGCGCTCCTGATTTATTTCAGGGGCGCAATCTTTTTAAGTAGCTTTACAACAGAGGTGTAGTAGACACGTGATTTTTAAGCGTTTGAAATAGGGTATAGGCGCACGGTCGTTTGCGTATAGGCAAGCAATTGTTTGGGTACAGGAAAACGATGGATAGATACGGTCTTTCTCCCTGTTTCATTGTAACCACTTCCCTGCGTGCCTTAATCCCCTCCCAGCCTTAATACATAAATGGTTACGGTTACAGCTGTAACCATGTAACTGTCTTTAATAGATTATGCTGTACCCGACAAAGCGAGCAGTCATTGGAAAACTGGTGTCGATCGTGGCCGACTTTTATGATTCCCAGCAAGCGTCTTTTGTTATCTGATAAGAGCCACATAGTAAGAAATAAGTGCACTAAAGTTTTCTGAAAGATTGACCATTCATAAAATTACTATTTTTAATACAAAATGGATAAAAAATGACTATATATATGACACAAGAATTGTCGGTTGTTTTGATTGAAAGTTTTCTATTATCTGGTATCATTATTCCCATTTTATATTTCCTCACTTTCTGCGCAATGCATAAAAATTGCGCCCCTGGTATGAACCAGAGGCGCAATGATTATTATACTTTGGAATTATTCTGCTTATTTGCGGAGCTCATATGCTAAAGCAACCTTAGGATCATCAGTGGTCTTCTTCCAAGTATACTTAACATCATTCAGAATTACTGCGTAACCAGGATCAATACTCTTTGCACCACCAAACAGAGTTGTGACGTTTGCACCTGTAATCTTGTTAGTATCAACTGTTGCCTTGTCAAGAGTAATTGATGTATTCTCAGGAACAGTAGTCAATGTAGAAGAACCTGTCTTAAAGCGAACTATATCTTCAGCAGGAACTACCTCTGTTTTACCATCTGCCTTGTAGAACTTACCACCAGAGAAAGAAGCAATGTCAGAGTTAACTGCTACACTAGGATCATCAGCTACTGGAGCCCAGCCTGTAGCAACGCTATACTTATATGTTGCATAAGTATTAACAGTCTCACTTTCAACCTTTCCTTCAACATTGATCGTGCTATTGAACTTCACACCTTTGAATGCAAAATTAACATTGCTCTTATCGAAATTGATAGTAACCAGGTCGTCGAAAATTACATTAGAAATAGATCCAATGTTTGCAGAGGCCTTTACAGGTTTCATAGCCATAACATTATCCAATGCGCTTCCATCCTTGATCTCAGTAGTCTTTGCTGTTAAAGGATAGAGTTTAACCTTAGACAACTTACCAACGATAGCATCTGCATACACACGAGCCTGAAGAGCCTTGCTGTCATCAAGATCACCACTGATATTGGCAATACTCTCTACATTTACGTCTAACCACTTTGAGTTTGTAGCATCCCAAGTACCAAGACGCAGCCATCCTGCTCCATTAACATGAACGTTATCTAATTTTAACTTCTTGTCACCAGCTTTACCATTAACATCAACAGTGCCAACAATTTCAAGGTTCTTAAAGTTCAGACCGTTCTTTTTAATAGTGCCATCATCCTCGCCTGTGTATGTACCACCAACCAACTTAGCAGCTACTACATCACCTGTACCTGACTTCTTAACATCAGAAGTAACATCGAGAATCTTAACAGTTACGCCATCTGCAACGGTAAGGAGGTTCTTAGCAGCAGTAGGAAGGGTACCTGTAAGGGTCTTAACAGTAGCACCGCTCTCCGACTTGATAGTAGGACGACCACCAGCTGCGGTCAGATCCATGTCAAACTCACCAGCAGGCAGAGTGATATTTACATTTGCTCCAGTGTTGTAAGTATCAGCATCAATCTTCAAAGGATTCTTTGCCTCAGCAAATCCACTTGTAAATACAACATTCAGAGTCTTGTCTGCAGGAGCGGCCCAAACGGCGGGAAGAGTAAGAACTCCATTATCCAGCTTGTAACCCTTTGCGTTAATAGCAATGGTAAACTCCTTGGCATCAGCGATAGCCTTCTTCTGATCAGCGTTCAGTGAAGCAGCCCATTTGTCATACTGAGTTTTGAGGTCAGTACTTGCAACGACAGTAATGGTAACATTAGCCGAACCCTTAGAGATAGCACTCGGCTGAGTCGGAGTCTTAGTGTTGTACGGATCATTAGGATCGACCACAGTGTTGTTATTACATGAAGTCAAACCCATGGCTACGAGCAGAGCTAAGCCTGCAAGAGCTTTCCATGAAAATAGCTTTTTGTTCATAATGCTTTTAATTAAAATGATTAAATTACTTATACTTTAAATGTTTATTTTATACTTTCTTTACGCATTTTCGGTCTAAAAACCGCTGCAAAGATAGGTATTATTCATGTAACCTCCAAACTTTTAAGCATTTTTTTTTCATTTTAGTTGAAATTTTTGCCTTTTTATGGGCAATCATGCTGTTTTTTCGAAGAATTCCACTCAAATTCACCATTCTCGCAGTTCGTTACGTTTGTAAAATCAGTGCAAAATTAGATAAAAAATCTAAAACCTCCAAATTTTTTCCTAATTTTTTTAAGATTTACCCTCATTTTTAAGATTTTCAGCCCCTATATATATAATAAGGTGTAGATATAAACCGCAGCTGCCGGTATGGCCAAGAGAGAAGAGTCGAAACGATCGAGCATGCCTCCATGGCCTGGCAGGACGTTTCCGCTGTCTTTAATACCCAGGGTGCGCTTGAAGAGCGACTCTATCAGATCACCCCAGGTTCCAAACATTACGATCACCAGTCCGAGACCTGCCCACTGGAGAGATGAGAGTTGTGGAGCGAGGAGTGAGGAGTGAGGAGTGAGGAGTGAGATTTGTTCTAACAGGTAGGGGATTGAAGCTGCGACGAGCATCACGAGGATGCCTCCGCCAATGCTGCCCTCCCAGCTCTTGCCTGGGGAGATACGGGGGAAGAGTTTGTGCTTGCCCAGCAGCGAGCCGCAGATGTAGGCGCCTGCATCGTTGATCCAGAGGAAGACGAACATGCAGAGTGGCAGCACGAGGTCGTAGACCACATCGTTCTCAGGTGTCAGATGGAAGGCGAGGGCGTTGAGTAGCGAGAAGGGCAGGGCGATGTAGAGCTGCGCCAGCATCGTATAGGCCCAGTCGTGGATGGGATCCTCGTGCTTCAGGTAGAGTTCGGCCACCATCAGGTAGATGAGGGAGATGAGATAAGGGATGAAAACAGCCGAGGGCGTCAGTTCGCTGCAAAACCCAGCCATTGCAAAGAACAGGTAGACACTTGCAACAGTGGTGATCATGCGATTGACAGTGACCTGAGGCCTGTCGTTGACGAGCCCAGTAAACTCCCAGACGGTCATTCCTGTGACGAGGGCGAAGAGCAGGATCATCGTCTCTGCCCTCAGGAAACTGGCCACGATAACAGCCACGAAAATAACAGACGTGATAGTCCTCACTATGAAATTATTCATCTTTTGCCTCCTTTTCTTCCTTACTTCTCACTTCTCCGTTTTTCTGCGCTTCCAGTTCCTTGGCGCGCTCTTCAGCCATGCGCTCTGCATCGGCTCTCATCTGGGCCTCAAGCAGCTCCTCGGCGCGAGAGGTCCAAGGACGCTTGCCAAAAATCTTCTCGACATCCTCTGCAAAGATGACCTCGCGGTCTACGAGCAGCTGCGCCAGCTGTGCGTGGCCCTCTTTGTGCTCCGTCAGAATCCGCTTGGCGCGCTCATACTGCTCGTTGATCATGCGCAGCACCTCGTCGTCCATCACCTTAGCCGTAGTCTCTGAGTAAGGCTTCTGGAACTGATACTCCGCATTGTTATAGTAGCACACATTGGGCAGCTTATCGCTCATGCCGGCAAAGGCAATCATGCCGTATGCCTGCTTGGTGACACGCTCCAAGTCGTTCATCGCGCCCGTAGAGATATGACCGACGAAGAGTTCCTCAGCAGCGCGACCTCCCAGGAGCGAGCACATCTCGTCGAGCATTGCCTCCTTCGTCTGGAGCACACGCTCCTCAGGCAGATACCAGGCTGCACCAAGAGCCTGACCACGAGGCACGATGCTTACCTTCACCAGCGGATTGGCAAACTCCGTGAACCACGAGATCGTGGCGTGACCAGCCTCATGGATAGCGATGGAGCGTTTCTCTGCCTGTGTCATCACCTTGGTCTTCTTCTCCAGACCACCGATGATGCGGTCTACGGCGTCGAGGAAATCCTGCTTCTTCACAGTCTGAGAGTTATGGCGCGCAGCAATCAGGGCTGCTTCATTACATACATTGGCGATATCGGCACCAGAGAATCCTGGTGTCTGACGGGCGAGGAAGTCGATATCCACGCTGTCGTCTGTCTTCACGGGCTTCAGATGCACCTTGAACACTTCCTTGCGCTCATTAAGGTCGGGCAGATCCACATGAATCTGGCGATCGAAACGTCCTGCACGCAACAGGGCTGAGTCGAGCATATCTGCACGGTTCGTGGCTGCAAGGATAATCACACCCGAGTTCGTGCCAAAGCCGTCCATCTCTGTCAGCAGGGCATTCAGTGTGTTCTCGCGCTCGTCATTGCCTCCCATCGCAGGATTCTTCGAACGAGCACGGCCCACAGCATCGATCTCGTCGATGAAGATGATACAAGGACTCTTGGTCTTCGCCTGCTGGAACAGGTCGCGAACACGAGAGGCACCCACGCCCACGAACATCTCGACGAAATCAGAACCTGACATCGAGAAGAAGGGTACGCCAGCCTCACCAGCCACAGCCTTAGCCAACAGCGTCTTTCCTGTTCCTGGAGGGCCAACGAGCAGAGCGCCCTTGGGAATCTTACCTCCCAGCTCTGTGTACTTCTGAGGATTCTTCAGGAAGTCGACAATCTCCTGAATCTCCTGCTTGGCACCAGCCTGGCCTGCCACATCCTTGAACGTGATACCCAGGTCGCCACCCTTCTCATACATCTTCGCCTTCGACTTGCCTACGCTGAAGACGCCACCTCCGGCTCCCATGCCGCCACCACCCATGCGACGCATGAAGAACATCCACAGCAGCACGATGATGAAGATGGGGAAGAGGTTATATAAGATCATGTTGAAGAAGTCGTTGTCCTTGTGGTTCTCGTACACGAAGTCGCCAGTGAAGATCTTCTCCTCCTTGGCCTTATTGACAAACTCCTCGAGCTGATCAACAGAACCGAACTCCACCTCGACGTATGGATCCTTGCCCGTCTGCTGCGCGCTCTGATGGAACACGTCGCGGATGTGCTCAGGCTTCACATACATCCTGATGTTGCTCTGATTCTTGTTGACGACGATTCTCTGGGCATAGCCGTTATTCACCATTTCCTTGAAGTCGGAGTAGGATGCTGTCTTGGCGATGCTGCTGTTCGAAGGACCTCCGCTCGAGAAGTAGAGCAGTCCCAATGCGAGGATGGAGAGGATGTAGATCCAGTTCATGTTGAACTTGGGCATATTCATCTTTGGCCCATTGCCACCTTTGTTGCTTATCTGATTATTATCCATTTATTACTTTTTTACTTTTTTACCTTTTTACTTTTTTTTAGTCCAGATCGGGTATCCTCGTCAGTTTGGCATCATCCCAGAGGTGCTCCAGGTCATAATACTCTCTGACGTCAGGCAGGAAGATGTGCACCAGCACATCGCTATAGTCCATCGCTACCCACTGCGCATTCTCGAGACCCACCACGTGGGCAGGCTTCTCGTGCAGCTTCTCACGGGCGAAGTCGCCCACAGACTCGGCGATGGCCCCAACCTGCGAAGGCGAGTTGCCCTCACAGATGATGAAGTATTGGCAGATGGTGCCGTCTATCTGTGTGAGGTCGGCAACCACGATGTTGCGCCCCTTCTTCTCCTGGATTCCCTCCGTAATGATCTTGACTAATGTCTTGTTTTGTTCCATTATAAATATAATAAGGTGTATTGGTCTGCAAAGGTACTGCAAATCGAGTGAAATGCCAAATAAAAAGGGAAAAATTGCGTTTTTTTATAAATTTTCGCCTAAAAGTTTTGGAGATTCGAGAAAAAGTAGTACCTTTGCACCCGCAATTCAAAAATAATCACCTGCGTAATTGGGGTATGGTGTAATGGTAACACTACAGATTCTGGTCCTGTCATTCTTGGTTCGAGTCCGAGTACCCCAACCCATTAGACCGCTAAGTCGTTGAAAATCAACAACTTAGCGGTCTTGCTTTTTCAAAATTCCCGTGATTTTCCCGTGATATTGTAGCGATTACCATCTTACAGGATATCTGCGCCTGTTCTAAATTATAAGGATAACGGTCATTTTGAGGGTCTTCTACCATCCAAATCCGACCTTTTTTTGTAATTTTGCCACCAAATATCAAAAAGTAACATATGAAAAAGATAAAATCACTATTCTGGAGGCTGTGGTACCGTCTGTACCCTACTCCGTCCAGATATACCAGGCCAGAGGCCCTGGCTATCGCAAAGAAATACAATCTGGAGTACGAAATCATCAAGGCGATGGATCACAGATGCACGCCTGACGAAGCCTTACAGGAATGGGATATTTTTCCAAATAGTTCTGAATAGCCGCTATACAGAACCCAACTATATATAGAGGATATGTGTCCACATTATCCACATTGTCCACATTATGGATAATGTACACGTGTGTACATTGTGGATATTGTACACATGTGTACATTGCGGACAATGCCCACAATGAATACAAACATACAAAAGACATATCCAGTTCCAAATAGCCGCTATTTAGAACTTTTGTATTATCCATCCATGAGATTATTTCAAAATCATGCTTCAACATATTCAATTCAGGCTAGTACTCCAGCCCTCATTTCCTCCTATGATTTACTAATTCTTTCAAGAATGGCCTTCTCTTCCACAAGGTTTCACTTCCGGTGCCTTGCCGTGGCATTGTGTAGTTTTGAATCGCCTCAGTCTCTTTCTAATGGCCACTTCTTTTTTTCAAGGGTGACCATAGCTCCCTCCAGGTTGCATTTCCATCTCAGGCTACAATCTCTCACGGACGATGCCCGCCATATTCCCGGCGGTGCTCTAATTATAAGTTGTCACAGCCCCATTGTGCCGTTGCCCCACATCATCCATACATCTGTGCCGCGATATCCGTCACTAATCGCCGTTCTGTTGCCTTTCATTTTTGATTGCGGGTTCTGCTTATATTTTTCCTTTGCAAAGGTAGCCTAAGTGTCATCCGTCAAGTACCACGATGTTATTGCTTCACAAATTTCTCGGCAGCCTTCCGCATTTTTATCTTAACGGTAAACCTAATAAAAATGTGGTATTCCGATAAATTTGCTTGTAATTCCTTGCCTTTTCATGACTTGTTCTTATTGGCTCTTATATGCACGTAAAAATTAATAAGTTAAACCCTTTAAAAATAAAAAGTTATGGCAACGAACAACAATTTTACAGTGACTGGAATCGTAGCAGTAGATGCTCAGGTTAAGAATAATGGCAACGGTAGCGTATGGGGCAAATTCCCGCTTTCTATCCGCACCACAGTCAAGGACAAGGAAGGCAACGAGAAGAAAATCTCCGCCCTGCAGGATATCGAGGTAGCAACCAAGGAAGGTTCACCGAAGTTGGATCTCCTTAAGAAGGGCACACTCATCAAGGTTACCGGCTTTTTCTCTCCCAGAGTCTACACTGGCAAAGATAACCAGGAACATTCAGCAATCTCCTGGAAGGCTACCGCCATTGAGAAGATTGAAGTAAAGGAGGAAACTCAGGAGGCTTAGCGAAGCCTCCTTTCTACAATTAAGTTGATATACGTTAGATTTTTAGTTTAACAATCTGCGAGGGCTGGATGAGAATCCCGCCCTTTTTTCATGCTATTCTATCATTTTCCAGATCTTACGATTCTGGCGGTATTTTATCGATACCGACGAAAAACACCTTATTTGGGGTACTATTCCGGCTCCTGAAGCCTGCATAACAGCTCAAAACTCGCGTATTTACAACAAAACCCGACCTTGTGGTCGAATATGCGAAAAATAAACAGCCTGGTAAGGCTCTATGCCGCCAATACATGACGGCACCCGAAAACGGGTAAGGTTCTTTTCTGGCTTATCTTCGTCCGTCCGTGCGTATTTCCACCGTTGACGGTTCATAACGCTTTCTGACGAGTCCTTTTCCCTTGCAAAGGTAGGGCAGACCGTTGCCACACCAAGAACCGTGCCTATTCAGGGACAAATTTTCCGGCAGCCTTCCGCAGATTGTGCCAATCTGGGTATTCCATAAAATTTATCGCTGAATTTCTTGGCTTAGGCCACTATTAGTCAGCTCCTTTATACCAGCAAGGAAAAAGACTCAAAGCGATATGAAGTCGATGACGACTGGAAATTTTGAAACACACGGCTGACTTTGATAAGAAAAGACACCTAAAAAGGAAAAGATCTTAAGCTCCATTCAGCCGATAACTCGCAAAACAAAAAGGGTGGGTAATTCAGGGGTAGAATGATGGGCAGGTTCCATGTAACGGCGGTTCGAGTCCGCTCCCATCCACAAATAACAAAATAAAACCGCAGCCGACGGGATATAAAACAGGCATAAAGAA
Source organism: uncultured Prevotella sp. (assembly GCA_946183415.1). Lineage (GTDB taxonomy): Bacteria > Bacteroidota > Bacteroidia > Bacteroidales > Bacteroidaceae > Prevotella. The sequence goes on from CAMHAM010000019.1 coordinate 34,546, forward strand.
TATGGCACCAACAGTAAGTAAAGTGATGATCGGTGACTGGCTGTTAGTTGACGGCAAGGTCACGAAGGTAACGAAAGAGAACATCGACTATGTTCTGAATACCCTTTGCCAGCCCCTGCCCCTCACTCCAGATTTTTTTGAGAAGAACGGCTGGGAACATCAGAAGTCTGACTTCTATGATGGTTACTACTTCGTCAATGAGGATCTCTACGAGATGCACGCCCATGAGTTCAATGATGGCATGTGGCAGGTAGAATATGACAACATCGAAATGAGCGGCATCCCAACAATGAGCGTGAATGTCTGCTGGATCCATGAGGTTTGCCGGTTCCTGGAGTTTTGCGGTATCAGTGGAGAAATGATCAAACATGTCGAGTATAAGGGCTATGTATGATAATTGTTACAAGTAACTACGCAATCAAGGTAACGGGAGCCTAACCAACTCCCATTAAATACTCTACAATATGGAACATCTGACAAATTTTGAACTGCTGCTCGTTGGCGCATCAATTGCCACCTTCTGTTTCGGATTCAATACCTTCGTTAAAGAGATATTTTTCAAGGGTTCCAAATCTTCAAAGCAATGAGAGAACATTCAATAGGTGCCATCTGGACTGACCGGATAGATGGACTGCAGGTGGTGACAATCGCCGATGCCGGAAAGGTAGGATGCAAGGCCTGCGCCTTCGCTACCTCTGCCGGTGGCGCCTGCCCTGGCGCGGTCTATGATCGTCATCCTTGCTGCGCCTCTGACCGTGAAGATGGTCACGAAGTCTACTACAAGTTGATTGCCCATGTCCCGGAAGCAATAACCCGGCCTCTGGTCTTCAGAACATTCGGCTCAGTACCATTCAAATCAAATTAGCTATGAAAGGGAGATTGATATATGTCGTCGAGGGCATGCTGCTTGCCACCACAACGGCCAGTTTTCTTCTGGCAGTCTATGTAATGCTGACACTGAGCAACATGCATTGAATTGGATAATAATTTACATTATTGGCATTTCCAATAGCCATGTGTACACTGCGGACATTGTACACATTGTATTCATTGTTTACATTGTGGACATTGTACACACTGCGGACACTGCGGACATTACGGACATTGTACACACTGCGGACACTGCGGACATTACGGACATTGTACACATTGTGGACAATGTGGATTGTGTGGACAATGTGGACATGTGTACAATCTAATGATGGAGGAAGAAGGAGGAGAAGAAGGGGAAGACACTTGAACCACCCAGGTAGAAGAAGGGAAGAAGAGGAAGAAGAAATTGCCACATCAGCGCTTGTTAGGAAGAACGCCCTTTTTGTAAATATCCTTTACAATTGGATTGAAAAATGAACCTTCTGCCTTGTAATCACACGCTGGGTAGGTTCTCCATTGGGAACAACATAGGAAACGATTAGAAATAGGGCCTTGCATCTTCATTAAACTACCGCACTTGGGACATATCTGCCTCTTGATAAGTATTATCTGGTCTTTTTCATCCAGCATCTCTGAATTGTCCTGTCTTTTCTTAACAGCCTCGAAAGAATAATCCTTTTCCGGGGTAATAGGAGAGGAAGAGGGAGAAGAAGGAGAAGAAGGGGATGCAGGACAAATGGTATGAAGAAGAGGAGAAGGAGAAGAAGGCCTTCCATCGGTGTGGGCAGGAGAAGATGGGGAAGAAGAAGAAGGGAAAGACTCTCTGACTATCTGGCCATTGCTTGGACGTGTTAAGTTGGCTGCGGTCTTGCGTGTCAGTTCAAGTAAAGTATTTTCCACGTGCTTCAAATCATTGATGGCTTGTGTTACCTCCACCGGAATGGTACTGGAGGACTGGCGAGGATCGCCATTGAGGGAATTGAGAATCTTGAGCGAGATCTCTACAAAGTCAACCTGGGTCAGGTTGTACTTCGTGCAGTACTCCTTGACCTGATCGTGCAGCTTCTCTGAGACGTTGATCGAACGCTGCTTGACTGTGCGCGGCTTGGATGCCGCCTTGCTCTTCCTTGCCATTATCCTTGCTAATTTCTGGCAAAGGTAATAATAAATAATCACACCTGCAAGCATCCGCATGCGCAGTTAGTATTATTTACAGAAAATTAGTGAAAGTTAATTGAAAGTTCACCATTTTCCGAGTGCAGAATGGCAATTCGCACTCCATGATGACTGCGAGTCCCCCGCAGTCTCTTAGGGTCTCATTGTTAATCTATCCTAAATAATCGGCAGGTTCCTTGCACATCTCAGAAATAATGCCTAAATTTGCACTCAAAGTACTGACATTCTCGTGCAGTAGTGCAGGAAGTGCTCCGGGTAATACACGCTAAATCTGAACTTTCAGTTCAATTTACACGGTATTCCACTCGCCTCCCTGCCCAGTTCCTGGGATTGCGATGGCTCCTATCGTCGCAATCGCTTTTCCTAAGATTCCGCTCTGGTTTGAGCATCATTTCCTGTTTTTCCAATCGTCCTTTGGACGGCAATAATGATCAGAATGAAGAAGGAAGAAGAAGAGAAAAAAATCCCTGAAAACATGCCCAGCCGGAAATCTCCAGTCAGGACTTTCAGGACGACTCAGCAGGTAGAGAACTCCCTGGTCAAGATCATGAACCTGCCCGGGTTCCCGAGGGGACAGCGGGGAGTACAGTCGTGTGCCATCAGGTATGCCATCAATCACTTCATTGAAGGGAAGAGGGCTGTGGATCTGAAGGAGGCAGACGGACTTATCAAGTGCATCTCCAAGAATCGGGAGCCTCTGCAGGAATCACTGTATGCTATTACTGCAGCCAATGCTGATTTGAGGAACGTGGCAACAAACATCAATGATATTGTAAAACGGCTTCTTACGATTAATAAGATGATAAACAAGTCTGGTGACAAGCAGCTGCTTGCAGACTTCGTAAGGGTCATGGAGAAGCTGACGAAGTTCCAGGATGATATCGATGCACAGAGTGCGAAGGTGGTAGAGGCGCATGAGAGATCTCGTGTTGCCGTCTCTAGTACCGTGCAGTTTGAGAATGAAATTCTCAGGCGTGCACTAATGTATGATGACAAGGATCACGAAGTGTAAGAATGTAAACGATTATTACTATGGCATCAAGTGTTGTTGTAGCCTTGGGTGACAGTGCTACCGGCGGTGTGCCGGCAATACCATACAATGAAATGCGCGTAGCTGCCCGCGAGGCAGAGTGCATCCTCATGCTGAACTGTGGTGCTCTTGGAGAACACCACATTCACGATGCCGCTCTGCTTCAAGAATATTTTGACAAAATATGCGACAAAAATGATAATGTAACAAAGAGACAGTTCCACTATGCTTTCAGCCTCCCTGGAAAGTTCAAAAAAGAGGAGATTATGAAGTTTGCAAATGACTGTGTTCAGGCTATCTGGAATACTGACCCTTCATTTAGACATCAGCCTTTGGTGGCTTGGTGGCATTGGAATACTGACCATGACCATATTCATTTTGCTGCCCCAAGAGTGAGTGTTATAGACGGACATAACATTAATCTCTGGTGGGAGGCGGCAAGGATTCATCGTGAACTTGACCTGATCAGAGGTGTTAAGTTTGAAGAGACGAACAATGAACTGATGAAGTATGACTTCCGTTCCAAGAACGAGTTTTTCAGTCTGCTCCGCTCTGCTGGATACAGGACATATTTTGACAAAACAAACCCTGATGTCGTTCATGTCAGGAAATACGGTTACGAAGCTTCGACACTTAACGTTAATGACCTTGATGCAATTATTCGCCGGAACAAGGAACATGCCGACGAGGAGAAGCGTAAGGCCAGGGCAAAACAGATTCAGGCGATAATCCTTAAATACAGGAAAGAGTCGCTGAAGGACAAAGACGGCATTGAGGGTGCCGCCAAGAAGGGTGAAAACTGGAACAGGCAAAATCCAGAAGACAACTGGAACAGGTTTTTCAATACTTCTGATACTCCTATTGCAAAGGAAGGCCCATTGGGAAAACACGAGACGGCTGACATCGGGAACCTGGACAAAAAACAGTTCCATGATTTCCTGTCCGCATTGAAGGATAAGACAGGCATCGAGATTGCCATGACAACCAACGGCAAGGGTGATGTTACGGGATATACCGTCATTGACAATGCGAATAAAATAGTGTTCAAAGGATCAGATGTCCTCCACCTTCGCCGGCTCCTGAACCCGTCGGCAAAGGCCTCGGAAAAAATCGATCAGGCACTTGCACAGTCTGCTAATCTGGCCGTTTCAGCTCGATATGAAGAAAAGAACAGGATAACTGACATGATTAAGCAGAATCCTGATGACAGTCGCATCCCTGAAAAACTGAGGATGGACTGGATTGTTGGTTCCGTTTCGGAACTGATGCCGTCATACTCGTTCTCCGGCGGGAAATACTATCTTCAATATCTCGATGAGAACAGCGACGAAGTGAAGCTTCCGATAACGGCTCTTTACGGAACATGGCTTGACAACGGCTTCAGGATGTCCGAGGAAATGGGTAACTTGCGCCTGAGTGCCTTGACTGCATACATACTCCGTGACGAAGTGGTAGACCCGGACATCCTCTATGCGATAGACACCTGGAATGCTGCAAGACAGCTTCCCTTCGACTCAAAGCAGTCGTCATACGGTGATCCGCATGATGACACGTCGGCCACCTCGATGGTTCCGGAACCCATTACAAGAGACAACGTATATGACTATGCTGTATCAAGGATAAGCGAACTGGGTGTGAAGATTGACTTCAATCCTGAACCGCTCAATGATTGGGAAAGGATTCCGATGGACAAGATAGACGAACTCGTTGAAATGACATTGTTGAATCTTGGAAGACTTGACACCAAACTCAAGGAAAACGCCAACAGCTATGTCAAGATGGATGCCATGAATACGCTTATGTGCGCTTTGACGGTAAGGAACATGAACTATAAAGCCAAGGGAATGCGAGTACCCGAAAAGACTGTCCTGCCGAATGCCGTGCAACAGGCTGCGGCCAGACCAGATACAAGGTCTGTCTCTACAGAACCAGTACAGCCGCAGAAATCCGTGCGTCCGGCTGCTCCTCCAGAGACAGGCATCAAGACAGATGCAAGAATCGAATGCAATGTCTTGTATGATGAACTCCTTGGCGTTTGTGTGAAGGCCACCATTAACGGGATGGAATATAAACCCAAGCCCATTGCTGCAGAGCATAGGGAATGGTACCGAAAGAGTGACAACCATGAAACAGCCGCCCTACAACTTGCCATGTATTATTATCAGAAGGAAATATCGGCAGTGCAGCCTGTCAGTCGCAAGAATACAGCAGGCGGTGGCGTTCCGGCAATCACATTTACAGATGTCAATGCCCGGGTAGCATCGGTAAAGGGTAAGCCTTATGTCTTCATCACAATCGGCGGAAAGGAGTATGGCAAGCCGCTTGAAAGGGCACATGCCGAATGGTACAGGCAGCAGCCGGAAGCCGACAAGAAAGCAGCAGCGCAGAACCTTGCACTGAATTACTTTGCCAAAGATATATATAGGTATAAGAGGAACCTCTATATGGATGAATGTGTCAGCAGGGGCAGAATGCCTTGGGGAATACAGATCGAGAAATCGAGGTACTTACCCGTATCTGTTGCCAACGAGACGAGACTTAAATATCCTGACGGAAACTCTGACTTCTTCAGGAATAAGGTTAATAAGAGCGAATACAAGCCAGGTGAGACCGAGGAACAGATGTTCATCAGGAAGTTCGGCATGCAGGAGGCAAACAAATACTGGAACTATTCCTTTAATGACATCAAGGTGCATTTCTTCTCCAAGCCTGCAGAGGCAGACACTGTAACTGCTCTTGGAGAGACGATGAGCGTTCTCGATGAGGTCGCCGCGTCGTTCAATGATTCCTTGACTGCCATGTTCGGGGCTGTTGTCGGGGCAATAGCATGTAACGTTCCTGTACCTGGCGGTGGCGGCGGTGGTGGCCACAGCAGCGGATGGGGACGTAAGAAGGATGACGATGACTACATTCCTCGCAGCCTGTTCGGCATGAAACTCCGGAAGTCCGGAATAAAGCGATAGACAATGGTTCGATAAAATCCAAAGTTTAGTGTACCATCAGAAGGATGTTTGAAAAGGCATCACTCCTCACTTGGAAATAGTTCGATATTGACAGATTCGCAAAGTCTGACTTTATCGAACTTTTGTATTCTTGAACTGGTGAAATAGTTTCACCGGTTCTGAATAATCTGAAATTATAGTCTGGCGTAATCTCCACTTTTTCCATAGATTGCGCCAGTTGATGAATTGTGGACGCAGTGAGTCCAAATTGTCCTGGAAGAAAAAAAGGGATGCCGCTGCACCCCAGGTACAAATATGATAGTTTGTAAATTCCCCGCCAACTCGTGACGGGGACTGTTAGCATACAACAAGTCAGAAGCTATCTGACTATCTTCTCATTCCCATGGACTGGCTCTGATCCTGTCCGCGCTGTGCGTTCAGCCCCATCTCTACCTGGCCCTGCAAGGCCATCTGCTGATTGTCATAACTCTTCAAGACTGCATTGGCCAGTTGATTAAGGGAAACCTTGCCATTGTTATACGCATCCAGCGCACGCTGGCTGTGAATGGTTATTACTTGCGGAATGCCGTCAATTTCACATGTCATGGCATTACCATGCAAATCGGGGTTCTTGATACGGGAATTAAGCGGATCGAGTATTTTATTTATATCGAGAAAACGATCTCTATCCATATCTTCCTTGTATCTTATACCGACACCATCCGATGTATAAGGTGTATGGGTCAGAACACGGCGATTAAGATCATTTATCTCTGATCCCATCAGTTTGTTATACGTCTCCAGTGAATGATGTTTAATGAAATCCTCCACAAACGATTTCCTCTGTCGATAGTCGGTAAGGGAAATGAATTTGTTGTATTCCTGCTTATCCATATTGATGGTGAGACCTCCCTCCCCCCTGGCTCCGAGACCTGACACCTGTAACAATGCTCCTTTGTGGTCTGGAATTACATCTATTCCCTTTCCACCGAACATCTTCATGTGGATGGCATTGTCGTGAAACATTTCGCCTGTATGTGCTTTTGTATTTACATTCCTGGCAATATCTTTACCAGTCTCCATAGTGGCTTTAATTATAGTTGGACTTGGCATAACTGTATTATTTTAAAATTATCAATATAGGTTCTATATGTGATATCCAGCGGAACGGTGTACCTGCTGGCTTTCATTCAATGACTGTGCTTCTGCCTCGTAATTCATGGCCGACATGGCCATCAGTGTCTCTGCAGACAACGGTCTTCCTTGATCGATCTGCCGACTGTCAGCATGCGCTGGCTGTTTCGGTTCCGACTGTGCAACTTCTTGAGCGTCACCGCCGGACATGACAGAGGCAAACTGGCTGAGCTGACTCATGAAATTCTGACTGTCGAAATTCCGGATCATCTGCTGGAGATCTTGTTTCTGCCCGACGGAAGGACTCTTTTCCTGTCCGTTCTGGGCGATAGTGTTGAGGAAGTACGTGGCCTCCCTGGTATTCCAGTACTCAAAGATACGGCTGTCAGGATGCCTTTGCCGGAACTGCTCGACATGCTCAGGCTTCAACGGCTCATTGCTGAAGGGGTTCCAGATTCCCTCATGCAGCATGATCATGCGGGCGGCATGGACATCTGCAGCACGCTCATAGCCTGTGTTGTCGTGCTGTAGCCTAGCATCGACATAAGTGCGTTCCGCAAGCCGTTCCGGTGTCTTGGCAGAAATACGTTCGACATATTTGTCATAGTCATACTTTGAAATGACCCCATTCTCATGGAGGCCTTTTATATACATCAGTTCCATGTTTGTATACCATTTAACGACCTCCATTCTGTCCGGGTTACTCTCATTGATCCTGTCATATGGACTGCCGGGTTTTCCGTAACTATTCGACGGCTCCAGCGATTCCCCTTCCCCTTGGTGGTAAATGCCAGGATTCACAGCGTCCGGGGCAGTACTGTTGTATATATGATGGGCTATCTCATGGTTGGTGACTCCCAGGGCCTTCGTCTGGTTGACATAATGCTCATATCCGTCAGGAATACGGACGGCAGTTCTATCAGTGTCTGACAGATCAATCCCCGTATGGCTCTTTTTTATATCATCAATCACTTCAAAAGTGATATCATTGTAGGCGAAGCGGCCCCGCTGGATAACGGCATTATATGTCTCTGCATCCTCTTCTGTCATTTCCGAAGCACCGCTGACATATCCCAATGACTGTGCTTCCCTGTCCTCAAAGACCGGAGAACGGAAATATGCCAGCCCCAAGATAATATCTGCCTGCACCTTCGGCGAGAACTCCTGAAGGTTGAACATCTCCGCACCGCGTTCAAGATCTGAACCCAGAAGCTTGGCATCATCGATGGGCTGGCCGTCCATCTTCATGCTGGAGATTCGGGCAACGATATCATCAAGGTACTGCTCTTTATTCTGCAGTTCCCTGACCCTAGCCATTATTTCAGGATCAAATACCAGAGGTTGTGTTTTTTGTTTCTCGTCGTCCTTGTTTTGCATATCTACAACATTGTTTCCGTATAAAATTCCCGGCCAGCCCGTGACCGAGACTATAGGTCATTACAAATTTCAATCCACAAAATCTCCCGTCTCAAAATAGAATTTCTTCCTGGCCATGGCAGCAACCATGTTGTCATACGTGGCCAGCTCCGACGGACGCAGACTGTCCCAGAAGAACCGCAGGCGGAACGTCTCCAAACTGTCTGAGGCCTTCATTGTGTTGCATCTGGCACACGACGGCATAAGGTTCTCGATATTGTTGCCGCCGCCCTTGCTCTGAGGAACAACATGATCGACTGTCATGTTATTCCGCTTCATATGCTCGCCGCAGTATGCACAATGGCCGTTGTACCTGGCATAGATGGCCTGTCGCTTTCCTACAGTCATATCATATTCTTATTTCTATATTCTCCTGTTTATATCGACAAAGGTATGATATAATCCTGGAGTTAATCCCTTGAGGAAATAAAATCTCTTGCTTTAACATAAACAAGACGATTTTGAACAAAAAAAGAGCCGCCGCCGTCCGAAGATGGCAGCAGCTCTTGCCTCCTGTTACACCACCCGGCACTAATCGCCGGAGCATCAGCAAGGCTATGGGTGTCCTCTGGAGCAAACTTGCACCTGGGGACAGATGAAGGCCGTTTTTCCAGTCATTATCGGCTTTCGCCTCAGACCCACCCAGACGTGCTATTGATGCACCCGGATTCACCTATTCCGCACCTTCACCAATGGGGCACTTCCGGACGTTACCCCATGCCATTTGTCAAAGAAGGGAGGACACGACCATACATCCCATGTGCATGCAGTAGTATCCTCCCGAGGAAACCCAAGATCGACACCAGCACAATTCCGGTGAGGAGTACATGGCGTTTCCAAAAATGCTGCACTCCTGTCTGAGTTGTCTTCACTGGAAGAACCCGGATGCAAGGAACTACTCCAGCCGGCAGTGTGCAGCCATCAGGGACTATGACACCCTCCCTGAGAGGTAAGAAGCAATCTCCTATGTCCGACTACGGACACTCTGACGGCAGGTACGCTCCCCATGGGGAACACCTCCTCCGTTATCGACGGCGAACCGTCTCACGCGCCCAGAGCGTTGCTTCTCTGAAAATGGAGAGCCGTTTTTCCAGCCGTTATCGGGAAGGGTAACAAACCCAGCGACAGACGTGCCAGTGAATCACCCGGATTCGCCTATATCCGCACTCTCCAGTAGTAAAGAGTTGCCTTCCACCCATTATCGAAAGTTCACTTTCTCAGGGATGCCCAGCCGTACTTTCGCACCCGGAACTCCATCCGCAACTCTTTTGAAAATGGGGTTTCGATCTCTGATCGCTTTCACCAAGCGTAGCGACTGAAAGAACCGCTATAGATCGCATTCCCCAAGAAGTAAAGAGAACTCGCCCGTCGGCTCTGATAGGCACTTAGCCGACCGGCATAGAGCCGTGCCGGACCTCTTTCCTACGCAGGGCGATTCTCTTTTAGGATCCTGGCACCGCGGTACCGGGCGAGTAATCGCCTTTCAAAGCCACTGCCATGCCAGGAAAACACTCTATTTGACAACAGGATCCCATCTGGGGACACGCCATGGCGCACGTATCACCAATAGAGTGTAGAAGAACCTGGCACCGCTCGCTCATGGGCCGGACAACATGAGGTGGCCGTAACCGCCTCCCGCAACTCCCAAGGCACACAGACCGACATGCCAGGCAGGAATTGAAGATCAAAGGAACAAGGCTCAAAAGACCCCTTGCGGGGCGACACTGACGAATCAGCAGGAGCAACCAATGATCTCAATTCCTTTAGAAGAACCTGGCACCGCTACGCTCATGGGCCGGTCATACTGAGGCCGCCGTAACCGCCTCCCGCTTCTCCCATGGCTCAAGTGCCGACATGCCAGGCTGGGACACCGCGGAAACTCAGTTTGCATACAAACCTTATTAGGGGTTCAGTACAAAGAGGCATACACCACTAACATGTCCCGTATTTCAGAAACCTGGCACCCAACGACGGGATGCCATCAGGCGACACGTCTTTCGACGCATGCATTGCCAGTGCCAGGCCGAGTTTCTTGATACTCCGATGGCAGCGAGTTTTATTCGATCAGTCAACGTTGGCCAGAATGTATCTGACACGAAGGAGCGTCTATCAAGAATCTCTTTTAGGTATGAAGGGCAATCTCCTCAATCCGACTACGGAAGCTCTGTCAGCAGCCTCACTTGTCGCGCTTCCGGTGACAAGCAGCCCTCTCCAGCGTACAGACCGTACCTATGGTGACAATAGCGTTACCCTTCATATTCAGAAGATGGATGCCAGTGGTGGCGCGAACTCACCACACAGTTCTGGCCACTGATCCGATATGCCCCACTATTCCTAACTACGCCAGCGGAACGGATATACGCTACGGCAGCACCCATCTATAATATAAGACGGATGTCACCCTCCAAGGTGGCCGATGCCCGGCCGACCAGCCATCCAATGTGACTGCAGTAGGCCGTCCCCATGTCTCTACGCCCGAAGCGTTCTCCAAGGCAGCGACACCCATCTATATTTTCCACTATTTCAAAGATCGCTCTATTTCATCATCAATTTCCGCTCGACCCGCAAGGGGCGCTTTCATAAAGCGAAGCGACTGAAAGAAAGATCGCTCTATTTTGCTATGTAAGCATTTTTCGTTTCGGCCATAGTCAATCCTCCTTATTGGTTCTCGATAGCCTGCACCAAGGCATCGACCATCGGGTTTTCTTCCGGACTGGTGATGTTCAGGGCCTCGCCCTCTGCAGCCTCGAAGGTAACGCTGGGTGCTGCACCGGCGGCATCAGCTTCTTTCAGATAGGCCACCACCTTGTCCTGATCCTTGAAGGAGGCTGCAAGTCCGAACATGATACACGTCATTACGTCAGTCGGATATCCTGCCTTCCGGATATTCTGAAGTTTATCCTTCGTTGGCCTAAGTGTTATCGTATGGTACTTGATAACCATCTGGCCGCCTACCTCGTTCAGGAGGTCAAGCATTTCCATTTCATAGGGGTTTACTGTCTGTTTCTTCTTTGCCATATCTTTTGTTTGTATATTATATCAATTCTTTCAGTTCCATGATTTCTAATATGTTGTACCTCACTCCATCTATTTCGCTATTCCAGGAGTAATGAAAATGCCCAATGAACCAGTGCTGCAGGGGATGGCCGTGCTCCTTCAGGAATGAATGAATGTCATCCATCACCTTCCTCTCATGCTTGATGTCATCAAGGAGATCTTCATCCTTCACCAGCCAATTCTGGATAAGGATGGGTTGCACCTCCTGACAGAATGACGGTGCTGTGTGTGTGATGACCACATCGACGGCATGATCCTTGCTGATGGCCTCTAACTGTGCCTGGTCATATACAGGCCTTTCATCTGGCCAATAGACAAACGGAGTCAGTTTGCCGTCTCCTGTCTCTATACGATTCTCATACATTCTCCAGACTCTATCAATTGATATTGCACCACCAACGCAGAGGATGGTATGACCACAGGCTTTGATAACGGAGTAGTCCGGCACGGCCTTCCACCGCTCGTAGTTCACCTGCTGGCCGTCAAAGTACGCAGGGTTATCGTGGTTTCCACGAATGAACACTATCCAGTTGTT
>CAMHAM010000020.1 GCA_946183415.1 uncultured Prevotella sp.
CAGTGAAAGAAATCAAGGAGATCTCTGGTTACACCCACGGTATTGGCTGGTGTGCACCTCAGCAGGGTGCCTGCAAACTGAGCCTGAACGTGAAGGATGGCGTCATCCAGGAGGCTCTGGTTGAGACCATCGGTTGTACCGGTATGACACACTCAGCAGCTATGGCTTCTGAGATCCTGCCCGGTAAGACCATTCTCGAGGCTCTGAATACTGACCTCGTATGCGATGCTATCAACACCGCCATGCGCGAACTCTTCCTGCAGATTGTTTACGGACGTACACAGAGTGCCTTCTCTGAGGGTGGTCTGGCTATCGGTGCTGGTCTTGAAGACCTGGGTAAGGGTCTCCGTTCACAGACTGGTACACTCTATGGCACCGTTGCCAAAGGTACCCGTTATCTTGAACTGACTGAGGGTTACATCACCAAGATGTATCTCGACGCCAACAACGAGGTTTGCGGTTACGAATATGTACACCTCGGCAAGATGATGGAGGCTATCAAGGGCGGCATGGACGCTAATGAGGCTCTGAAGAAGTTCACCGGCTCTTATGGTCGCACAAGCGAGGAGCAGGGTGCAGTTAAGGCTATTGACCCACGTAAAGAATAAAAGGAGGATACGACTATGATTAGAAAAGTACAGTTTGAGAGTCAGGAGCGCCGTATCAACCAGGTTCTTGCTGCTCTGAAGGAGAATGGCATCAACAGTATTGAAGAGGCCAATGAGATTTGTGAAAAGGCTGGTATCGACCCCTATCAGATGTGTGAGGACACACAGCTGATCTGCTTCGAGAATGCCAAGTGGGCATACGTTTGCGGTGCTGCTATCGCCATCAAGAAGGGCGTGAAGACGGCTGCCGAGGCTGCTGAGGCCATCGGTATCGGTCTGCAGAGCTTCTGTATCCCCGGATCAGTAGCCGACGATCGTAAGGTAGGTATCGGTCACGGTAACCTCGCCGCTCGTCTGCTCCGCGAGGAGACTGAGTGCTTCGCCTTCCTGGCAGGTCACGAGAGCTTCGCTGCTGCCGAGGGTGCCATCAAGATTGCCGAGATGGCCAACAAGGTTCGTAAGAAGCCCCTCCGCGTTATCCTGAACGGTCTTGGCAAGGACGCTGCCCAGATCATCAGCCGTATCAACGGTTTTACATACGTACAGACTAAGTTCGATTACTTCACTGGCGACCTGAACGTTGTTAAGGAGGTTCCTTATGGCAACAATCCTAACCGTCTGAAGGTTAAGTGCTATGGTGCCGACGATGTTCGCGAGGGTGTAGCTATCCTGTGGAAGGAGAACGTTGATGTCTCTATCACTGGTAACTCTACCAACCCAACTCGTTTCCAGCACCCTGTAGCTGGTACTTATAAGAAGGAGCGCGTGCTCGCTGGCAAGCCTTACTTCTCTGTAGCCAGTGGTGGTGGTACAGGTCGTACACTGCACCCAGACAACATGGCTGCAGGTCCTGCTTCTTACGGTATGACTGATACCCTGGGCCGTATGCACTCTGACGCTCAGTTCGCAGGTTCTTCTTCTGTTCCTGCTCACGTTGAGATGATGGGCTTCCTCGGTATGGGTAACAACCCGATGGTAGGTGCAACAGTTTCTGTAGCCGTTGCTATCGACCTCGCTATCAACAAGAAGTAAATTCTTGAAATATAAATAAGGAAGCCTCGCCAATTGGCGGGGCTTTCTTGTTTTTAGATCTCAAAGTCTAAGCAGCTACGCTGAACGGTGTAAGGACGAACCTTACCGTTGGCCACTGCGACGTGCTCGGGGTGAACAGCGTAGCCCTTCAGAGCCTCTTCGCTCTCCAGGGTGCTGTCGAGCATCACGTCGGCATTGGATGAAGCCAGTCGACCATCGATGTGTACCTTGACATCGAGAAGTCCAGGCACCTTGCCTACCAACCCTTCCAAACCAGCCTTGATGTCGGCCTTTACTGTAGCTTTCTGCTCTTCTGTAAGTTCTGGATTCAGTGTCCAGAGAATAATGTGCTTAACCATAATCCCTAATGTTTAATGTTTAATATTTAATGTATCCGTGAGTTCAATATGTTGCCATTTACCTGTCGAGGGATTGATGAAACTGATGGCCTGCGCCTGAAGATAGAGGCGTTCGCCCTTCTTGCCATAGAGTTCATCGCCCACAATCGGACAGCCTAAGCCGTCGGGATGAGCGCAGTGTACCCTCAGCTGATGAGTCCGTCCTGTATGTGGCCACAAGGCGAGGAGGGAGTGCTGCCCACTGTGAAGTACACGGTACTCGGTGATGGCTCTCTTACCGTGCTCAGTGTCGACCATCTGCAGCGGGCGGTTCATGGGGTCGCTGCTCAAGGGCAGGTCGATGACACCGTGCTCACTCCGAGGCGTTCCCTCTACGAGGGCGAGGTATTTCTTCTTCACAGTACGGGCCGTGAACTGATCCTGCAGGTGATGATAAGCCTCTGGTGTCTTCGCCACGATGAGCAATCCGGAGGTCATCATGTCGAGGCGATGGACTATCATACTGCCCGGCCAACGCTCCTGCGCCCAGGTGGCTACGCTGTAGTGTTCGCTACGCCCGGGGGCACTGAGCATGCCAGAGGGTTTGTTGACAACAGCCAAAGCCTCATCTTCGTAGACTATCTCTACGTTGTGATGGGTGTGGGACTCTTTGTCGGGATCAGGATCGACCTGTAGTCCCTGCAGCATCCACGTCAGCACAGGCAGACACTTACCTCGACAGGCAGGGTAATACTGGCCGTGATGGCGGATAATGCCCTTCGGACTGTCGCCCCACCAGAATTCGGCCATACAGACGGGTTGGAATCTCTGCTGATAGGCGTATTGTAACAACTTGGGAGCGCAACAGTCGCCTGTGCCGCCTGGTGGCAGGGGAAACTTCTCACGGATGCGAGGCGCATTGTGATAGTCGTTCCAGATCTCCACAAGGTCGTGTACTTCTCCCTTAGCGTTAAGTAGTCGGTATTGGCGGAAAAGCCAAATCTGCAGTTCCTGCGACATCTGCTTATGTTCCTCAGCCTGCATGATTTCGCGCTCACGCGTCTTAAAGTACCCGTCGGGTTGCTGGGCGTCGTATACAGGTGGCACGAAGTACTCCCAGTCGTTACACCCTTCGAGCAGTCCGGAATAGGCTGCGAGAAACCCCAGCCCCTCATCGGAATCCACCACCAACACACCGAACATCTTTCCCTCGGTGGGTACGATGCGGACTATCTCCCTCTTCACCTCTTCGGCAGCCAGCAGGCAGAGCGGGTGGGGTTCGTAACAGAACGGCCAAGTGAACCGCTCGGGTTTTGAAAGGGTTGTATGGAGTGGGTGGAACCGTCTCATGAGGTGCAAATTTACAAAGAATTTAGGAAAATGCAGTGAAATAACATTTTTTAACGAAAATTCTTGCAAGGTTTTTCGATTTCTCAGTTATAGTAGTAGAATCGCGTTGCGAAACGCTATCTGTGCATTTAATTTTTTATAGATCATGAAAGCCGGACCACTTCTTTACCAGGTGTCCCGGCTTTTTTCATGTCTATAGGTAAATTAAAGCAGGTCAAGGCATCTTTCAACTGGGATGCCCCGATTCTTATCCTTCGTATCTCTGTAGCGGTCGATCATACGGAACACGGTATCCATGGCCGTGCGCGTGCTTACTTTCAGGCTCTCGCCGTTGAGCAGATGACCAATAAGAACGGCTGAGAAAATATCGCCGGTCCCATGAAACAGACCAGGAATCTCGTGATATTCGAGATGGAAATAGCTGTCGTCGCAATGATTGAAACCGGCTACGGAGCACTGCCCGTCAATCTTACAACTCGTGATGAGAGCCGATTTGCTACCGATCTTGCGCAATTTGTCGAGCAGGTCGCCCGCTTCCTCCCAGGTGATACCTCCCATCTTAATAGGTGTATCAGTCAGATAGCAGGCCTCTGTATAATTCGGGAAGGTGAGATGAGCCACACTGACCATCTCGCGCATCAGCGACACCTGTTTCTGGGTGACACCGTTATACAACTGGCCTCCATCGCCCAGGATGGGGTCGACGAAGACCGTCGTACCCTGCTTGCCCTGTTCCTGACAGTAGCCTGCCACGAGCTTGGCCTGCTCGTCGCTGAACATCAGACCTGTACAGATGGCATCGAAACTGAATCCCAGTTCCTTCCACACGGGTAGCGTACCTCTTATATATTCTGTAGTGTCTTGGATATTGAACTTCCCATAGTTGAGCGTATTCGACACGAGAGCGGTAGGCAGACTATACGTCGGAATGCCCAGATAAGAGAGGATAGGCAGCATGGCTCCCATGCCTACCTTGCCATATCCTACGACGTCGTTTATGAGTAAAATCTGTTTCATTATCTTATTTACGCAACTTCATAGAACACCTGGCCCACCCGGTCGATATGGTCGCCAATGGGGGTGCCTTTTTTCTTTGAATAATCCAGAAGGTCAACAGAATAGAGCAGTCCCAAGTCGTCTATTTCGCAGAGGATGCTAAGCAACTGGTTGTAGTCTATGTTGTTGCCGACAACAGCCAAATCTATATCAGATCCTTCACGATAATTGCCCTTTGACCTGGAGCCAAAGATCAGAACCTTCTTAATGTTTGCGTGTCGGCGAAACACGTCTTGCAGTTCCTTGATAACCGTATCGCTTAGTCCAAACCTCATGGTTGTTGATAGTCTTGATTCTGAGATAGTAGCCCTAACGATTCATCCAGTTGTTTGAGTAGTGGAGCATAGTCGCTATATATGAGCCGAACGATGGGAAGCACTTCGTCCTCATCATAGACGTGACTTAGCGTATTGCGTGATTTCGCCATTTTCCGCCAGTTGTCATGATCAGAAATCAGTCCGTCCTCAAAAGCCATCTTCATCGTACCGTTGGGTCCCTGCATAAACTCGTAGCCTTTATATATTAATAGGTCTTGCAATACCTTCCAGGCCAACTCAAATGTGTATTCGAAACGCTGCACAAGTCCTTCCACTTCAAGTTCTGAGAGGTCATCCAAGAATCTGTCTGCCTCTGTAACCTCAAGTAATCTGCTACATGCTTTATGGAAGTTTGCATAGCGCTGAATCCATCTGATATCTGTCTGCTGTTCCATATATAAATTATTATTGTGTGGGCAAAGGTAAGCATTATTTCGGAAAGAAGCCACTTTTTCCGCAAGTTTTTTGCAGAAATCATTGGCAATTAAAGATATCTGCGTAATTTTGGAACGAAAAGCAGTCATTCCTTTTCACTATTCTCATCACTGTCTTCAAGTATCTCAGGAGACAGCCTCATGGAACTGCCAGATTCCGATGCGTCAAGCCCAAAGCGTCAAGAACTCGCGTTTACGCGCTTGTCCTTTACAAGAACGCCTAACATTACAAAGATACGAAATTTTTAGGAAATCATATCGCTTTATACAAAAAAGAATATAAAAAAGACTTTCACAAGACTTGTGAAACTATTTTGGGGATTCAAAGAAAATTTGGGCGTAGCTTGTAAGACCTAACGTTGCAGAATGGTAGTCTGCTTATTATCAGAGTGTTACGCTCATAATTGGCGTTTTGAGACCTAACTAAGGCCTAACATAGAGGTACCATAGACCTACCGTAAGAGGTAATATGAAATGGCTGCATTGTGTCGGAAATCACGTTACCTCTACGGTAGGTCTCACGTTAGGTCTTAGTTACCTCTTTGTTAGGTCTTGAGGGCTTGAAAAACGCTTGAAAGCCTTATGTACAGGGAGTTTTTCGGGAAAACATGGTAGGTCTTGCAATAATTGGCACTTATTTTTCAATAAGGTACGCTTATCGATGAATACTCGTTTCTTATTTGCCAATAACCTGCTGTTATTGGAAGCGGGAGCCTGAAACAGTCCCACACTGGGACAGAAGCAGTCCCAGCCTGGGACTGGCATGTTCCCACCTTGGGACTGAGATGTTCCCACGCTGGGACTAAAAAAGCAGAAATCTGGCATTTTTCGTGGAAGAGCGTTGGGTTTTCATGAAATTATCGTATCTTTGCAGGCGGTTATGGGAAATCAGCAGGCTTCGCCGATACTGGCGCTTCAACAGCAGCGGCTGCTGCTCCAGATGGAGTATGCGGCTGAGAAAGAGACTTTCCGCAAGCAGACCGAGGAGATGGGACTGCAGCGGAAGGTGAAGCGTGGCGATGCCTGGTATCCGCTGAAGATGGGCAAGAGCTACTATAACTCGCTGAACCAGCTCGTGGTGGAAGTGTTCCGACAGGACGACGAAGAGATAGAGCACAATTTCGAGTTCGGCAGGCCTGTAGCTTTTTTCACTTGTATTAATAAGGATTCTGGCAATCCCAGTTCGCTTAAGATCCGCTATTTCAACTTTACGGGAACCGTCAACTATGTCGATGGTGACAGGATGGTGGTAGCTGTGCCTGACAATGGGCAGCTCATCGACGTGCAGTCGGCAGAGCATGTCGGCGTGCAGCTCTTCTTCGACGAGACCAGCTACAAGACGATGTTCGACGCCCTCGACCGCGTCATCAGGGGAAAGGGCAGGCTCGGTTACCTGCGCGACCTCTTCTACTCGCGTCAGAAAGCCGAGACTTTTTCATTCTCGCCCATACATTTCCCCTATCTGAACCATACGCAGGAAGAGGCCGTCAACAAGGTGCTATGGGCGAAGGATGTGGCCGTCGTGCACGGTCCGCCAGGAACGGGCAAGACGACGACACTCGTGGAGGCAATCTACGAGACGTTGCGACGGGAGAATCAGGTGCTGGTCTGTGCACAGAGTAATATGGCGGTCGATTGGATCTCCGAGAAACTCGTGGATCGCGGCATCAACGTGCTCCGTATAGGCAATCCGACACGCGTGAATGACAAGATGCTGTCCTTCACCTATGAACGACGCTTCGAAGACCATCCAGACTACGAACAGCTCTGGAGCATCCGCAAGGCCATCCGCGAACTGCGTAGTCATCGGAAGCGTGGCGACGAGAAGTATCATCAGAAACTGGAACGGCTGAAGGAACGCGCTACGGAACTCGAGGTGCGCATCAATGCCGCGCTCTTCGGCGACGCGAGGGTCATCGCCTGCACGCTTGTCGGTTCGGCCAACCGCCTGTTGGAAGGCCAGAAGTTCGGCACCTTATTTATAGATGAGGCGGCTCAGGCCTTGGAAGCTGCCTGCTGGATACCGATCCGCAAGGTGTCGAGGGTGATCCTGGCAGGCGACCATTGCCAGTTGCCGCCCACGGTGAAGAGCTTTGCGGCCCTGAAGGCCGGACTGGGCAAGACGCTGATGGAGCGCATTGTGGAGAACAAGCCCGAGGTGGTGACGCTGCTCAGGATGCAGTACCGCATGAACGAGGAAATCATGCGATTCTCCAGCGACTGGTTCTATGGTAACCAGGTGGAGTCGGCCCCAGAAGTGAAATTCCGCAGTATACTGGATTTCGATATTCCCATGACTTGGATTGATACCTCGAAATTCGAAATACCTGAAGAGAGTGATGTCACCTTCAAGGAACAGTTCGTAGGTGAGAGTTTCGGGCGTATCAACAAAGCGGAGGCAGAGCTGACACTCTTGGCGCTCAAGGAATATTTTAATAAGATAGGTAAACAGCGTATCCTTGACGAACGTCTTGACGTGGGTATCGTCTCTCCCTACCGTGCTCAGGTGCAATATCTCAGGCAACAGATCAGGAAGAAGGATTGGACCAAGCCTTTCCGCCAGCTGATCAGCGTGAACACCGTCGACGGGTTCCAAGGACAGGAGCGCGACATCATCCTGATATCGCTGGTACGCGCCAATGATGAAGGGCAGATCGGATTCCTGCGCGACCTGCGCCGTATGAACGTTGCGATTACCCGTGCCCGCATGAAGCTGATCATTCTGGGCGATGCATCCACGATGACTCGCCATCCTTTTTATAAGAAGCTCTACGAGTACATCGAAGCACTCTAAATAGTATAAATCATATTTTATGGCTCAATTTCTTGTAAATTCCAAGATTTTGCATTATCTTTGCAGTCGTAAATATCTAAAATATGACTTGTGAATAAAAGACATTTATTGATTCTGGGGCTGTTGGCCTTCGTGGTGGCTGTGGTTTCCTGCGGACAGAAGTCTGGAGGGCAGGCCAGTGAGCCTCGGGAGGTGTCGCTCAGTGTAGGGACCGACGAGTTTGAGAAAAATATGAGGCAGTCAACTTGTCTGGCGGGTTTCTCCGCTGGAAAAGTGCTGGAAAAGAGATTGTGAAATAAGAACCCTCAACAAGCAGTCTATGAATCCCATCTATCGCCTGTTACTTCTCGTCTGTCTGGCATTCCTCTCGCCGCAGACTATATTGGCTCGACGAGACCTATAAGAAGGGGTGTCGATTTATCTTTGAGATACCGAAAGCATGATTGAGATTAGAAAAGTTAGTACAAAGAAGGATCTAAAGACATTTGTCCAGTTTTACTACGACCTCTATCGTGGTAGCGAGTTCGCCGTGCCCTATCTCTACAGCGAGGAGATAGCAACGCTCAGGCGCGACAAGAACCCCTCGTTCGAATGTTGCGAGGCCGATTACTTTCTCGCCTTGAAGGATGGCAAGGTGGCAGGCCGTGTTGCTGCCATCATCAACTATCGGGCAAATGAGCGATGGAATTGCCATCAAGTGCGTTTCGGATGGTTCGACTTCATCGACGATATCGAGGTGAGTACGGCCTTGCTGAAGACCGTTGAAGACTGGGGGCGCGAAAAGGGCATGAATGAGATTGCTGGTCCATTGGGATTCATCGATACCGACCGCGAGGGGATGCTCGTAGAGGGCTTCGACCAACTCTCAACGATGTATATCAATTATAACTATCCCTATTATCCGAAGCACATGGAGCGCATAGAAGGCTTTCGGAAAGATAACGACTATCTGGAAATGAAAGTAAAGGTGCCCGAGGTCGTTCCCGACAAGTTTGCGAAGTTGACGGAGATGGTGAAGAAGCGCTATGGACTCAGGGTACATAAGTTTACGCGCCACGAATTGATAGAACAGAACTATGGCCGACAAGTGTTCCAGTTGCTCAATGCCACGTATAAGGATCTCTATGGCTTCTCGCAACTCTCAGAAACACAGGTGGATAAACTCGTCAATAATTATATTAAGATAGCCGACTTGAACCTTGTGACGGCTATTATGGATGGTGACAAGATGGTGGGGTTCGGTATTACCTTCCCCTCGTTCTCAAAGGCTTTGCAGAAGACGCGCGACGGGCGCTTCCTGCCTTTTGGCTGGTGGCACTTGTTGAAAATCCTGAAATGGCATAAGACGCCTATCGTTGACCTGTTGTTGATAGGTGTGCTACCTGAATATCGTTCAAAGGGTGCTAACGCATTGATCTTCGACGACCTAATCCGCCAGTTCCAGGCTTACGGCTTTGAGTGGGCTGAGACCGGGCCGCAGATGGAGACCAATGAGGGTGTGCTCTCACACTGGCAGTACCTGGAGTCCATCAATCACCGCCGTCATCGTTGTTATCGCAAAAAATTTTAGCTTATGGATATGTCTTGGGAATTAATTTTGCGTATTTTCGTCGCAGCCGTCCTCGGCGGCATCATCGGCCTCGAGCGTGAGTATCGTGCCAAGGAAGCCGGCTTCCGTACCCACTTCCTTGTCGCCCTGGGCTCAGCTCTCTTCATGGTAGTATCGGCTTATGGCTTCGAGGATGTCGTTGCCATGCCCGGTCATCGTCTTGATGTCTCGCGTGTTGCCGCTCAGGTAGTCTCTGGTATCGGTTTTATCGGTGCCGGAACCATTATCTTCCATAAAAGCGAGAATGTGGTGCGCGGTCTCACCACCGCTGCCGGCGTGTGGGTCGTTGCTGCCATCGGCTTGGCATGTGGAGGCGGGCTCTACAAGCTTGCCGTCGCTGCTACTGTCCTTGTGCTGGCAGGTCTGGAGGCTTTCAACTATTTCCTTCATAAGTTTGATCGCAAGCGGAAGAACAGTTGACTGTAAAGACTTAAATTTTCTGGTTATGTATATCAGGCTAATTGTTACAATCCTTCTCTTGATGCTGCTATCGCCCAGGGTGATGGCTCAGACGGATACGGCTGTCATCAAGCATTTGGAAAAGGAAATGTACCGCCTGTATAACACCACCAAGCTCGACAGCTTCTTGGCTGTCACCGATCAGCTCAAGGAGCTTACCCTGAAGGCCGGCGATGAGCGCCTGTTCTATAAGGCTTGGTGTAATCAGGCACTTTTCTACTCCCGGACTTCTTCGCGTAAGAAAGCTTTAGAGACGGTCGAGGCTGTCCGCGACTATGCCGACAACCACGGCAGTAAGTATGGACTCTTTTCCTCGTCAAGTGCTTCAGCCTCTATCTTGAGTAGCATGCGTCTCTACGATCAAGCTGAGACACTCTACAAGCGCGCTATTGATTATCTGCATCGTTACTTCCCAGACGAGAGTGCCGCCGTGTGCTATTTGGGGCTGGCCAAACTCTATTTCAACCAGAAGAAGCATAAGGAGGTGATGGAGTGCTGCGACCAGGCTCTGGAAGAGCCGGGTGTCATCCCCCTGCATCAGCTCAACGCCCTCAGTTATAAGTGCCTCACTGCCTATAATACGCGTGGCGAGGAAGAGTTTATTCGTCTCTACGAAGAGCGTGAGAAACTCAGGATGCAGTTGGGCGGCATCGTGGGGCCCCTCGATAGAGTCCTGTTGGTCTACCTTGCAGAGTGCAAGCACGAGTACCAGAAGATGCTCAGCCTGGCACTGGATCAGCCAAAGGGTGTCGATAGGCTCAGCCTGATAGCCCGCGCCTATGCGCTTTGCGGAGACTACAAGTCGGCCTATAAAACCTATATGGAATACAAGTCCTATTCCGACTCCGTCAATACCGATGAAATCCGGCGTGAATCCACTGAGAATGCTCTCCAGCTCGATGTAGCCCGAGCAGAGTCGGAAACAAAGGATCTGCGCATCAAGAACCAGCGGATGTGGATGACCGGAGGCGTTGTCGTCGGACTGCTTACCATCATGTTCCTCACCTTCTATCTCCTGCGCCGCCGCCGTCAGTTGAAACTGCTTCGAGAGGCTTATGACCGTCTTGAAGAGACCACATCAGCCAAGGAGCGCATTGAGAGCGAACTCCGTATTGCGCGCGACATTCAGATGTCGATGGTACCCTCTGTATTCCCCGCTTTCCCTGAGCGTAGCGATATTGATCTTTATGCCAATATGGTGCCCGCCCGCGAGGTTGGTGGCGATCTCTACGACTTCTTCATGCAGAACGACCGTCTCTATTTCTGTGTGGGTGATGTGTCGGGTAAGGGTGTCCCTGCCTCCATGACAATGGCCGTCGCTGTCAACCTGTTCCGTACTATTGCCAAAGAAGGTTTCCCGCCAGAGTATATTGCTACGAAGATCAACGACACCCTTTCCAGTGATAACGAGAACAGTCTATTCGTCACCATGTTTGTTGGCATGGTCGATATGGCTTCAGGCCGCCTCGACTTCTGCAATGCGGGGCATAATCCCCCATTGCTGGGCACGTCGCGATCCGACCGGTCCTCTCTGTTCGACTATCGTTTCCTTGAAATGGAATCCAACGCGCCACTTGGTCTCTGGCCTGGAGTCGAGTACGTCGGTGAACATATTGACTCTATCAAGGGGCATCCCTTCTTTGTCTATACTGACGGTGTCAACGAGGCTGAGAACGCTGTCCAGGAGCAGTTTGGCGATGATCGTATGCTCCGCCTGATGACCCATGTCCAGCAACCTCTCGGCGAACGTTCGCCCAAGACCTTCGCCCACTTCCTTGTTGACGAGATGAAACATGCCGTCGAGCGTTTTGTCGACGGTGCGCCCCCCAGCGATGACATGACCATGTTCTGTCTCGTTGTCAAATAATGAAAGCGTCTTATGAGAGGTGGCGTTCGCAGGGAATCCAGAACCAGAAGGTAGAGCCTTGGCCTTCACCCTCGCTGATGACTCCGATGTCGCCACCACAGCCTTTGGCGATACTCTTGCTGATGGCGAGGCCCATGCCCGTTCCCTGTACAAACTCGTCGAGCTTGACGAAACGGTCGAAGATGATTCCCTGCTTGCTCTTGGGGATGCCGCTACCGGTGTCCTCGCAGTAGAGGTAGAGCCCCCGATTCTCATAGCGGTATCCCACCTTGATATGACCCTGTTTTGTGAACTTGACTGCATTGGTGACGAAATTGGTGAGCACCTGCATCACGCGTTCGATATCGAGTTCGGTGATAAAGCTGTTGTAGGGGTTCTCCTTAATGAACTCCACGCCGGGTGTCTGGACGCGCTGAGCAAGGGTGAGGCAGATGTCCTCGAACGACTCGGCGAAGTTAAGACGCTCAGGCTTAATGGTCAAAGAACCATCGGTGATGGATGAGGCTTCGATGACATCGTTGATGAGACGCTGGAGCATATCGCTGGAGTTTCGGATGATACGTATGTATTCGCCACGCTCGGGAGAGTCGCCAAGGGCTTCGAGCACGCCCGTAAAGCCGACAATGGCGTTGAGCGGTGTGCGCAGCTCGTGGGTCATGGAGGCCATGAAACCGCTCTTGAGGCGCAGGCTCTCTTGGGCAATCTTTGTCTGCTCTTCGAGTTCCTGCCGCTTCTCGTGAAGCTTGGTGACATCGTTGCAGATACCTTCGTGGCCGATGATGTTCCCATCTGTGTCAACGACGG
The DNA here is from genome assembly GCA_946183415.1 of uncultured Prevotella sp. Classification (GTDB taxonomy): domain Bacteria; phylum Bacteroidota; class Bacteroidia; order Bacteroidales; family Bacteroidaceae; genus Prevotella. The sequence goes on from CAMHAM010000020.1 coordinate 12,669, forward strand.
GGTTGAAGGTGACGTCGAAGACCGTGCCGGGCTGCCCCTCGGAGGGGAGGGCGAGGTGGAAGGTGAATGCATGGGGCTCGCGGCTCTCGGTGTCGTAGAGCATGTGCTTCATCAGCGGGCGGTCCTGCGGTTCGAGGATCTGTAGGAAGCGACTGAAGGAATGGCTGTATTCTGGAGCCTCGGGATGGCGGAAGAATGAGATGCGCTCATCGGTGATGCTGCTGCGCACAAGGAAGCGCCCGCTCTGGGCAAGAAGGTAGTAGAGTTGGGCTTTCTGGGCCTCGATGAGACGTATGTCCTCGCGGTATTCTCGCTCGAGCAGGTGCATGTCGCGGTCTCGATTGCGCTCGTTTGTGAGGTTGAAAGTGGTGATGAAGTAGTTGGCGATGTCGCCTTGCATGTTGAAGAGCGGACGGATGTGGCACTCGATGTACTCGTTGATACCGAATTCTTCGTAGTGCATGTGCTGGCAGAAGAGAATGTCGTCGCGGTCTTCGGGTGAGTAGGTGCCTCGGAAGAGGGTGATGTCAAACATATTGACGGTCTCCCAGAAACGTTTCGATTCGGGATTGTCATCGGTGATGCCGCAAAGCTCCTTCATGGAGTCGTTGAGGTCGATGAGGAAGCCCTCACTGTTGTAGAACGACATGGCGACGAAGGGAATGTTGGCGAGGACCTCATACTTGTGAACAAGCTCGCGGGCGGCTTGGTCTTCCTCCATCTCGTGAGTGACGTCGTGGATGGCGTTGATGATGTATGCTGGATGACCGTTGACGTCAAGTTCGGAGATGGCGTGTCCCTGGAAGTTGAGCCACTTTGGGTCCTCGAGGGTGCCTTGGTTCCAGCGCTTATTCAGTTCGAAGTGGCGCTCACGGCCGTCCATGAGGGCATGCATCTTCCTGGCAAACTCGTCTCGCTGATCGGGATGGATGCGGTTGGTGTATTCTTCGAGGGTAATGCCTTCAGCAGGAAGAATGGTGCCGTAGTTATTGGTGAAGCGGTCGCGCGCTATGTCGTACTGCATCACGTTAAAATTGCCCATGTGGAGGGCCTTGATCATCATCTCGTTTAGCTCGGTAGAGGCTCGCGTGGCACTTTTCACATGGGCTCTGGCCAGACGGCTGAGTGCCCAGAGAATGGCGGCGAGTACGAGCACGCCGATGATGATGAAGACGTAGGTGGGGATGCTCTTGTCCTCTACGCGCTCAGGGTGGAACCAGCGATCCTGAAGCAAGGCGATCTTGCCGCTCTGTTTCAAGCGCGAGTACTGGTCGTCAATCTGCTCGATGAGATGTCGGTCGCGTCCGATGACGTGGATCTCGGAGATGGGGAGTCCGACGTCGTTGAGGCTGATGCCCTGAAGATTGAGTTCCTTGATTTTCCACTTGAGAGGTTCCTCGCCCCATACGTAGTATTTGTAGTCGCCGTGGATGAGTCCGATAAGGGCCACCTTCGGTGTCTGGAACTCCAGATCGTGCATGGCCATACTGTCGCCCTCCATGAAGAAGTAGGCAGAATAGTCGCCAGGCTTGAACACGGCTCCCTCGCGCTCGAGTTTACGAATGGAGATGATACCTGAGGTGTCGGCATGCATGGCCACACGGAAACGGTCGTAATTGACAATGTTCTCTGAGACGACGAAGGGCGGGTTCTGGAAGCGTCGCCCATTGGCGAGGATGATGTCGGCCCCACCGCGCTGGAACGTCCTGAGAGCAACACTCCACTCCCTCATGAGGAAACGGCATGGGATGCCTATCTCGTCCATCACGGCTTTCATTACGTCGATATTGCTGCCGGCGGGTTCGCCGTTGTCATTGAGGAATTCGTAGGGGGGTTTGTCCCAATCGCAGACAATCACGACAGGATGCTCCTCGTTGTACTTGTCGCTTAGGCTCTGTGCCGTGGCAGTGACAAGTGAGAAGTGGATGGTGACAAGTATGAACAATAACTTCCTCATGCCTTATGCGAATTTCTTGCGTTTGACGGCGGTAGCTGTACAGGGGATCACAATGTAGACGGTAGTGCCCGACCCCAGCTCAGAGCTGATCTCCACGCGCCCACCCATCTGACTGACGAGTTCACGAGTGATGGCAAGGCCGAGTCCCTTCGTATTGTGGGTGCTGCCCGCTGTGGCTTCGTTGAGGCGCTGTACCTCTTCCTGTGGAATACCCTCGCCAGTATCTTCGACGGTGATGATTAGGCGGCGCCCGATATAGTCGTAGCGGGCACGGACGGTGCCGCTGGGGGTGTGCTGGGCGGCATTCGCCGTGACTTGTTCGATAACGTGTACCAGATTGTCGGCATCGATGTCGACCACGAGCTGTTCATAGGGGTTCTCCACAAGGTAGTGGGTGTCATCGTTCTGGTATTTCGCCCATCCCTGACGGCACAGTGGCTCAAAACACTCAGCAAAGTTGCTGGGCTGGCGAGCAATCTCGACCATGTGAGCTTCAAGGCGCGAGAGGAAGAGGATGTTATCGATGAGGTGGAGCAGGTAGTCGGCATTGTCGAGAATGCCCTTGCGCAGCTGTTCCTCGTCGGCAGTCGGAGCATTGATGTCGAGGCTTCCTACGTAGCTGAGCACAGTGGATAGCGGAGTGCGGATTTCCTGCACCATATTCTTCACGAAGCTGTTCTTGGTCTTCTCCACTTCAAGCACCTTGGCGGTCTCGTCGGCAAGCTGCTGCTCCATCTGACGGATGTCACTGACGTCGCGCAGCAGTCCAAGGTACTCGGTGATCTCGCCCTCCTTGTTGAGAAGAGGCATGAGTGAGAACTCTACTTCAAGACGCTTATCGCCACGACGCAATGTGGTTCGGACACTGGCTTGGAACGACTTGTCGGCACGGTTGTCCATATCGTTGAGTATGCGCATGGCAAGTTTCTTCGAGGCATCGTCGACGAGGGTCATGCATCGTGTCTGGGTGAGGGCGTGCTGCACCTCGCTGACACTACGGTGGATGGTAAGCGTGTGAGACAGAGGGGAGTAGGTTACCAGACGCACATCGCTCTCGTGGATGACGCGGTCGATATAGGTCTGGTATTCATGCAGTACTTTCCGTGCACTGTCAAGGCGCGAGCTTTCCTGGGTATACTGCTCTATGCCATAGACGGAGTCGGTGACATCGCGGCAGATGACGAAGATACCAAGCAGTTCGCCGGCATCGTCGTAGATGTTTATCATGCGGAACTCATTGCATAGCTTCCCTTTCCGGCGTACGCTGTGCACTCGGCGGTCTTTGGGCGCAATCTTGTCCAGGTCGATATACTGTACGGCCGTATGCCCGTCGGCATCGTTCAAGTCGGTGAGATCACAGCTGAAGCAGTCGTTGATATGCACATGCTCATCGATGATCTCGTCGCTGACACAATCGTAGATCTCGCAGGCCTTTGGATTGATGTTCACGAGGTAGCCATTCTTGTCGAAGAGGATAATGCCCACTACAGGTGTGTAGAAGATAGACCAATAGCGGAGTGTGCGCTCATCGTCGAGCCTCTGGATGCGCCGCTCTTCGGTGACATCCTTTTTGGTGCCGATGATGGTGTGGGGATGACCGTCCTTGTCGCGGCTGAGCACGGAGACGACGATGTAGAAATCGTGGAGTTCATGGTCGCCGCCCTCTACATCCCTCGCCTTCAGTTCGAGGCTGATTTCCTGTTCCTGGCTTGACTGCGGCCCCTGCTCCAGAGCAGAAAGCGTGTCAATGGCTTCCTTCAGGCGGAGGAAGTCTTCAGGACTGTAACGTTGTGAGAACTCTTCCATGGAGTAGGTATAGGCAATCTGCCCGTTCTCATTGCGCCAGGAAAACTCGTTGGTCTTTACGTCGTAGGTCCAGATGCGCACCTGACTGGTCTGTAGGATGAGAGCCAGACGGCGGTTGAGCGTGTTGTTGTGGCGCATGATGTGCCGGCTCTGCAGGCGGTAGCTGACGGCATAGGCGATGGCGATGATGAGCAATAGCAGGGCCAGGCCTGAGGCATACCAGAACCACGCGGGGATGCCGGGCTTTACGTGCTCGGGGTAGAACCACTTGTCTTGCAGCGGCGTAAGCTTTTCTTCGGTGTAGAGGCGCGAATAGGCTGCGTCGAGTTTGTCGAGTAGCGCCTGATCGTGCGACATGAACTTATATTCGCCGTGAGGCATGTTCACGGGCGTGAGTTCAAGATTGTCGATGTGATAGCGGTGTAGGAGCCACTTCAGTGAGAGTGTGTTCCAGACTATCTCGCCTTCCTCCTTGGCGCTCACCTGCTGGATTACCTCCCGGAGGTCGCGGCTGACTATGGCATGGTCGGCCCAACCGTAGTCGAGCATCAAGTGGTGGCAGAGACTGGAGTCATTGACGATCACCTTCACATCAGGCTTGCCGAGGTCGCGGAAGGTCTTGATCTGAGTGGGTTTGTTCTTGGGGGACACGACACTCTGGGTGAACAGCGTGATGGCATTCTTCCCGTAGAGACCAAATTCGTCGTGGAATCCTACGGCGAGACCGAGGGTGAGGTCACTCTTGCCTACCTTCAGATCCTGAAAAGCTTCCATCTGGGGCTTGAGCTTGATGACGTAAGGGATGTTGAGTTCCTTCATCAGCATACGGATGAGGTCGATATTGAAGCCTTCGGGCTCGCCGTTGTCGTTGAGGAAGGAGTATGGCCACAGATCCCAAGAGTCCTCATAGACTAAGGGGCGCTCTTCCGTATAGGTGCCTAAAGTGTCCTGCTGCTGGGCTTTGACACTGCTCAGGCTGGTAGCAAACAATAAGAATACGGTGAGAATCCTTACCGTCCATCCCTGGGAGCTGTTGCTATAATTACGCATAAAAATAGTCTTAGCGGACTTAGTTTTTTAATACTGAGTGCAAAGATACGTATTTTTCCCGAATTTTCCAACTTTTTATTGAAAAACTTTACTCTAAGGTCATAGTTGGTGTGCGTTGCCCGTTCAAGATGCTATCCATCAGTGTTTTCGGATTGGTGTCTACGGGTCGCTGTGTGAAGTCGGTGGTGTTATAGGAGTAAAGTAGGGTGAGGTAGTAGTGCTTGGGGTCGCGCTGTGGCAGCATGAAGGGTTTTGTGGCTTTACCATCGGTGCCGATATGTGAAAGGTAGACGCGGGTGTAAAGCCCGTCGTCGCGCCGGCTCGTGAAGAGGAACCAACGGCTGTTTGTTGTCCAGCTGTGGAGGCTCTCGGCACGGTTGCTGTTTACTACGTCAAGGGGGCGCGTCTCGCCGCTTTCCAGGTCGAGTAGCCAGAGGTCAGCTTCTTGGTGCCATATAGAGAAATAGCCGTATTCGACTTGTGTGTACATCAGGTAGCGTCCGTCATAGGAGGGGCGAGGCCAAGTGACGCTCTTGCCCGTCAGGCGAGTGTTGATAAGGGTGTCGGCTTTCTGTCCGATTTTCCCTGTGGTGGCATCGAAGCTGATGCGGCAGAGGCTATAGCGCTCTTTGTCATAGTCAGTGGGGTATATCTGTCTGCGGGCGGTGATGTAGTAGAGCCATTTCCCGTCGGGTGAAAAGACGGGGGTATTCTCTGCCCAGTATTTCCGCATGACAATGGTGTCGTTGAGGATACGGTGGGTCTCGGTGTCGTAGACAAAGATGTCGGAGGCGGCATCGTATACTTCAATGCGCTTGTTGCTGCGGGCATGGAACATCTGTGAGGTTTTGTTGGTGGAGAAGGCGCAGTAACGGCCTCCAGGATGCCAGTAGGGATAGACCATTGCTCCTCCGAGAATCTCATTCTTGGCCTGCAACAACTCTGCCTGACCGTCTTTCACGATGGCCGTTGCACCATTGGCTCCGCGGACGTGGAACACGTAGCTGTCTGGATTGGTCTGATTGGCTGTGTGACAGTTGACACACATGCTTGTGTTTTCCGTATTCTCAATCAGGGCACTTTCGTCGAAGTTGGCCAGACAGCGCTGATAGATTCCCATGTGGCCGTAGTGTTCATAACCTGGTGCGATGCGGCGGTAGGTGATGCCCCATGCATCCAGGGAGTCTTCGCTGACGTGGATGGTGAAGTCGCGATATTGTGTCCAGTGTCCCTCCTGTTCGGCTATGACAGTCACAGTCAGGTCACCGCCTTTGTTTTGAGCTGTCAGTCGATGCCAGTCATCTATGTCGAATGTGGCAGTCGAGCCGCTGCCCGTCTCTGATGAGTTGGTGTGGATGTTGCCACCCTTGGAACCTCTGATGTCTACATCTATGGTGGTGATGCTGTCGCTAAGCATCGAGAAGTTCAGCGGTGCTATGCCCACGGGGATGGTCACTTCTGCATAGTCGGGATAAATAGCGGGCCATGTATCGGCATGCCCCACATCGTGAGGGGTGGAGATGCCACTCTGGCAGGCTGCCAGCACCCATAGAAGGGCTATCAGACTACAAAAAGAACTGATCTTCGACTTTTTCATGATTCTGACGTAGTTGATGATAGACAGGGTGTTGATCGATGCGTTCTGGGTGCTCTGCAAGTGATTTGATGTCTTTCAGCCATTTGCTGACGCGGCCTTCCTCCTCAAGGATGGCGATGTATTTCCGTGCCACCTCGTATTGCGAGGTGATGAGTGCGGTCTCCGTGAGCCTTTGCAGGGCGCGTGTGCGCGTCTCGGGACTGTTGGTAGTGACGAGAGCTTCGAAGGCTGCGCGCTGTGACATGTTCACCATACTGAGCTGGATATATACGTCGCTCATCATCAGGGCGGCAGTCTCGCTGCTGAGAACATCCCTTGAATTGGAGAGACAATCCATGATAGCTTCGTTGCCAGCTTGTCCAAGACGGTATTGCGCAAGCCGCAGCACCTTATGACATGCTTGTGACTGAATAGGATGTTTGGCTGCTTCGTCCACGATATCGGCCCACTGCCCCTTTATTTGGAGGGCGTCATAGCGTAGTTCCTCGTCGGTGCCAACCCCAGAGCCAGCTGCGTCTGTTGAATGAGAGGTGCAGGCAATGAGGCTGCCGACAATTGTAAAGGCCAACAGGGCTGTAGCTGCCATCAGGTGATAGTTCCTCGTCCGTTTCATGCTGCAAAGGTATATAATAATATTGATTTGAACAAATTTCTAATGGAAAAAAGATGCCGCATCGTCTCGACGCAGCATCCTTTTTAAATACCAAAACAATGTGTCTAATTACTAACTACTATAAAAAACTAACTAAAAAGTATTCTTATGGTCGTTTATTAATTACCACCACCAACATAAGCTGGGTTCTGGTCGCAGAGCGGGTTCTTCAGAATCTCATCCTCAGGAATAGGCATATCCATCTTCAGGTCGTTGTAATCGTAGTCACGATTGGTCCAGGGGACATCCTTCAGATCCTCAACGCTCTGCTTCGGATAATTGGTAGCTACGTGGTCAGCCATGAAGCCTGACTTCTGCATATCCGGACGGAGACACCACTCGCAGTTGAACTCCTTACGACGCTCTGTGTTAACGGCAACCTTCCAAACCTCAGACTTGAAGCCCTTGTCAGCTGTATACTTGGTGTAGTATGTCTTAGCATCCTCACGCATGTCGTCGTTGCTGCCGAAGGGGATAGGATACTCCTTGCGGTTCTTATAGAATGGACCACCATCCTGATCTTCACCTTCTGCGCGACCTACCCACTCAGCGAATGAGTTGTAGTAAGGCAGATACTTTGCGGTCAGAGCAGCCTCGTTGCCAGCCTCGAGCTTACCAAAGGCGCGCTCACGCAGCTGATCCAACTGTGCCCAGCCTTCAGACTCATTACCTGTACGGAAGCAGCACTCTGCATAGTCGAGCATGACGTTAGGCAGACGCTTCCAGTAGATAGGAGTCGGGCTCCAGTGTCCGTCAGCCCAGCCCTTATAGTTGGCTGAAGCTGTACGCCACATCTTAGAACTCCAGATAGCAGGTGCCCACTCACCATTGTTGAAGTGGAACTGCTTGGTGGTAGTACCAGACTGACCCTTACCAAGAACTTCCTGCAGATAGGGGTTCACACCGTAGATAGCGGGCTCATACCAACCCTCATACTTAGGATCGTAAGCAGCGTTGTTGGGGTCGATCTGAGGAACGGCACCTGTGTAGCAAGAACCTGAACGACGCTTGTCACCCTTCTCGTAGCAAGAGTACCACTCCCAAGAGAGGTAGAGCGAACCCCAACCACCGTTCTCAGGACATGCGGTGTACCACTTCAGCATCAGCTTGCTGGTCAGGTTACCCCACTGTCCCCAGTTTGTACCCTCATCGAGCTGCTCACACCAGATGGTCTCAGGTCCCCATGCAGAAGCGGGATCCCACAGTGTGGTGAACGACTCGTTCAGCTTGTATGTACCACTGTTCAGAATCTGCTTGAAGCAGTCAGCTGCCTTCTGATAGAGCTGTGCTGCAGCACCAGCATCCTGTGCCTGTCCGTTAGCACCATCAGTCAGACGATAAGCCTTCCACATGTAGGCATCACCCAGGTATGCAAGAGCCATACCCTTGGTTGCGCGACCGTAGTTGCCGTCCATAGGCTGCCAGTCAAGCAGGTTGGCTGCTGCCTCGAAGTCGGCGATGATGAAGTCCCACATCTCAACATAGGTCTCTGCACGAGCCTTCTGCGGAGTATTGGTATAGTTCTCACCTGTTGCCAGCATAGGAACACGACCGAATGTTGTAGCCAGCCAGTGATAGAAGAATCCACGGAGGGCACGACCCTCACCTTCCAGCTTCTGCTTGACGGCAGGAGTCACATTCTCTGCAGTCTCAAGTCCTGCCAAAAAGTCGTTGGCACGGCAGATTCCGTGATAAACGTGCTTCCAACCACTGAGGAGCTCAGATGAACCAGAGTTCCATGCCTGTACGTTCCAATTCTTATCCCATCCGGTAGCCTGGGTATCGATCGTCGGGTGACAACCTGTGAAAAGGTTGGGCTTGAAACCCCAGTCACCATCATAATCGTCATTCGGGAACATCATATCGTAGACACCATTCAAGCCTTTCTTGGCGTTGGCATCGTTCTCGTACATAGCATCCATAGCGACAATCTCGTACTGGTTTACCTCCAGGAACTTGTCGTTGTTGCAGGAGGTAAGACCAAGACCCATAGCGCTGCACAGTGCTGTACTAAATAAAATATATCTTGTCTTCATATTTGTATGCTTTAAACTTTTTGTATTTTACCTTCTTACTATACTATTAGAAAGTTACATTGATACCACCCATGAATGTGCGGGGCTGAGGATAACGACCTGTGTCGAGACCTGCGTAGAGGACAGAACCACTACCGCACTCAGGATCACCGTACTTGTTGTAACCAGAGATGGTCAGCAGGTTGCTTACACCTAAGTAAATACGAGCCTTCTGGATAGCAAGCTTCTTAGAGAAGTTCTGAGGCAGTGTGTAACCTACCTGAAGGTTAGAGATACGGAGGAAGTTACCGTTCTTTACCCACATGTCGCTGACACGATAGTTACGGTTAGAGTCGATGATGCTCAGACGAGGCAGTGAACCGTTACCATTGCGGAATGCCTGATCGTAAGCCTCTGCGAGGATGTTAGGAGTACACTGGTCATCAAGCTGACGCATAGAACTCATCTTCATAGCTGAGTAAGACAGAATGTCCTGTCCGAATACACCGTACATATAGAGGTTGAAGTCCCAGTCCTTATAGGTAGCGCCTACAGTCAGACCGTAGTTCAGAGCGGGGAATCCGTTGCCGAGGATCTGACGGTCATCTGAGTCAATTCTACCGTCATTGTTAATATCCTTGAACTTCATGTCACCTACTGACAATGGGTGGTCACCATCAACCTTGGTCATTTCATCGTTGGGAACACCTGATTCTGAACCGCCTAACTTGGCCAGATAAGCCTGCAGGTCAGCCTGATCCTTGATGATGCCGTCGGTAATGTAGCCATAGTATGAACCTACAGCCTCACCTTCCTTACAGATAGAGTGGTTGTTCCAGTCACCGTTACCATCGATAGCACCTACCTGAGAACCGTCGTATGCACTTGCACCGTTGTTGCCAGAAGCAGTGTTATAGAGAGGATCACCCATCTTCTTTACCTTATTCTTAATAGTAGAACCAGTCAGACGAGCGTTCAGGCTGAAGTCCTTGTTGAAATTGTGGTGATAACCAATAGCGAACTCAAATCCCTTGTTCTCAATCTCACCGTAGTTGGTGTAGATCTGAGTGAAACCGGCTGTAGGACGAATCTGCTGATAGAGGAGCAGGTCCTTGGTCTTCTTGATGAAGTAATCCAAAGTGATGTCAAAGTCGTTGAGGAATGCGAAGTCGATACCAATGTTGGTCATTTCAGTGGTCTCCCACTTCAGGTTGGTATCAACCAGGTCAGCCTGCCAACCACCCTGACGATCGCGGTTGCCACCGAAGGCACCAGCAACACCAGGAGATGAAGGATAGAAGATAACAGCGTTGTTACCACCGTTAGAGTTCAAAGCTGCAATAGACTTACCAGCGACACCACCGGCGTTACCTGTCTGACCCCAACCTACACGGAGCTTCAGGTTGTTAACGAACTTCACGTCGCGGAGGAACGGCTCCTCAGAGATACGCCATGCACCGGCTACTGAGGGGAATGTACCCCAACGGTTACCACCAGAGAAGTTTGAGCTACCATCCTTACGTACTGTACCAGTGATGATATAGCGATCCATCAAGGTGTAAGAAGCACGTGCGAAGTAAGAGATTGTGTGTACGTCTGCATTGTATGCACCATTACCCTGAATGTCATCGGGCTTGTTGGTCAACTTGATATTGCGGTTTTCAAGAGAGTCGAACTCACGGGCACTGGCACTTGTCCACTGTCCCCAAGACTTGCCAACCTCATTACCGAGCATCAGCGTCAGGTTGTGGTTGGTGAAATCCAGGTTATAGGTCAGATAAGTCTGAAGGCCGAGGCTGTAGCCGTGGCTGTTGTTCAAAGAGAATGCGAAGCTCTGGTCTGATCCAGAAGGAAGTAGAACCTCAGTCCAGTTACCACCGATCTGGTTCCAACGTGTACGACCACCTGTGTAGTCAGAGCTGTTGTTGCCCCAGTATGTATAGGTACCCTGGCTGCGGATGTCCAGCTTGTGGTGTGCCAGCTCGAAGAATGTGACGTCAACGAAAGCGGTTGTCTGGATACGATCGTAACCGTTGCGTGCGCGCTCACCGTTCTCCATCTGTGTAGCATAGGGGTTAGCTGCGATAGAGGTGTTACCTTCCCATCCGTTAGGAGTCATCAGATAACCAGCACCGTAAGAACCAGGAGCACCGTCGGGGTTCGCCAGATACGGATGGATAATCTCCTTGCTGGCATCGTTCTGATCGTAGTAGTCCAACGTAGGAGTCATTGAAGCGAAGTCACGAAGTGAAGACAAGTTCTGGTTGTTACCCATAGAGGCGTTAGAGCCATGGCTCTCACTGTGAGTGTAGTTGATGTCACCACCAATCTCCAGATACTTATTGATCTTAGAAGTAATGTTCGCGCGTGTAGTGAAACGCTGATAGTTTGAGTTGATAACCAAACCATTGACGTGGTTATAACCGAATGAGATGTTGTATGTGGTCTTATCGTTACCACCGTTTACAGAAGCACCGTACTGCTGACGCAGAGCTGCACGAATCATCTCCTTCTGCCAGTTAACCTCTCTGAGGCTGCTTGGGTTGGCATTCCAGATCTGGTTGATGAACATAGCACCGTCGTTTGACTTAGCCTCCTTAATAGCTGCTGCATAATCGTTCAGACCTAGTACCTTAAGCTTGTAAGGCAGAGTCTGCAGACCGAAGTCGGCTGTAATAGTAATATTGGTGTGACCCTTCTGGCCGTGCTTGGTAGTGATCATCACAACACCATTGGCACCTGCAGAACCGTAGATAGCGGTTGCAGAGGCGTCCTTCAAGATCTCAATACGCTCAATATCAGAGGGATTTACAAAGTCGGCGTTGTTACCAACCTGTACACCGTCTACTACGTAGAGAGGAGATGCGTCACCGTTGATAGTTCCGACACCACGGATGCGGATAGCTGCCTTTCCGTCAGGAGAACCGTCCTGCTGTGATACCATCACACCGGCTGCAGCGCCCTGCAGAGCCTGACCGATATTCTGTGGAACACGCTTCATCACGGCTTCCTGGTCTACAGTAGCAACTGATCCAGAGATGTCGCTCTTCTTCATAGTACCGTAACCTACAACTACCACGTCATTCAGCATCTGAGCGTCTTCTTTCATAACGACTGTGATGTTGTTCTTTCCAGCTACCTTCACTTTCTGGGTGGTGTAGCCTACATAAGAGATTTCGAGAGTAGCGTTTGAGGCTGTTTCAACAGAGAAATTACCATTGAAGTCGGTAATTGCTCCAATGTTTGAGCCAGCTACCTTTACAGTTGCACCGATGATCGGTTCACCTGCTTCATCATTCACCGTTCCCTTGATGACGCTCTGAGCCATAGCTCCCAGAGGGAACAAACAGAGCAAGAACAGTGCCATTAACGGCTTTTGCAGTGATTTAAAATTCCACATAATTTAATGAATTAGTTAGATAATTGTTATGATAATGTAGATTTATAATTGTTATTGTTCACATTTCGTGTGCAAAGATATTATAATTTTAACTTAAATACTTTATTTATTGTAACGCAGACTTTGTTTATTAGGCATTTATGTTGCAAATGTTACATCTCACAAAATCCCTGTTACATTTGCAAAAGTATTTGCCTTAATTACAAGTAATATTAATTAAACTATTTATAAGAAAATGCATCTAATATCATGAATATTTAGTATATTTGCACCGAAAGTTCAACTATTCACTAACAAAAACGTTAAATAACGCCAATGAAAAAATTACTAAGTTTAGTTTTCATGGGTGTGCCGCTCTTGACAGTGGCACAGAACCCAGTCATCCGCGACCAGTTTGCCGCTGACCCAACTGCGCGCGTATTTAATAATAAGGTGTATGTCTACCCATCGCACGACATCATGCCTCCTGCCGGACAAAGACAGGACTGGTTCTGTATGGCAGACTACCATGTGTTCTCTTCTGAGAACCTGACTGATTGGACCGACCACGGTATGATCATTTCTCAGGAGACCGTTCCCTGGGGTAATCCTGAGGGCTATTCCATGTGGGCACCCGACTGTGTCTACAAGAACGGGAAGTATTATTTCTATTTCCCCAATGCACCAAGGGGTGGACGTGGTTTCGGCATCGGTGTCGCTACAGCCACTACCCCCGAAGGTCCGTTCAAGTGCGAGGCTGAACCTATCAAGGGCGTCTCTGGCATCGATCCCTGTGTACTCATCGACGACGATGGGCAGGCTTATATCTACTGGAGTGGTATGGGCATCCGTGGTGCCAAGCTGAAGAGTAATATGCTCGAACTCGATGGTGAACTGCAGGAAGTGCAATTCCCAAAGCGTGAAGGCATGCCTGAGATGCCCCCGATGAAGGTGGGCGGTCAGGTGATGGAAGGGCTGCCTGAAGGATTTAAGGAGGGTCCCTTCGCCTTCAAACGTGGCGAATGGTATTATCTCTCCTTCCCATGGGTACGTGGCGACACCAGCGACGGCAAGAATCCTACGGAGACCTTGGCTTATGCCATGTCGAAGTCGCCGCTCGGTCCTTGGGACTTTAAGGGCATCATCATGGCTGAGCACGACAATACCTGTTGGACCAACCACCACAGTCTCGTAGAATACAAGGGGCAGTGGTATCTGTTCTATCATCGCAACCACTTCTCTCCCCGAGATGACAAACGTCGCTCTGTCTGCATCGAAAAGGTCAGCTTCAATCCCGACGGCACCATACAGGAGGTTTTCCAGACCAAACGTGGTGTTGGCGTCAATCTGGCCACCGAGAAGATCGAGATCGACCGTTATAGTGATGCCAGTACTGATGTCACCACTCAGCTGATCGATACCATTAACACGTTCCGCAGCTTCCAGGCCACTCTTCCCGCTAAGGGCAGCTGGCTCCGCTACAATGACATCGACTTCAACTGTCTGACCGACGGTTATCTGGTGATTTCTGCCAAGGCTGCAGAGAACACCTCTTTCTATATTCGTGAGAAGAGCACCAACGGCAAGATTTTGGCCAAAATCGACATGACCGTGAAGCCCGAGACACCTGCCGGCATGCCAGCCATGTTCCGTCGTGACTTCAGCAACCAGTGGCTGACGATGACGGCCCCATTGGCTTTCACGCCAAAGGGTGTCAGCGACCTGGTCATCACTTGTGAGGGCGATGCTGGTGTCTGTGTCGACTGGATCCAATTTAAGAACCGTCCTAAGTACTTCTCACCTGCTACGGCTCAGCCTGCACAGCCCGATAAAGACGGTTTCATCCGTCGCTGGCTGCTTCTGGAGCCTATCGACAAGCCCAATCCTGGCAATACCGTCTTCACAGACTCTTACCTGCGTGAGCATTTCAACAGGGAATACTTCAAAGGTCAGCAGACCATCCTGCCGAAGGACGGTCAGAAGGTGAAGGCTACCTTCAAGCAGGAACAAGCACCTGCAGGCTTCGGACGCGGCGCTGCGGCTCCTGCCCAGCCTGAGGTGAAGACTGTCACCCAGACGCTGACATGGCATGCGCTCGACAGCGAGAACTACAACGTGAAGCTCTTCCGCTTTGCCGAGAAGTGGGGACAGCAAGTCTATGGTGTCCTCTTCTGGGCTGTAACGATCATCGACTGCAATGAAGACATCGAGAACGTCCGTCTGGCTGTTGGATCCAACTCTGCCTCGATGTGGTGGCTCAACGGTAAGGAGGCACTCCTACTCTCTGGCGACCGCCGTATGGTGAAGGACGACGGCATGTCGCCCCGTCTGACGCTGAAGAAAGGTCGCAATATCCTGCGTGGTGCCATCATCAACGGCCCGGGCATGAGCGACTTCTGCGTCCGTTTCCTCGACGAGAAAGGTAACCCTGTCACTAACTATTCAATCAAAGCTCAATAATATGAAAAGACTACATACAATTCTGGCGGCATTGGTCCTTGCTACAGCCGCTCAAGCACAAATCGGCGAACCCTATATCCACGACCCCTCGACACTGGCCGAGTGCGATGGTAAGTATTACACTTTCGGCACTGGCGGAGGTGGCCTCATTAGCGACGACGGCTGGAGTTGGCACAGTGGTGCCGACCGCCCTGGTGGCGGTGCTGCCCCCGACGTCCTGAAGATCGGCGACCGTTACCTCTGCATCTATGGTGCCACAGGCGGTGGCCTCGGTGGCGGTCATGCTGGCCGCATCCTGACGATGTGGAACAAGACGCTCGACCCGAAGTCGCCCGACTTCAAGTGGAGTGAGGCTGTCGAGGTCTGCTACTCCGACGGTATGGAGGATCAGGATGCCATCGACCCGGGTCTGCTGCTCGATCCTACGACAGGCCGTCTCTGGGTGAGCTACGGCACGTATTTCGGTACCATCCGTCTCATCGAACTCGATCCCAAGACTGGTTTCCGTGTCAAGGGTAATAAGGAGAAGGACATTGCCATCGACTGCGAGGCTTCCGACCTGATGTATCGCGATGGCTGGTATTACCTGCTTGGCACCCACGGCACCTGCTGCGACGGTGTCAACTCCACCTATAACATCGTGGTTGGCCGTTCCAAGAGCGTGGAAGGCCCGTATCTCGACAATGTAGGCCGCGACATGTTCCATGGTGGTGGTAAGATGGTGGTGGCTGCCGGCGACCGTAAAGCCGGTGCCGGTCACTTCGGACGTACCATCATCGATGAAGGTGTTGAGGTATGTTCCTTCCACTGGGAGGCCGACTTCGACCTGAGTGGCCGCAGCGTGCTGGCTGTCCGTCCGCTGCTTTGGAAGAATGGCTGGCCTTATGCTGGCGACCAGTTCAAGGGTGGCACCTTCGAGATCGAGAGTGAGCGTCGTGGCTATGCCCTCGAACTGGCTGTCGATTTCGTCCGCATCCAGCAGGAGCGTCAGGGATGGTTCAACCGCGAGCAGATGCAACAGCCTCCCAAGCCCATTGCCAACCAGACATTGGCTGAGGTGATCGGTACATGGCCTGAGGGCGACATTCCTGCCCGCATCGGCAACTATATGTTCCGTCCTCACCAGCGCTGGACCATCACCCCTGTCAACGAGGCTGGTGGCTATCTCAGCAATCCTTACTTCAAGATCACCATCGAAGGTACTGAGCGCGCCCTTACCGCTACTGCCGACAAGGAGGTGACCACCGTTCCTGCCTATACAGGCGCTGACGAACAACTCTGGCGCATCGAACAGCTCACCGATGGCACCTTCCGCATCATGCCGAAGGCCATCCCCGGACAGAAGGGTGTCAATTGCCGCTACTGCCTCTACTCTGCCGGCGACTCTACGCCTACGCTGGCCGAATATGATTTCAAGAGCGATAATTCCAAGTGGAACTTCCGCAACCAGTAAAACTGTCAAGCCGAGTACTCCGGCTATGAGTAATGTGGGCTATTCGAACCCTGCGCGCGCTGTGGCGAGCCACGTGGATCGAGGGGTTCGAGCTACGTGGGTCGCAACCGTCGAGCTACGTGCCTCGCCGTCATCGGGCGCCGTCACCCCAAGGGCGTAAAGGGGTCAGGAGATTCTACGCCCTTTTCGATTGATGTGCGCTTGAGCCTCTCGCTAGGGTCAGGACCCGACGAAAAAGTCGCGAGCGACTTTACGTCGGTGCCAGACCCCAGTGAGAGGCAGACCCCAGTGAGAGGCAGACCCCAGTGAGAGGCAGACCCCAGTGAGAGGCAGACCCCAGCGAGAGGCGACTTACAGATGGAGGCCGAGGCCCAGCATCAGGTTATTGGGGTAGTGGAAGTCGTAAAGACTGTAGCCGATATGGAGGTAAGCCTGGCGCATGATGGAAATCTTCAGTGCCAGTATCTCATAGAAGCCCTTCAGGTCGCCAGAACCCGCATTGACGAGGTTATGGCCCACGCCGAAGTTGATGGTGAAATAAGGCATGACGAACTCGACGCGACCAGAGAGTCCGAGTCCCACCTTACGATACCAAGCCGGTTGGTGGATGTAATCTTCCGAGCCACGCCACTTCTCAGCTTGCAGAGCTTTGTCATCGATCTCGATGTTGGCACTGCCATCATAGGAGGCATCGAGCGAGGCCCCGAGGTTGAGCCAGTGATTCAGGTGATAGAGAGGATTGAAGTGGAAACCGGCGACACCATAAGCGCCTGGCATGGGATAGGAACCGTTGGTGGTCTCGACACCCTTGCGCTTCCAGGCGCCCCAGAGCGTGAGATCCCACAGCCAATGGCGCTCAGAGGGTGGTACGGCAACGGGCTGTTGGCGGGGCAGCTGACGGTTGAAGTACCAAGCGACGCTGGCACGGACTCCCACCACGTTAAGACCTGCATTGGGAATAGAGGTGTTGCCGTTGCTGTAATGGGTGAAGGTGGCGCCAAGGTTGAGGTCGCACTGACGTGAGAGCATCCAACGGAGGTAGATGTCGGCATCGAGATAGGCAGTCAATTTAGAGCCGATGACGCGGTTCTCGGGATGCTCCTTCTCGTCGTAGGCCTTCCAGCCGTAGGTAAGACCCAGGTTCCACTCGTAGTTGAGCGACAGTCTGCTAGAGAGGCTCTTGATGGTGGCTCCCTGGAAGAGATAGGCCGAGACGGGATTGCCCAGTTGGGGGTTGAAATGGTGATAGGAAAGGCCGGCGCCCTGATAGACACCCTTATATATAACAGCCTCCCGAGAACCCTCAGGAGGCAAAAAGGCATACTTCAGGTGCGCCACAAACGAACGGTTCATCATACGAACCTCAGTATTGTTACCTTTCAGGAACGCGTTCGTATGAAGGATGATACCCGGCACGACCTCAGCTTCGAGGCGATGGACACGGGCACTATCGTCAGAGGCAGCTGTGGCAGCGACGGCCCAGGCCATCGCTGTCACAAGCATCTTACTTCTCACCGTCGGGAGCCTGCCCGATCAGATCCATGAATTCATCGAGCTTAGGAGTGATGATAATCTGCGTGCGGCGGTTGCGCTGCTTGCCAAGTTCCGTATCGTTGGTGGCAATGGGGTTATACTCGCCACGACCGCCAGCCGTCAGTCGCTTGGGGTCTACACCGTAGTCGTTCTGCAGGGCTTGAACCACCGACGAAGCGCGCAGCGTGGAGAGGTCCCAGTTGTTACGGATATTGGTCTTCTTGATGGGCACATTATCCGTGTTACCCTCAACCAGCACGTCGTAATCCTTGTAGTCCTTGATGATTTTGGCAATCTTCGACAGTGTCTGTGCAGCACGGTTGTTGATCTCATAAGAGCCGCTCTTATAGAGCATGTTGTCAGCCAACGAGATGTAGACGACGCCCTTGAGCACCTGTACGTCGACCTCCTTCAGCTCGTCCTGCGAGAGCGAGCGAGTCAGATTGTTCGTCAGCACCATGTTCAGCGAGTCGCTCTTCGACTTCACCTCCACCAGGTGACGGATGTACTGATTCGACTCATTGATCTGATCGACGAGTTTCTCGATAGAGATATTGTTCTGTGAAGCGTTCGTAAGGCTCTTATCGAGCGACTCCTGCAGTTTGGCATACTTCGCCTCAGCATTCTTAAGCGCCTGCTGGAGGCCACGCTGCTGCTCCTCCAGAGCAGTGATGCGGGCGTTCTTCCCTGCCAGGTCCTCACGGGCATCCTGCAGTTTCTCCGTTAGCGACTTATTCTCCGTCTGGCAGTTAACCAGATCCTTCTTACTGGCACAGCTGGTCATGATCAGACCCAAGGCCATTGCCATCAAAAATACACTCTTTTTCATACTCAATTTTGTTCAAAAAACACTTTAACGATGCAAATTTAAGCAACAAACCGAAAAAACCAAGAAAAAATGGTGGTTATTAGATTTATTTTAATTAAATTTGCAGTCAAAAACCAAATAATGATGAAAAAACTCAAATTATCGCTCATGTTTATTCTGAGTATTTTGACGCTTAGCGCCCATGCTCAGATGCTTTCAAAAGGGGTCACAAAACTGTTGGCAGACAATCGGAACGCCAACATCAGCAACGTGCTGTATGACCTCAGTTTCAACATCCCTGCCGACGTCAACCAGCAGGTGACAGGTAAGAACATCATCACCTTCGAGCTGAAAGAGAAGGCAGATGTAGTGCTCGACTTCCAGGGAGGTTTCGACGGCACCTATTACGTCTATACCGGTAAGAAAGGCAAGCGCCGCCAGGCATTCGCCACCTACAAGGACGAACACATCATCATCCCGGAAAAATACCTTGAGGCAGGAAAGAATAAGATTGAGTTGAGCTTCACCAGCCTCGACAAGGCGCTGAATCGCCAGAAGGACTATATGTACACCCTCTTCGTGCCCGACAAAGCCCGTTCGGTGTTCCCGTGCTTTGACCAGCCCGACCTCAGAGCCCGCTTCCTGACAAAGCTCAACGTGCCCAATGGTTGGAAGACGATGACCAGCGACGGCTGCTGTCCGCTGCCCACTTACCTCTACTCCTTCGTGGCAGGTAACTTCTATGAGAAAACCTCAACCCGCGACGGACGTGAGATGCGCGCCCTCTACCGCGAGACCGATCCCGAGAAGGTGGCACAGCTCGACAAGGTGTTCGACGAGGCTGCCGCCGCCCTGAAATGGCTGGAAGGCTATACAGGAATTGCAAATCCCTTTGCCGACAAGTACGGAATCGTGCTCATCCCCGGTTATCAGTTTGGCGGTATGGAGCACCCAGGCGCCATCCAGCTCAATGCTCGCAGGATTTTCCTTGAGAAGAACGCCACCCAGGAAGAGCTGTTGGCTCGTACTGAGCTCATCGCCCACGAGACCGCTCACCTCTGGTTTGGCGACCTCGTAGCCCCGAAGTGGTTTGAGGACGTATGGGCCAAGGAAGTGTTTGCCAACTTCATGGCATCGAAAATCACCCGTCGCCAATATAATAAGATGGATCACGCCCTCAACTTCATCAAGACCTATCAGGCCAAGGCTATCGCGACCGACCGTACGGAGGGCACCCACCCCATCGCTCAGGATCTCGACAACCTGAATCACGCCAGTCTGCTCTACGACGACATCGTCTACGACAAGGCACCCGTGATGATGCGTATGCTCGAACGTATGATGGAGCCCCAAGTGTTGCAGCGCGGCCTGCAGAAGTATCTCTCTGAGCATGCCTACGCCAATGCCTCATGGGACGATCTCATCGCCACCCTCGACAAGGAAGCCCCCGCTATCGGCATTCGTCAGTTCAGCGATGTCTGGGTGAAGCAGAAGGGTATGCCAAACATTCACACAGCCTATCGAGACGGCAAGGTGACCATCACCCAGACCGATCCCTATGGACGTGGAATCGTATGGCGCCAGAAGTTCAAGGTGCAGCTCATCTATGAACTGGGGCGCAGCCGTGTGCTCGACGTAGAGATGGATCAGCCTCAGAAGACATTCACCGTGGCATTCAAGCCCGACTATATCCTGCCAAACTACGACGGTCAGGGCTATGGCCGCTTCACGCTCGACGATGAGTTCTCGAAGAAGCTGCCCATGCGTCTGCTCACCACCCGCGACGATCTGGCACGCTACGCCCTGTTGCTGACCATCCACGACAACTACCTGATGGGCAGGATCGCCCCCTCACACTTTGGAGAGCTCTATCGTATGATGATGCGTGAGAAGAATCCGCTCATTATGTCGACTGCCGTCGATCACATGCACAAGATCGCCTTCGACATGACCTTGAGCCAGCGCAAGACCCTCGAACTCTGTATGCTCGACCTGCTCGGTGAGAACCGCACAAAGGAGTGCAGCCAGTATATCATCCGTAAGTTGGCCAACAACGCCGTTTCACCAGAGGTACTCGACAAGATCTACACCATCTGGAAACTCCATAACGACCCAGCCTTCAATGAGCACGACTATATGGATATGGCCTATCGCCTCGCGATGACACGCCCCGACCAGCGTCAGGACATCCTCGCTACCCAGCGCGGAAGGCTCTCAAACAATGAGCTCCGTGACGAGTTCGACTTTATCAGTCGGGCCTGTGACCCCTCTGCCGAGGCACGCACCAAGCTGTTCAACGAACTGCTGAAGCCGGAGAACCGTAAGCATGAGCCGTGGGCCATCCGCGCCATCAACCTGTTGAGTGCCGACATCTACGAGCCCCAGAACAACAACCTCATCACGCCCAGTCTGAAATCACTGGAATATATCCAGGAGACCAGCGACATCTTCTTCCCCGAGAAGTGGGTCAAGGCATTGCTCAGTCATCACAAGAGCAATGATGCCAAGCAGGAAGTGGAGAAATTCCTCAACGCGAATCCCAACTTCCCCGCTAACCTGAAGAACAAGATTCTCGCCGCTGCCTTCGTTCTGATGAAGCAGGAGCCATACGTAGAGAAAGCCCAACCCAAAGTTGTCAAGAGCAAGAAACGCTAAATAAATCGAATAATCCCCCGTTCATCACTGACCGGGGGATTATTATATCCATTGCTATGTCTGCATGAACGAGAGATTGTTAGCCTGCTCGATGAACATATCGGCCATCAACTCGTTAGAGGAATCATCACCATTAAGGATTTTCAAGATAAACAGAACGCCATCACGGCCAAGTCCCGTCTTCAGGGCATAAACGATGCAGAGGTTCTGTAAGCCCACATTCTCAGAGAGGATGTCAAGATCGGTAAGAGCCAGCTGAGAGAGAGCCAGCTGATAGGCAGCATCGCTGTATGTCTCAATGAACCGCTGTACATCGCCGAGCGTATCGAAATGGAAATACTCGAGCACAGGCAGGAAAGGCATCAGAGAGGTGGGGTAGATCTCAGCCTGATTAGTAGCAGCGATACGCTGATTAAGCGGATCGAACGGCTTCATGGAAAGATAGCTGCGGAAGGAAGCCTCATCAAGCGGTACCTCATCGAGCTTGCCAGAAGCGACCAACGACTGTATGCGGCGGCGATAGTCGGTCAACGTGGTGCGCAGACGACTGAACTCATCATCGACGAGCTCCAGCATACCAGCCAGACGGCTGAACTGACGTCGATATTCCCTGGGGATACGGACATCACCTTTGTAGCCCGTATCGTGCTCGATGGTAGACCATACATGTTGGAGGGCCGTACGCATTTGGATCTCAAAGCGGAACTCATTGAGCTCGGGCATCTGATAGTCGAAGATGAGACTCTTAGGTATACGACAGATATAGTGGAGGGAGTTGTAGCCGAAGCTGTCGAGCTGGTGGAGCTTACGCTTATCGACCGATTCGTTCCAGTCAACACTGAAGATGTGCTTCACAATAGCAGCCACCTTGTCGACATCGTCGGTATAGAAGGTGATGATACGCAGTCCGAGTATATCGGTGACATCGTCGAGCGTCTTATATTTGGCACCTTTCAACTCCAGCTTTCCACGTAGTGACTTTTCCGTCTTGATACGATGCTCGATGGAGTTGATATATAGGCCGTTCTCCTGAAAGGTCCAACGAAGCTTGTCGTAAACGAGCTTGTCCATACGTTCATAGATATGCTTACGCTGCTTATATTGCTGCATGAGCATCTCTCCATGAGGGTCTAATGAAATTTGGCTTGCCATGACTGATCTTTTCTTGCTGGCTGCAAAGTTAAGGATAATTTTTGTAAGTTCACGCCTTTTTACAAAAAGAATTTTGTAATATGCGGATTTTTGAGTACCTTTGCGCTCAAAATCAGAATAAACAATTAATAAGGTATGATACGATTCTTCCAGACCCCACAAAAAACGGTGATAGCCACAGAGGTTGATCACACACTCAGTGAACAAGAAATCAAGGAATTAAACTGGCTGTACGGCGAGGCATCACTGTTGGATGCAGAGCAACTGGAGGGCTACTACGTCGGTCCGCGCCGCGAGATGGTAACCCCCTGGTCGACCAATGCCGTCGAGATTACTCAGAACATGGGTATCAAGGGCATCAGCCGAATAGAGGAATATTTCCCCGCCAGTAGCAAGGATGCCGAGCACGATGAGATGTTGCAGCGCATGTATCATGGTCTGAACCAGGACATCTTCACCATCAACATCAAGCCCGAGCCTATCAAGTATGTGGATAATCTGGAGGAATATAACGAGCAGGAAGGTCTGGCTCTGAGTCCAGAAGAGATCGAATACCTGCACGGACTGGAGAAACAGAACGGTCGTCCGCTGACTGACTCAGAGATCTTCGGTTTCGCTCAGATCAACTCTGAGCACTGTCGCCATAAGATCTTCGGAGGTACATTCATCATCGACGGCAAGGAGATGGAGAGCTCGCTCTTCGCCATGATTAAGAAGACCACACAGGAGAATCCCAACAAGATTCTCTCGGCATACAAGGACAACGTGGCATTTGCACAGGGTCCAGTGGTGGAGCAGTTTGCCCCGAAGGATCAGAGCACCAGCGACTACTTCCAAGTAAAAGATATCGAGAGTGTGATCTCGTTGAAGGCAGAGACCCACAACTTCCCCACTACCGTAGAGCCGTTCAACGGTGCCGCAACCGGTACGGGTGGTGAGATCCGCGACCGTATGGGTGGTGGTGTCGGTTCATGGCCCATCGCCGGTACTGCTGTATATATGACAGCTTATCCCCGTCTTGACGACTCAGAATTTTCGAGGAGTGAGGTTACCAGGGACTGGGAGGACATTCTGCCCGTGCGCCAGTGGTTGTATCAGACACCTGAGCAAATTCTGATTAAGGCTTCGAATGGTGCTTCCGACTTCGGTAATAAGTTCGGTCAGCCACTGATTTGTGGTTCTGTGCTCACCTTCGAGCATCAAGAGACCTCAGACGATTCTCACTCCTCACTCCACACTCCCCACTCCACGAAATACGCCTATGACAAGGTCATTATGCTGGCTGGTGGTGTAGGTTACGGCACCAAGCGCGACTGTCTGAAGAAGGAGCCCCAGAAAGGCAACAAGGTGGTCGTAGTTGGTGGTGACAACTACCGCATCGGACTGGGTGGCGGTTCTGTATCATCAGTAGATACTGGTCGCTATAGCAATGGTATCGAGTTGAACGCCGTTCAGCGTGCCAACCCCGAGATGCAGAAGCGTGCCTACAACCTGGTGCGTGCCCTCTGTGAGGAGGATGTGAACCCTGTTGTAAGTATCCACGACCACGGTTCTGCCGGTCACCTGAACTGTCTGTCGGAACTCGTTGAGGAGTGCGGTGGTGAGATTGACATGACCAAGCTACCTATTGGCGACAAGACGCTGAGTTCAAAGGAAATCATCGCCAACGAAAGTCAGGAGCGTATGGGCTTGCTCATCGACGAGAAGCACATCGAACATGTACGTAAGATTGCTGAGCGTGAGCGTGCTCCACTGTATGTAGTCGGAGAGACCACTGGCGATGCCCACTTCTCATTCAAGCAGGGTGACGGCGTGAAACCTTTCGACCTCGACGTGGCTCAGATGTTCGGTCACTCGCCCAAGACCATCATGAAAGACAATACGGTAGAGCGTCACTACGAGGACGTGACCTACAGTCAAGATAAGATCAATGAATACCTCAACCGCGTGCTCCAGTTGGAGGCTGTGGCTTGTAAAGACTGGTTGACCAACAAGGTGGACCGTTCGGTAACAGGCAAGATTGCCCGTCAACAGTGTCAGGGTGAGATCCAGTTGCCTCTGAGCGACTGTGGTGTGGTAGCTCTCGACTATCGTGGCGTGAAGGGTATCGCCACCGCCTTAGGACATGCGCCTCAGGCTGGTCTGGCTGATCCTGCTGCTGGTTCCGTGCTGTCAGTTGCTGAAGCACTGACTAATATCGTCTGGGCACCATTGGCAGAAGGCATGGACTCATTGAGTCTCTCAGCCAACTGGATGTGGCCTTGCCGCTCGCAGGAGGGTGAGGATGCCCGTCTGTATGCAGGTGTAAAGGCGCTGAGCGATTTCTGCTGCGACCTGCACGTCAACGTGCCGACAGGAAAGGACTCGCTGTCTTTGAGTCAGCAATATCCTAACGGTGAAAAGATTATCTCTCCGGGAACAGTCATCGTCAGTGCCGGTGGAGAGGTTTCAGATATCAAGAAGGTGGTATCACCCGTATTAGTGAACGATAAGAACGCATCACTCTATCATATCGACTTCTCGTTCGACGAGCAGCGCCTTGGAGGTTCAGCCTTTGCCCAGAGCTTAGGCAAAATAGGCGACGATGTGCCAACCGTGAAGAATGCCGAGTACTTTGCCGATGCCTTCATGGCTGTGCAGCAGATGATTGAGAAGGGTTGGATTATGGCAGGTCACGACATCTCCGCCGGTGGTCTGATCACCACCCTGCTTGAGATGTGCTTCGCCAACCAGAAGGGGGGTATGCATATCAACCTGCACGACATTTGCAAGGATGGTGATGTAGCGAAGGCTCTCTTCGCTGAGAACCCAGGTGTAGTCATCGAGGTAAGCGATCAGTACAAACAGGAGTTCAAGGACTTCATGGAGGAACAGGGTGTTGGTTTTGCTAAGATCGGTTATCCTGTAGAGGATGCCCGCAGCATCGTGGTGAAGGCTGGCGAGAAGGAACTGACCTTCGACATCGATACACTCCGTGACACATGGTACAAGACCTCTTACCTGCTCGATCGCAAGCAGAGCTTCAACGGCAAGGCTAAGGAACGTTTTGAGAACTACAAGAAGCAACCTATCGAGATGAAGTTTAATAAGAACTTCACTGGCACCCTCGCTCAGTATGGCATCTCTGCCGACCGACGTGAGAGAACTGGCATCAAGGCAGCCATCATCCGTGAGAAGGGTACCAACGGTGAGCGTGAGATGGCCTACTGCCTCTACCTCGCAGGCTTCGATGTAAAGGACGTGATGATGACCGACCTGATCAGTGGTCGTGAGACACTTGAGGATATCAATATGATTGTGTTCTGTGGTGGATTCTCCAACTCCGACGTACTGGGTTCTGCTAAAGGTTGGGCTGGTGCTTTCCTCTTCAACCCCAAGGCCAAGGAGGCACTCGATAAGTTCTATGCCCGCGAGGACACCCTCTCACTGGGTATCTGTAACGGTTGTCAGCTGATGGTGGAACTCGGTCTCACTGGTGCCAAGGGTGCCAAGATGCTGCACAACGATAGTCATAAGTTCGAGAGTGAGTTCATCAGCCTGAGTATTCCACAGAACAACTCAGTGATGTTTGGCAGCCTGAGCGGCAACAAACTCGGACTTTGGGTAGCCCACGGTGAGGGTAAGTTCTCACTGCCTGAAACAGAGAGTAGCTATAACGTAATTGCCAAGTACAACTACGCTGATTATCCTGCTAATCCTAACGGATCAGACTACAACGTGGCAGGTATCTGTTCTGCCGATGGTCGTCATCTCTGCATGATGCCTCACCTGGAGCGCGCCGTGTTCCCCTG
Source organism: uncultured Prevotella sp. (assembly GCA_946183415.1). GTDB lineage: Bacteria > Bacteroidota > Bacteroidia > Bacteroidales > Bacteroidaceae > Prevotella. Next base: position 38,977 of record CAMHAM010000020.1, read on the forward strand.
GCAGAATGCCTGGTATCCAGCTGATCGCCGTAACGATGAGGTGACACCTTGGATTGAGGCATTCGTCAATGCACGTCAGTGGATTGAGAAGAGAATATAGGATATCATAGGGAGTCCTAGGTTATTCTAAAAAGACTGAGACAGATGAATCTCTACTGGGAATCATTTAAGACCTTCTTTAAGATTGGCATATTCACCCTGGGTGGTGGATATGCCATGATACCCTTGATAGAAGAGGAGGTGGTGAACAAGCACAAATGGGTGGACAAGGACGAGATGCTCGACCTGATAGCCATCGCCCAAAGTTGTCCTGGTGTGTTTGCCATCAACATTGCCATCTTCATCGGCTATAAGCTGAAAAAGGTGCGCGGGGCGATTGCCACTACCCTTGGGACAGCCCTCCCCTCCTTCATGATCATTCTGGCCATCGCTATCTTCTTCAAGCAGTTTGAGGACAACAAAGTGGTGGCAGCCATCTTCCGAGGCATCCGTCCTGCCGTCGTGGCACTAATCGCCGTACCTACGTTCCGTCTGGCACAGCGCGCAAAACTGAACTGGTACACCTTCTGGATACCCATCGTCGCTGCCCTCGCCATCTGGAAATACGGTTTCTCACCTATCTACGTCATCATCATAGCCGCTATCGCCGGCTATGCCTATGGCAGAATCGTTCAGGAGAACGACAGTCGTAAACAAAAACAAGTGAAAGAATCATGATATTCCTGTCGCTATTCATCACATTCTTCGAGATCGGACTCTTCGGATTCGGTGGCGGCTACGGCATGCTCTCACTGATACAGCACGAGACGGTAGAGACCCATCACTGGCTGTCCACGTCGGAGTTCACCGATATCGTGGCCATCTCTCAGATGACACCAGGACCTATTGGCATCAACTCAGCTACCTATTGCGGCTATACTGCCATCCACAATGCAGGCTATGGCAGTCTGATGGCCGTACTGGGTAGTGCCACTGCCACCTTCGCCCTCGTCTTGCCTTCACTCATCCTGATGATACTTATCAGCAAGATGTTCATGAAGTATATGAATACCTCACTGGTGCAGTCGGTATTCAAGGGATTACGCCCTGCCGTCGTCGGACTGCTCGCTGCTGCCACCCTGTTGCTTTGCAACAAAGAGAACTTCTCGACCCCGTCAGAGAATCCTTGGCAGTTCTACATCAGTTGTGCCCTTCTTGCCGCCACAGCCTTCGGCACTGGCTACCTGAAGATCAACCCCATCCGCATGATATGCTATGCGGGTATTGCAGGACTTTTATTACTCTACTGATATGAAAAGACTGACTATGACCCTACTGACCCTGTTGACAGCCATTGTCACGATGGCACAGGGATGGCCGCAGAACTACGGCGGCGTGATGTTACAAGGATTCTACTGGGACGGCTATGCCGACTCGAAGTGGACCGTGCTCGAGAAACAGGCCGATGACCTGTCACAGTACTTCGACCTTATCTGGATTCCCCAGAGCGGTAAGACTTCTGACTACTACCATACGAAACGACAGACGATGGGCTACGACCCCTGCTTCTGGCTTGATCACAACAGTTGCTGGGGTACGGAGGCTGAACTGAAGAAGATGATTAAGACCTTCAAGGACAAGGGTACAGGTATCATCGAGGATGTGGTGATCAACCACAAGAACGGACTGACGACGTGGGTAGACTTCCCCGATGAGACCAACGGTGCCTACAGCATTGCATGGGATAATGAGAAGTTCTCAGGTATCACAAGTGATGACGAGTGCAACAAAAACGGCTACAAGACCACTGGCGCCAAAGATACAGGCGACAACTTTGAAGGCTACCGAGACCTTGACCACACCAACGAGACGGTGCAGAAGAACGTGAAAACCTATCTCGAGTTCCTGCTGAAGGAACTGGGCTATGCAGGTTTCCGCTACGACATGGTGAAAGGGTATGATGCCAAGTATACAGGCAAATACAATACAGAGGTCAATCCCACCTATAGCGTCGGTGAATGCTGGGATGGCAACAAAAGTGTAGTGACGAAATGGATCGACGGAACGAAAGTCGATGGCAAGATACAGAGTGCCGCCTTCGACTTCCCCATGAAGTACAATATCAACTCAGCCTTTGGTGGAGGCAACTGGAGTGCCTTAGCCAAGAGTATGCTCAGCAACGACAACGCCTACAAGCGTTACAGCGTGACCTTTGTGGACAATCACGACACCTTCCGCGAGGCGACCAAGCTCAATACGAACATCTGTGCTGCCAATGCCTATATCCTCGTGATGCCAGGTACCCCATGTCTCTTCCTAAAGCACTGGCAGTCGAACAAGGGTACGCTGAAACGTCTCATTGCCTTAAGAAAAGCCGCAGGCATCAACAATGAGAGTGAGATTCTCACGGCAGAAACCATCGGAGGAGGATTCCTGCTCGTCGTACAAGGTTCGAACGGGAAACTACGACTGCATCTGGGACCCGTTGGCAATCTCTCGTTCAACAATCCCGTGGATCTGTGGACACTGGCCATCGAGGGCAAGAACTTCCAGGTATATGCCAACAAGGATGTAGACCAGACAGCCATGAAAGCCATCACCGAAGCAGACGAGAGTCCAGAGGACAACACACCAGTGGAAGTACCCGCCTTCTGCACCGTCAATGAGGGTGAGACCTGCGCCTTCTTCGTGGCACCCAAGAACTGGGGCAGTCAGATCAAATGCTGGCGCTGGGACAAGCAGTACAACTATACCACCAACCAATGGCCAGGTGTGAACTGCGAGAAACTCGGCGAAGACAGCAAGGGCAACTCCGTATGGAAGTGGACCTACAATGCAAGTGATCGCAAGAGTCAGAGCAGCACCAACGAGGGTATCATCTTCAATGACGGTACGAACCAGACCGCCGACCTTGCCTTTATCAATGGCGGCTACTACAATCAGGACGGACTGCAGGCTGTCGTCTCAGCTACAGCCATCAAGGCAGCCAAGACTGAAACCTACAGCGATGTCAAGGTTTACACCCTCGACGGCAGACTACTACGCACCGCCAAGACTGCCAGCGAAGCACTCGACGGACTCGACAAGGGCGTTTACATTATTAATAATAAGAAGGTCATTATCAGATAATAAGTGATCCCCGCCAGTTAGCGGGGATCACTTATTTCACAAAAGAACGGACGACGAACCAGCAGTGTAGCAGGAACGTCTGAAGTCGACCATAATGACGCTCCATCACCCGATAACGCTCCCAAAGCGACTCACGGTGGTGGAGCGTTGTCTGTCCTTCTTCGGTATAGTTGGCCACCACCATCTTCAGATACTGTAGGGGGATATTCTCCTTGGCAGCCGCTTTCATCACACGGATGCACCAATCGACATCTGCAGAATAGCGGTAATGCGTATCGTAAGGTGTGGCAATAGCAAAATCGGTACGCGCATAGAAAGCCTGATGGCACACCACCATACCCTGACGGAACGATTTCCACGACAGATCCTCGGGTGGAGCAAGACGGCGGTGATGCAGGAAGTGCCCTTCGCCGTCAACGATATCAGTATCACCATAGAGTACGGCAGGCAACTGCGCATCGTCGACAGCTGCGACGATGCGACTGACCGTATCCGAAGCAGGCAGGAAATCGCCTGCATTCAAGAAACACACATAATCACCATCCAGACTGCGCAGCCCCTTATTCATGGCATCATAGATGCCCTCATCGGGTTCAGACATCACCTGCACACGATGGCCATTCTGTGCAGCATTCGAACGTTCGATATAGGTTTCGACCATCCGCAGTGTGTCATCCGTAGAAGCCCCGTCGATAATCAGATGCACAATCTCAGGATAATCCTGCCGCAGCACACTGTCGAGCGTTCGCTGCAACACGCTGGCTGCATTATACGTCACCGTCACATAGGTAATCCTGATCATAGCTTATAATGTTTGAAGGCCATCGCCTGTTGATACACTTCGAGATACTTCATCGCCACACTCTGCTGCGAGTAATTACGCACGACCTTCTCAACAGCCTGGCGACTCAGTGCCTCTGCATCAGCCTCAGTCAGAATCCAACGGATGCCTCGCGCCAGATCCTCCGCATCACGATAAGTAGCCACATAGCCGTTACGCTGATGGTCGATCTCCTCAGGGATACCACCCACCTTGAATCCCACGCAAGGCACGCCGCAGGCCATCGCCTCCATGATGGTATTGGGCAGATTCTCCGAGAGCGAAGGCAGTACAAAGACATCCACGGCCTGATATACATCGACAATCCGCTTCTCATCATTAACATAGCCCAAGGGATAAGCCTCAAGCGGCAACTGCGACGTCAGCTCTTCAGCATGGCCACCCAGAATCACAACAGCGGGTTTGATATCTGTCAACAGCCTACATGCATCTATGAGATACTGCATACCCTTGTTAACCATAGTCACGCGTTGCGAAGCAAAGAGTATCAGTTGTTTGTCGAGAGGCAGCCCCAAGCGCTTCCTCGCTTCCGCCTTTACACCTCTTTTATATATATGCGTATCTATCGGGTTGGGAATACTGGTAATCTTCTGTCCCTCCAGCAGCGCACTTTTCTTCGCCTCCGACTCCAGCCATCGGCTACAGGCAACGAAATAGATGTTCTCACCTTCCAACATCCGTTGCTTCTTTTGCCAGACAGATGCAGCGAGATCGTGTGCAGAGCCCTTACCAGGCAGTAGCTTGCAATTCCGGCATTGTGAGGTAAACTGACGACAATCCAACGCCACATGACAAATCGCTGTGGCAGGCCAGATGTCATGCATGGTCCACACCACCGGCTTGCCGCTGCGCAGGACCTTCCTGATACCACTCAGCGAGAGCATACCCTGATTAATCCAGTGGAGATGGATGATGTCTGCCTCCTGAAACTCTCGCAGACGGGTGATGTCAGACCCTGCATTGGCGATATCGACTTCGAAAAGATGCTTACGTGAATGCAACTTCAGAAAGATGCAGAGCCGCTCCCAGAGAAAGTTCCAGCGCAGACGAGGCGACGGTGGAAGCTCAGACACCGTCAGCGCATCAGTATCCTTATCGCGCACCAGCATTTTTGCCTTAACACCATAATTGTTCAATGCTTTCATCAAACGGTTAGCAGCCACAGCAGCTCCACCCGTCCGTTCGCTCGTATTCACTATCAGTATTTTCATGTCATCATTCCGATTGATATTGCAAAGGTACGAATAAGTGCGTAAAATACCAAAGAAAATGGTACTTTAAAGCAGTTTTTTATGTGTTTGCGCACACAACTAATTGATTTAGGTCAAGAATAAGGGGATTTTATACACTTATTACCCATGAAATCTTGCGAGAACGGAAATTTCGTCGTACCTTTGCATCGTCAAAAGGTTAATAGATTGTTTTAGGTTAGTAGTAATATTTATAGTTTTAGGTTTTTAGTTATTGGTAAAAGAAAGTTTTCAACTGTAGGATAACAGGTGGTCGCTGTGAAGCTCCCATTTAAACTTTCAAATTTTTAGCTCTTGTGAGCTGAAAATTTCTTTTAG
>CAMHAM010000021.1 GCA_946183415.1 uncultured Prevotella sp.
GGTACTGCAATGCAATGCGGGAGAGTAGGAGGCCGCCATCTTTCATCAGTGAGCCGCGAGTCAGCAATGACCCGGGGCTCTTTCGTATTCCCTATTTCTCTGTCAGCCAGTATTCGGCTCCGTGACTCATATACCTTCTCTTGAAGTTGAATCTGGGGTTGCTCATGACTATACCCAACGATCCGTGCGACTCGTTCTTCTTTTTGAAGAACGGGTAGAGGTTGTCGAGGTGGGTGAGTATTTCCTCGGCCCTCCACCATTTGCCTTCGCCTTCCTTCGGTTTGCGGAAGGTCTCTGCCACCAAGTCCAACAGAGGCACAGCCATTTCGAAGGGTTCGTTCTCCGCGAGCAGCTGCTCTATCTCCTCATCGTTCAGCCAAAATCGCTCTTTATTATTAAATAGGTGTAAGGCCTGGGCAAAAAGCTGGCGGTGGTTCAGGTTATCCTCGAAGTTGATGTTGCCGTTGACGCCTACACAGACGAAACGCCTTGAACCTGTAGGATCAGTCAGGGGCTGCAGCTTGTTGGTGGTGCCGATAAACGAGGTGTATCGCCTGTACTGCTTGATGGTCTTGCCGTAGGGTGGACGGAATTTCACGTCGGCAGACGAGAGGAGGTACTTCAGCACAATCTGCTGCGATTTAGTGGTCTTGTCGAACTCGTCGATGTTGATCAATGCGAAGCTGGTGAGGGCGATATTCAGGTCGAACTCGTTCTTGAAGTTCAGCTTGTCGTTGTAGTAGTCGCGCAGTTCTGGAGGCAGGATAATCTTGCAGAAGCGCGTCTTTCCGCAACCCTGACGACCAATCAGGAGTGGCGTTAACGCATTGCCAGTCAACTGCTTATCACTCTCTCGCCACTGTGCCACCATACCCACGAGCCAGTAGCGCAGGTACTTCTCCCAGTGGGGCTGCGAGGTGGGCACTCGTGCTGCCAGCTCGGCTATATAGTCGTGACCGTCCCAGGGCTGGAGGCTGTTGAGCCAGGTGTTCACGGGGTCGTACTGCTCGATGCGGGTGGAGTCGATGAAGCGGTTCACATCCTGATCCCACGACTTGAGTCCCTGTTCGCGAGCCTGTATGGTCATGTCGTTGCGCACCTCTGTGTTGAGTGGCCTATATGTCTGATCCTCAGCGTATTTCTTGCGGTATTCGGCCACACCCGTCATCAGGTTCTTGCGCATGTCGTAGTTGGCTGTGAGGAATATTTCTGTACGCATGGTCTGCAGCGTCTCCTCTGGCACGCTCTTCAGCGGCTTCATCTTGTGTGTCTTGCGGTAGTCCTCTATGAGAGTCATTTCGTAGGCAGTGGCGAAGACGGTCCTGACGAGGTCTGGGTCGTTATGGAAGAGCGGATGTTCGAGCGTCATGCCCTGGGCGTGGGCTAGGGGTATGCCCTGTTCGAGCGAGAGGCGCGCAATCTGCTGGAGCATCTGCATCTGACGGTCCTCGTCGGGCAGATCGATGCACTCGCCGATGACCTGCCTGATGATGAAGAGCCAGTTGAAGTGATAGGTTCGCGCGATGGTTCGTCCAGGCATGAGCATGCTGCTCTCCCATGAGATGGGTGTGGGCTCTGGCTGGTCGTGCCGCTCGCAGTCAGCCTTGAAGGGGCGTGCCTCGGGGTTGAAGTACATCTCTGGATCGGCACTGAGGTATACGGTGCGCTCCAGCTTGGGCTCCAGATACTCGATGTCCAGTCCGAACTGATTCTGGTATGCCCTTCGAGCCGTGTCATATAGGTTCTTATGAAACTGTTTGATGTCCTCCTCTTTCGTCGGCAGTTTTTCCCCTCCTTCGGAGGAGTCGATGGAGGTCCCGAATAGTTCCCCTCGACAGACAATCTTCACCGACATGCCCGATGCACCGAGGAATGTCATGAGCGTTTCGTCCATCTTTGCGGCCTTGTTTCTGATGCCGACGGCCTCTTCGTAGGTCTTCAGCCCGTTCACCTCTATCACCACCAGCCCATTGTAATGATGTACGCGTGGTTTTTCGCGATAGAAGTCGAACTCGGCAGCGAAACAGATGCGTGAGAGGTTCACCAGGTGCTTGTCGCTGTCGATCGTCACCTGGCCGTCGTTCATTCTGATGGGTTTCATAAACTGGTAGTGCAGTCTGAGGTTGAACACTTTTCTCTCCTCAGGGTTGTTGCGGATCATGTCCGCCAGCGCCTGTGGCTCCAGGCGCTTCACCACCTCCTTTTTGCGTGTAAGTTTCAGTAAAGTAACTTTCATATATACAATTATTTGATTTTTTCTTGATTCAGATGTATTTCTGTTTTCGACTGCAAATATACAAAATTTTTTTTGAATATTGCAAGTAGATTTCTAATATTTTTTTTAATAATTCTCATTAATTATATTATCTTTTGATTTAACAGCCTTATTATAAGTGTATTATCCTTATTTTACTTTCCACTAACTTTTCACTAACCTTTCACTAACTTTCCACTTAGTTTCCACTGAATACCTTTTGCTCCATACCATCTCTACCCCCAGGCTCGTTATGTATTCCCAGCGTGGGAATACTTTATTCCCAACGTGGGAACGCCTCATTCCCAACGTGGGAACATCTCGTTCCCAAGCTGGGAACATTTACCGAGCTACGAATAATCCAGGCTCGATAAATAACCCTATCTTCGCAACCAATAAGCATGGCTTATTAATCCTTAAAGCCATCTTATCGACAATTACTATCCACTTATTGTCGAACTATCTCCGCATATTCATTCAAAACGACTCAAAATCATTAGTGGAATATTAGTGGAAACTTAGTGGAAAGTTTGTGGAAACTTAGTGGAATGTATTTATTATCTAACGAATTGATTATCATTAAAATAGCTAATTTGACTAATTTTTTTATATTCTTTTTTATTTTTATCTATCTTTTATTATTAGCTTTTGCATAGGTTTTAACATTTATTCTGCCTTGTGTTTCCCTAATTAAATTAGAAAATTATTTTTATCTTCTTTTATGTTAATGGAATTATTTTATTTAAATTCTGCTCATAAAATCTATAACTTTGTATCCTAAAAACATAGATAAATCAATGGCTAACAGAATATAATGAATAATAAACTGGGATTCTTAATAAAACCGGTAAAAACTTAAAAAATGCCGGATTATTTTGATAATACACTTTGCCGGAGTACCTTTGCTGAAAAAATGGAATACAATATCAAGAAAGAACAAGCCATTGAAATGTGTCAGAGTTTTGTCTCTGTAGTGACAGGCAAATGTATTGAGAGAGCTGCCGAACAAGGAGAACGAGTTGAAGTTTCTGTAATCCAACCCCACCTTGCGGAATTAAGTCGACGTATTAGCATTCGGTTTACAAAGGATGGTGATGCGAACATAAACATAGTTCCTTTGAAAAAGGATTCAAGTAGTGGAAGCAATCTACAACAATTCATAGAAAAGTATTTGCCTGACTATGATCACAGAGATGATGTACTGCATTTAGACATTTACTCCAGATACATAGATAATGAAGAATTGGATGATAATGATTTGCAGTGGATATATCAGGACTTTGGATCTGACAAGGAGAAGGTTGAAGAAGAAATAGAGCGATTGGAAACGCAATTTGCTTACGAAGCTCTTATGAACTGGCTTGAGAGCCATGAGCCTGACAGTTGGTAATAACTATCTTCTTTGCCTATATGCCTCGAAGTGTTGGGCCAGGAACTCTTGTTCTGGCGCAAACTTCTCTGGCATTATAATATGCCGTCCTTGTAAGTCGCGAAGATACTTCAACGTTGTTTCGTCTTTTGCTCCACTAACCATCTCATCGGATAGGACTATTTCGTAATCAGGTGTAATAGCCATCAGAAACTTGTCGTAGGCACGATGAAAAGTGGGAGTCATGCAAAGACCGTTCTTGGGGTTTGTGCGATTATTCTCGTCGTCAGCCCAACCTGATATATGGCAAGCCTCCAATAATGGTGTGTTTGTGATTCCTGTAATGCAACATTGATTGAGGTATGCTGTCAGCACAGCATCACGGAAGAATTGCTGGTTTACCCTTTGCCTTACCACAACTTCTCGTTCGCGTCCTTGAGGTAATTTTTGAATGTCGGCACCCAGAGTATCCTCAACATTCTTTCCTGCTCTTTCTGCAAAGAGCCGTTCACTTTCAAATGCCAGTTTGTCGAGGTTGCCCCAAAACTCTTGCCATATAGGCTCCTCTGCAGAACTACCATGCCCCAAGCCTGTGATGTCTTTTGCTTTCAGAGTAGGATCAAGTCGTCCGAAGTTGCCAATTTTCATTTTTAGCGCAGTGGGGGTCCTGCCTATCAGCGGAGCATATTTTTGTATGAGGGGATGCTTTTCCTTCACGTCTTTGAATGGTATCTTGAAATATACATTCAAAGCCATAATCAGCTGCTCACGCGTCCAAAGGTCACTTCTTGCCATAGTATTTGTAGAATTTTTTATTTGCAAAGATACGAATTGTCATTGAGATAATTCACAACAATGTTCCTTTTTACACATATTTTAATAAAAATACTTAAGTTTTGCAACTTGTGAACTACTGAAACTTGAATTATGTGGGAAATATTTGGGCAACTCAATTTTTTATTTTATCTTTGCACCATAATATGGCTAACAGATGTTTATACTCGGCTTCGTTTGGTGAGTTTATGAATTCTAAACCACTTACGATACTTGGAGCACTCCATAATAATTACCATGGAGATACTCCAACAACCACAGACGAAGCCTGGATGGGAGAAATAACCATAATGCAGCAAGTGCTAATACCTTGGAAAGAGGAACATGGTCAGATTATCTTCGAGTATGATATCCCTCGTTTGGGCAAACGTATAGATGTGGTTTTGCTGTTAAGAGGCTTGATATTCTGTCTCGAATTCAAAGTGGGCAAACAAGATGATTTTCAGGCAGACATCGAGCAAGTAATGGATTATGCGCTTGACCTAAAGAACTTCCACCTTTTTAGCCACAATAGAACTATAGTTCCTATTTTGATACCGACTAAGTTTAAGACCTTTACAACGGAATTCCGTCCTTCGGTATATCACGATGACATTTACAATCCAATGATTTCTGGAGAGGAACATTTACAGGAACTCATTATGAAAGTTTTGGAGCATTCTAAAGCTTATATAGATGAAGAGCCAATAGAAAACTGGTTAATCAGTCCCTATGCTCCAACCCCAACAATCATTGAAGCAGCACGAACACTATATGAAAATCATTCTGTTGAAGAGATAACGCGTCATGAAGCCGATAAGGTTTCAACGGACACTACAATAAATTATATCCTTCAGGTTATCCAGCAGAGTAAAGAGAAGAACTCCAAGAGCATCTGTTTCGTTACAGGGGTACCAGGCGCAGGTAAGACTTTAGTTGGTCTTGATGTTGCTATCAAACAAACCTATAAAGATGGTGAGTTTGATAAAGAGAATGGTGCTGTTTATTTATCAGGCAATGGCCCTTTGGTGGCTGTTCTTACTGAAGCATTGGCTAGAGATAACCAGTGCAAATGTTCACAACGAGGGGAAAAGAAGAATTTGTCTGATTCAAGGCGTGAAGTTAGTGAGTTTATTCAGATTATTCATCGATATCGTGACAATATGCTGGCTAAGATAAAGAATCCAGTAGAGAACGGTGAATTAGAGATAGACCCAGAAAAAGCTGTAAAACTACAAAAAACAGGATATGGTGAGGTTGAACATGTGGCTATTTTCGATGAGGCGCAGCGCAGTTGGACGCATAAACGTATAGCCGACTATTTGAAACGTGGTGGTACATATGGAAATAAGCTCAAAGTACCCAACTTCCCTATGTCAGAGGCAGAGTTTTTGATATGGTCGCTTGATCAACGTGAGGATTGGGCTGTTATTATTTGTCTGGTTGGAGGTGGCCAGGAGATCAATACAGGTGAGGCTGGTATAACAGAATGGATAAAGGCTCTGAATAATAGATTTAAACATTGGAATGTTTATATCTCTAATAAACTTACGGATCCGGAATATGCAGAAGGGCGAGTAAATGAACTACTCAAAGAGAATAAAAAGGTATCATTCTCTGATAGTCTGCATTTGGCCGTCAGCCTTCGTTCTTTCCGTGCAGAAACACTATCTGCTTTTATTCATTCGCTTTTGTCGTTTGCTCCTGATGCCCAGTCATTATATCAAGATGTAAGAAACAAGAAATATCCCATCATTCTCACTCGAGATATGGAAAAGGCTCGTCAATGGCTTAGAAAGAAAGCAAGAGGTACACAACAGACAGGTGTCCTCGTAACGAAAGTTGCAGCTCGCTTTAAACCTCTTGCTGTGAATATCTTAGCACAGGGAGATGAAAATGCTGTCCATTGGTTTCTAGAAGATAAAACAGATATTCGATCCTCAAACTATTTGGAGGATGCTGCAACAGAGATTCAGGTACAGGGTCTTGAATTGGACTTTGCCTGTGTACTTTGGGATGCAGATATGAGGTGTGAAAATGGCCAATGGACTTACTATAAGTTTAATGGGAAAAACAAATGGATTCCAGAGAGAAACGTGGAAAGCCAAAAATATATGTTGAATGCCTATCGAGTGTTACTTACTCGTGCTCGCCAAGGTATAATCATCTGTGTTCCTTTTGGCAATAGTAATAAAACTCCAGAAGGATTTAATGAAGATCCAACTCGTCTGCCAGCGTTCTACGATGGAACATATAAATATCTGAAATCTCTAGGTATAGAAGAAATTTAAGTTATTAACTATATGAAAAAGGTATTACTTTCAATGTTAATTACATTCTCGGCATTGGTAATGCTGAGTGGATGTATGGTGTCGGAAGAGAAGTTGAATGATAGGGTAACGCAGGGCATTGTGGATTATGAGCAGCAGCATGGAAACCGTTTAGAAGTAACGGAATTGAAACTTGAAAAGAGCGATGGGAAAAACTACAAGGGTGTGCTGACAGGTAAGCTCAATGGCGAAGATGTGACCTATGACGTGACAGTCGATGATTCAGGTAGTGATTTTGATGTAGATTGGGAGCTGAGGAAATAAAGGCTATAAAAGAGAATCAGTTAATATTTAGAACTATCGCAAGATTTGCGACAGTTAGCTCAAATGGTATTATAAAGAAGTGAAGCAGATAGAAGTAGTTGCAGCGATCATTCGCAAGGACGATCTGATATTCGCCACACAGCGTGGATATGGTGATTTTAAAGACTGGTGGGAGTTCCCTGGCGGAAAGATGGAGGCTGGGGAAACACCGGAAGAGGCGTTGAAGCGAGAGATCCGTGAGGAACTGTCGACGGAGATTAACGTGGATGAGTTTCTCTGTACGGTGGAATATGATTATCCTGCTTTTCATTTAACTATGCATTGCTATCTTTGCTCGCTGCTGAAGGAAGCGTTGCACCTGAATGAACACGAAGCTGCACGTTGGCTGAAGCCAGAAGACTTGGATAGCATGGATTGGCTGCCTGCGGATAAGGTTGTTGTGAAGAAGTATCTTTGCACTGTTTGAAGCGTTGAAGTGATATGGATAAGCTTTCTGCAGAACAACGGCACAAGAAGGCTGCGATTAAGCAAGAGCAGAGCGATGCCTGCATCAGCTCTGCCGAGCGTGAACAGGCTCGGCGATCAGCCAACATGGCGGCGATTCATTCGAAGGATACGAAGCTGGAGATGATTGTGCGGCGTGGGTTGTGGAGTAGGGGATTCCGTTATAGGTTGAATTCTCCGAAATTGCCTGGGCATCCTGACTTAGTGCTGAGGAAATACAGGACGTGCATCTTCGTGAATGGGTGTTTCTGGCATGGGCACCATGTGGCGTTGCCACAAGTGAATAGTGAAGAGAGAATAGTGAATAGTTCGTGCTGTAAGATTCCGAATACGAATCGTGAGTTCTGGGTGGCGAAGATTCGTAGGAATAAAGAGCGTGATAAGGAGGAGCAGCGCAAGTTGGCTGAAATGGGGTGGCATTGTATCACGGTATGGGAGTGTGAGCTGAAATCGTCGAAGCGTGAGGATACTCTTAATTCGATTGCGTTTACGCTCAACCATATTTGGATGCAGGATCATCAGGTTGTCGCAAAGCCTTATCTTCAGTCCGAGGAGGAAGAAGGCTTGCAGAAAGCAGCAGAGGAAGAAATATGAAGGAGATAGAAGTTTTCGTCGTAAATATTTGGAGATAATGGATTATTTCCTTATTTTTGCATCTGGATTCTTAAAATAAAGATTATGGACTGGTTACACATTATTGCCGTAGTGGTATTGGTTATTATCGGAGTGGGTATTTACATGAGTAAGCGTAACGGATGAAATGAGAGGCTGGCACTTTGTTTTTGTGGCCGCTATGCTTCTGTCGTGTCATGGGCAGAAGGATGGTGATTCCCCCAAGGATGACACCATTGAGGAGGTGGAGTTCGTGAGAAAGGTGGAGGAGAAGGGCAATAAGGAGGCTCCCTCCATGTACGACGAGCGCTACGGTACTCCTATCATTGAAAAGGAGGGCAAGCCCAAGGACGACCTGGTAAAGGATCCCAAGGAGGATGAGATTCTGCCTTATGGTGAGGGATCTGATACGTACTACGACAACGTGGGCGGCTATGATGACTATTGATTATTCCTTCTGACGGATGAACTCCATCTTCTTGGGCATCTTCTGCCATTTCCCCTTCTGCGACAGTTTCAGCTGACTGCCTTCTTCCTGGCGGAAAACATAGAGTGAATCGTTCTCACGTACGAGAGAAGCAATGAGGTCTTCGCTGCCGAATTCGTTGATCATCGTCAGTTTGGCTTTCTTCCCTTTGACTTCTGCACTGGTGATGAGCCAGATGAAATTGTTCACCTTCTTCCCCATATAGCCTGGCAATGAGCCGTAGAAGTCCTGATCAGGTATGGTGATGCTTTCGTCGCAGAAGTCGATTTTGAGAAACACCCCGTATTCTTTATTATAAAGGTACGCGCGGAAGTCCTCACATGGTGTCTGCGCCCACAGCGCGTGGTTTGCCAACAGGAGAAATGCTATTGTAATTAACTTATTCATATTCAATGCTTTTTCTTATTTGCTGACAAAGTTACTAATCTAAATCATTATTTCTTCAATCTGATTAAAAAAATTAGGGAAAAGGTTAGGAATTTTAGAAAAATTTAAGTATCTTTGCAGCCAATTATAATTGAAACGATGGCAAATAAGCATTTAATGCCAGACTACATCTTCGAGTCAAGTTGGGAAGTCTGCAACAAGGTAGGGGGAATCTATACAGTCCTTTCGACGCGTGCCAAGACCCTACAGGAGGCACTTCAGGATAAGATAGTTTTCATCGGTCCTGATTTTTGGAAAGAGCAAGAAAGCCCGTATTTCAAGGAGGATAAGACCCTCTTTGCTGAATGGCAGTGTGAAGCACAGGAGCAGGGGCTCAAGTTAAGAGTAGGTCGCTGGACCATTCCAGGTGAACCTCTCGCAATTCTGGTGGATTTTAATCCGTTCTTCGAAAAGAAGAATGAAATATACGGTTGGCTGTGGGAGCACTACAGCGTAGACTCGTTGCATGCCTATGGCGACTACGATGAAGCTTCGATGTTCTCGTATGCAGCCGCACTGGTGGTGGAGAGTTTTTATAACCATTATCTCAACAGCAGCCAGAAGGTGATCTATCATGCTAACGAGTGGATGTGCGGTCTCGGTGCCTTGTATATCAACAACAAGCTGCCTCAGATTGGTACTATCTTCACCACTCACGCTACGAGCATCGGCCGCTCGATTGCTGGAAACATGAAGCCTCTCTACGACTATCTGTTTGCCTACAATGGAGACCAGATGGCTGGCGAGCTCAATATGCAGTCGAAGCATTCCATCGAGAAGCAGACGGCTCACTATGTTGACTGTTTCACTACCGTGAGTGACATTACAGCCAAGGAGTGTGTGGAGCTGCTCGATAAGCCAGTTGATGTCGTTCTGCCTAATGGCTTTGACAACAGTTTTGTGCCTAATGCCCAGAATTTCGCTCGTAAGCGCAAGGCAGCCCGTCGCAAGATGCTTGATATCGCCAACGCTCTGTTGGGTGAGGATCTTGATGACGACACACTGCTCATTTCGACTTCAGGCCGCTATGAGTTCCGTAATAAAGGTATCGATGTGTTTGTGGAAGCGATGAACCGTCTGCTCCGCGATCGCGAACTGAAGAAGAAGGTCGTTGCCTTCATCGAAGTTCCTGGTTGGGTAGGGGAGCCTCGCAAGGATCTGCAAGCCCGTCTGGAGGAAGGCAAGAAATACGACACGCCACTCGATGTGCCTCAGGTGACTCATTGGCTTCACAACATGAGCCATGATAACGTGCTGGGCATGATGAAGTATTATGATATGCACAATCGTAAGGAGGACAAGGTGAAGGTGATCTTCCTGCCTTGCTATCTCGACGGCAAGGACGGTATCGTCAACCTGTCGTATTATGATATCGTACTTGGCAACGATCTTTGCATCTATCCCTCTTATTATGAGCCTTGGGGCTATACCCCGCTGGAGGCTGTTGCCTTCAAGGTACCTTGTATCACCACCGATCTCGCAGGTTTCGGTCTTTGGGCCAATTCTGTGTTTGGTCATGACGGCCAGATTACAGATGGTGTGAAGGTGATTCATCGTACAGACTATAATTACTCAGAGGTGGCTGATATCATCAAGGACACTGTGGCCGACTTCTCTTCGATGAAGAAGAAGGATGTCGACACTTGCCGCAAGAATGCCGATGCCCTCTCGAAGAAGGCTCTCTGGAGTGAGTTCATTAAATATTATTATGAGGCTTACGACATTGCCCTGAGCAAAGCCGAGGCCCGTAAGAAATCCCTGAAAGAAGACAAATCAGAAAATTCAAAATAATTATTTGAGACATTATGAAAATTAAAGCAGATTACACAAACGATCCCTCTTGGAAGGTATTGACCGTCAGAGCAACTCTGCCTGAGGAACTGAAGTGTTTAGACGAGATTGCCCACAATATGTGGTGGGTGTGGAACTACGAGGCACGTGACCTGTTCCGTGAGCTCGATGTTGAAATCTATCACGAAGTGAGACATAATCCCGTGATGCTGTTGGAGCGTCTCAGCTTTGAGCGTAAGGAAGCCATTCTTAAAGACAAGGCTCTTATGAAGCGTATTAAGGATGTCTATGAGAAGTTCCGCAAATATATGGACGTAAAGCCCGATGCAAAGCGTCCCTCTGTTGCCTACTTCTGTATGGAATATGGTATGCATTCTGCCCTTAAGATATATTCTGGTGGTCTGGGTATGCTCGCTGGTGACTACGTGAAAGAGGCTTCCGACTCTAACGTCGATATGTGCGCTGTTGGTTTCCTCTATCGTTTCGGCTACTTCAAGCAGTCGCTGAGCATGGACGGACAGCAGATTGCCAATTACGAGACTCAGAACTTCGGTTCACTGCCCATTGAGCAGCAGCTCGACAAAGATGGCAACCCATTGGTAATCGACGTGCCCTATAATAACTATCAGGTTCACGCTTATGTGTGGCGCGTGAATGTAGGCCGCGTGAAGTTGTATCTGCTTGACACTGATAACGATATGAACTCTGAGTTCGACAAACCCATTACCCACGCTCTCTATGGTGGTGACTGGGAGAACCGTCTGAAGCAGGAGATCCTGCTTGGTATCGGTGGTATGCTGCTGCTGAAGAAGCTTGGCATCAAGAAGGATATCTATCACTGCAACGAGGGTCACGCCGCACTCTGCAACCTGCAGCGTCTGTGCGATTATATCGACGAGGGTCTTACATTCAACCAGGCCATGGAGCTTGTTCGTGCATCTTCACTCTATACGGTTCACACTCCTGTACCTGCTGGTCATGACTACTTCGACGAGGGTCTCTTCGGTAAGTATATGGGTGGCTATCCTCAGAAGCTGGGTATCTCTTGGGATGAGTTTATCGGCATGGGTCGTACCAACCCCGATGATCACGGAGAGAAGTTCTGTATGTCTACCTTCGCTTGCAACACTTGTCAGGAGGTTAACGGCGTATCTATGCTCCATGGTTGGGTATCTCAGAAAATGTTCGCTCCCATCTGGAAGGGCTACTATCCTGAGGAGAACCACGTGGGCTACGTTACCAACGGCGTACACTTCCCCACTTGGGTGGCTACGGGCTGGCTGACCAAAATCTATCAGAAATATCTTGATCCTAAGTTTATAAACGATCAGTCTAACGCTAAACTCTGGGAAGGTATCTACGATTGTCCTGACGAAGAACTTTGGGCTACCCGTCTCGAAATGAAGCAGAATCTGATTTTCTACATTAAGAATCAGTTCCGCGATGCATGGCTGAAGAATCAGGGCGATCCTTCCCGCGTGGTTTCACTGATTGAGTCGATGGATTCAAAGTGCCTGATGATTGGCTTCTGCCGTCGTTTTGCTACTTACAAGCGTGCCCACCTGCTGTTTACTGATCTTGAGCGTCTCTCAAAGATTGTCAACAATCCAGAGCGTCCTGTCATGTTCCTCTTCGCTGGTAAGGCTCACCCCGCTGATGGTGCTGGTCAGGGTCTTATCAAGAAGATCTATGAGATCAGTCAGCGTCCTGAGTTCCTGGGTAAGATTATCTTCCTTGAGGACTACGACTTCCTGTTGGCTCGCCGCCTCGTTTCTGGTGTTGATATCTGGATGAACACACCTACACGTCCTCTCGAGGCATCGGGTACTTCGGGTGAGAAGGCTGAGATGAATGGTGTTGTTAACCTCTCTGTAAAGGATGGTTGGTGGCTTGAGGGCTATCGTGAAGGCGCCGGATGGGCACTTACCGAGAAACGTACCTATCAGAATCAAGGCTATCAGGATCAGCTGGATGCAGCTACCATCTATGGTCTGCTCGAGAACGAGATCATTCCTCTTTATTACAATAAGGACAAGAAGGGCGTCTCTAAGGGTTGGTGCAAGGTTATCAAGAACTCTATCGCCCAGATTGCTCCTCATTACACGATGAAGCGTCAGCTTGATGATTACTACTCTAAGTTCTATGAGAAGGAGGCTAAGCGCTTCAAGGAGCTCTCCAAGGACAACTACCGTCTGGCTAAGGATATTGCTCAGTGGAAGGAGACCGTTGCCGAGCGCTGGGATGCTATCAGTGTGGTTTCTGCTGAGTCGACAGCTCCGGCTTCCGGTCTGCATCTGACTGGCGAGGAGTACACGCTTCGCTTTGTCATCAATGAGCAGGGCCTCGATGATGCCGTTGCCCTGGAGAAGGTTAACGTTCGCGTCGACAAGAATGGCGAGGAGCACGTGTACTCTATCGAGCCGCTTAAGATGGTTGGTCATGAGGGTAACAACTATACCTTCGAGGTGAAGCATTCTCCCAAGCAGTCCGGTCAGTACAAGACTGCCGTACGTATGTATCCGAAGAACAAGAACCTGCCTCACCGTCAGGACTTCTGCTATGTGAAGTGGCTGGAGTTTCCGGTTTGAGCGGTTAATCGCCGTGTGAGACAGAAGCTATAAGCGAAGCGCCCGGGTTCATTTGAACTCGGGCGCTTTATAATTCTTTTCGATGTATTGTCCTAACGGATTGTCAGCATTTCTTCGGGCGGTGTTCACGATGCAGTCTGACATTCTTCGATGCAGACTGTCGATAGCCTGAAGTCTGGCTTTGTGTGTCACCTCGTCAGTAGGTGTCTTTGCGGATGCTACCAGACTGATGAGCTTCGTGCCCATGCGCTGTATCGAGTCGTTTAACTGCTGCCACTGGTTGTTCAGTTTCGTGCCCGAAGTCCTTGGTGGCTTTGGAGGTAGGTTCAGCTCCAGTGTGATGTTGCCTGGCTCCAGCATGAAGTCAACGCTGCAACTCTTCATCCTGTTCAGATAGGCTTTGCAGAAAAGGACGGTGTCTGTATGGCCAGTCACATTGAACTTCCCGTCTACGACGATGGCCTTTCCAAGCATCCGCTCTGGTTCGTTCTCCAGCACGATACAGATAGTATCGCCCTGTTCCAACTGGCGCGCAAAACCCTGAATGTGATATCCGTCTGACTGGCAGGAAAACAAAGATGCAAGAATTGCACACTCCACACTTCTCACTCCACACTTAAATAATGTAGAGGTCACTGATACTCTGATTTTCAATCACACGTCGGATAGCATCTGCGAACATATCAGCTACACTGAGTTGCTTAACCTTGGCGCAGCGCTGGGTGTAGGGGATAGAGTCTGTGAAGATAATCTCCTCAAGTGCTGATTCCTGGACACGGTCACTGGCAGGTCCGCTCATCACACAGTGTGACGCACAGGCACGTACTGTTTTGGCACCATGCTCCTTCATCAGGTCGGCGGCCTTAGTGATGGTACCGGCAGTGTCTACCATGTCGTCGACGATTACAACATTCTTGCCTTCCACCTCACCGATGATCTGCATCGTGGCCACAACGTTGGCTCTGGCTCGCGTCTTGTTGCAGAGCACGAGTGGACAGTTCAGATATTTGGCATACGTGTTGGCGCGCTTTGAACCGCCTACGTCAGGCGATGCAATCACGAGATCGTCGAGTTTCAGACTCTGCAGATAGGGGATGATTACGCCCGATGCATAGAGATGATCGACGGGTACATCGAAGAATCCCTGAATCTGGTCGGCATGGAGATCCATAGTGATGACACGGTTTACACCAGCCACACTCAGCAGGTCAGCCACCAGTTTGGCTCCAATGCTCACACGGGGCTTGTCCTTACGGTCCTGTCGTGCCCATCCGAAATAGGGGATCACTGCATTGATGGTGCGGGCTGAAGCACGCTTGGCAGCATCGATCATCAGCAGGAGCTCCATCAGGTTGTCACTACTGGGGAATGTGCTCTGTACGAGGAAGACATCGCGCCCTCGGATACTTTCTTCATAGCTGACGGCAAACTCTCCGTCAGAGAACTTTGTGATGAGCAGCTGTCCCAGCGGGCAGCCCAAACTTTGGCAGATTTTCTCTGCGAGGTACTTTGTAGCAGTACCCGAAAATACCATGTAAGAGTTCTTTTCTGACATTATTTATTAATGTTTTTGATGTTTTAATCTTATTCAATGGACTTGCGCAGCTTCTCGAAGTGCGCCAGCAGCTCCTTGTAGTCGATCTCATTATGTATGTTGAATCGGTTCCACAGGTCGCCGCAGATCACGATACCCCCGAATCCCAGTGCTTTGGCCTCCTTCACGTTGTCGAGGTTCATGCCCCCCAGGGCATACACCTTCTTGTCGATCAGTCCCTGTTTGGCAGCTGTCTCAAGCTCCTCGCGTGTGAACGACTGCTTCTCGTCGGCATTGGTCTGACTGTCAAAGATGGAGTGCAGGAACACGTAGTTCGAGTGGCGCTTGGCCTCCTTCAGTTCACTGATGGCATGACAGGTACGTGTCACATTGCCCCGATAGCCTGCCGGGGGCTCTGTGAAGGCATCATCGATATGTATGCCTTTCAGCCTGTACTCCTCTTTCAGGTAGAAGTGGCCGTGAACGGTAATCTTATGGTGATAGTCGTCGCCCAAGAGTGTCAGCAGTCTTTCCGAGAACATTGGGGCTGCCCCTGGCTTATACAGGTGCAGGTTCTCCAGACCTTCTTCGAAAAGGTTTGCCAGAATCTTGTCTTCTTCAACGAAGAAGGTGGGTTTGGTCATGACTATTAGTTTCATTTTCTCTGTGTCATCTCTGTTCTGTGGTGCAAACTTACTCATTTTTTTCGATATTCAGCCCTCTTTGGCTAAAAAAATGTCTTTCAAGGTGTGTTTTTCAGAAAAATGTCGTAATTTTGCACCCTGAAAGGAAGGAAATAGGTAAATCAAGGTAAAAAGATAAAAAGTAACAAATAAAAAAAGAAAATCGAAATGAAAGCATTTGTATTTCCCGGACAGGGAGCTCAGTTTGTAGGAATGGGTAAGGATCTTTACGAAACCAATCCGATGGCAAAAGAACTTTTTGAGAAGGCTAATGAGATTCTCGGCTATCGCATCACCGACATCATGTTCGATGGTACCGATGAGGAGTTGAAGCAGACCAAGGTGACTCAGCCTGCTGTATTCCTTCACAGCGTCATCTCTGCCCTCTGTATGGGTGATGCCTTCGATCCAAAGATGACCGCAGGTCACTCTCTGGGCGAATTCTCTGCTCTCACTGCTGCCGGTGCTCTCAGTTTTGAGGATGGTCTGAAACTGGTCTATGCCCGTGCCATGGCTATGCAGAAGGCTTGTGAGGCTCAGCCCTCAACGATGGCCGCTATCATCGCTCTACCAGATGAGAAGATAGAGGAGGTCTGTGCAGAGGTCAGCAAACTGGGTAAGGGTGTGGTCGTTCCTGCCAACTATAACTGCCCTGGTCAGCTCGTGATCTCAGGTAATGTTGAGGCTGTCGAGGAGGCTTGTGAGCAGCTCAAGGCAGCCGGTGCTAAGCGTGCCCTTGTTCTGAAGGTGGGCGGTGCATTCCACTCTCCGCTGATGCAGCCTGCAAAGGATGAGCTTCAGGCTGCTATCGAGGCCACAGAGATCAAGACCCCCAAGTGTCCTGTTTACCAGAATGTAGATGCCAAGCCTCATACTGATCCCGTTGAGATCAAGGCAAACCTCATCGCTCAGCTCACCAGCTCAGTACGTTGGACTCAGAGTGTGCAGAATATGATTGCCGACGGTGCCGACGACTTCACGGAATGCGGACCTGGTAAGGCCCTTCAGGGTATGATTGTTAAGATTAACAAAGAAGTTTCTGCCCATGGCATCGAATAAGATTGTCCTTTATCAGATTTTTACACGCCTCTATGGCAATCGCAATACCACCCGCAAGGAGAATGGTACGCTGGCCGAGAATGGCTGTGGTAAACTGAATGACTTCACGCCCACTGTCCTGAAACAAATCAGGCAGATGGGCGTGAGCCATATTTGGTACACAGGTGTCATCCGTCATGCCACTCAGACTGATTATTCTACCTATGGTATTCCTCGGAATCATCCCGCAGTGGTGAAGGGTAGGGCTGGCTCGCCTTATGCGATCACTGACTACTATGATATTGACCCTGATCTTGCAGTCGACGTTAACCAGCGTATGCAGGAGTTCGAAGCATTGGTCGAGCGCACGCATAAGGCTGGTATGAAAGTCATCATCGACTTTGTGCCCAACCACGTAGCTCGTCAGTATCACTCTATCTGCAAACCTGACGGTTTGAAGGATCTTGGTCAAGACGATGATCCCACTCAGGGCTTCTCGCCACAGAATAATTTCTACTATTGCCCGGGGCAGCGCTTTTCCCCTTACTTCGACCTCTATCACGGTGAGGTGGAACCCTATTTCGAAGAGCCTGCCAAGGCCACGGGTAACGACTGTTTCCACAATGCGCCGGGCATGAACGACTGGTACGAGACGGTGAAGCTCAACTATGGACTCGACTACTATGCAGGTCGTGTGGGCCACTTCAATCCCATCCCCGATACCTGGGGCAAGATGACGGATATCCTGCTCTTTTGGGCTCGTAAGGGGGTCGATGGCTTCCGCTGTGATATGGCAGAGATGGTACCAGTTGAGTTCTGGCACTGGGCCACAGATAAGGTGAAGTATGTCCACCCCGACATCATCTTCATCGGCGAGGTCTATAACCCAGCAGAATACCGTAACTACCTGTCGGCTGGTTTTGACTACCTCTATGACAAGGTGGGTATGTACGACACGGTGCGCGAGGTGATGCGCGGCTGTCAGTCAACACATGCCATTACAGGTGCCTGGCAGCAGACGGATGATATCCGCGACCACATGCTCTATTTCCTCGAGAATCACGACGAACAGCGCATTGCCAGTTCCTTCTTCGCAGCCAATGCCCGCAAAGGTGTGCCAGGTCTCGTTGTCTCAGCCCTTCTCCAGAAGAACCCTCTCATGATCTACGCAGGTCAGGAGTATGGTGAGCCGGGTATGGATTGTGAGGGTTTCAGTGGTCATGACGGTCGTACCACCATCTTCGATTACTGGAGTGTTGACACCCTCGTGCGTGCTGCCTCTCGCAAGCTCACGAAGGACGAGAAAGCACTCAAGGAGATGTATGACAAGATTATCGCGATTGCCACTACCGAGAAGGCGGTGGTCGAGGGTGTCTCTTTCGACCTCATGTATGTCAACGGTGACACGCATCAGCAGTATGCTTTCCTCCGCAAGGCAGGCTCAGAGGTGCTGCTCGTGGTAGCCAATTTCAGCGAATTGCCCGCCACGATGGATGTAACTATCCCAGCCCATGCCTTTGACTATCTGAAACTCAAGGAGAAGAAGGGGGCTGCCTTTACCGACCTGCTCAGTGGCCGTGAGTTCAAGCGTCCTCTCCTGCGCGATGGGGCTGTTACCGTCGACCTCGATCCTTTGGGGGCTGTAGTTCTGAAATTCAAAGCTTAGGAGTGATGGCTGATTATATCTTAAACGAGCACAATAAGGAAGAGTTTCCTCCTGCACATACGGCGGAGCATTTGCTCAATCAGACAATGATCCGGCTCTTCGGTTGTGAGCGTTCATACAATGCCCATATCGAGCGTAAAAAGAGCAAGATGAGCTTCCACCTCGATCACAAACCCTCGCGCCAGGAAGAAAAGGAGATCGAGCGCCGCATGCAGGAACTGATTGATGAGGATTTGCCTGTCATCTTCGAGTTTGTGTCGCGCGACGAACTGCCCGAGGAGGTTGATCCTAGTCGTTTGCCTGAAGATGCTTCCGACACCATCCGCCTTGTGCGGATCGGCGATTACGACGTCTGTCCATGTATAGGCCGTCATGTCCGCAGCACTT
This sequence comes from uncultured Prevotella sp., assembly GCA_946183415.1. Lineage (GTDB taxonomy): Bacteria > Bacteroidota > Bacteroidia > Bacteroidales > Bacteroidaceae > Prevotella. Next base: position 18,747 of record CAMHAM010000021.1, read on the forward strand.
CCCAGATAGGGCGCTTCGAAATGCTCGGTACCAACTGGGATGAGCATGAACGCTCCTTCAGGGTTCGTTTCAAGATAGTCTGAGATGGTTTGAATCAACAAGAAATCCCGCCAATCGGCGGGATTTCTTATTCTTGTTTGTTGAGGGCGATCTTCATGAAAACTGGGTAGTGGTCTGAGTAGCTTAGCTCGCGCTTGTAATAGCTGAGTCCCTCCATGCCCTTGTCATGGAAGATATAGTCGATACGGACAGCCTTCTTCCCTCGGAAGGTGTACATAAAACCGCTGCCGCACTCCGTGAAGCCATCGACCTTGTCGCCCAGCATGGTATTATAAACATACGAGTAGGGTACATCGTTGAAGTCACCGCATACAATAATCGGAGCCTCACTCTCACGCATGTCCATCGCAAGGACATTGGCCTGTCCTGAACGGGCAATCATGCCGAGGGTGTAGTTGCCATAAAAAGCCCGGATAAGGGCATTGCCCTCTACCTCCACTCCGCGTGCCTCAACCTTGGCAGCCTTGTGGAGGGTACTGTTGATACCAGTCGTCTCAAGGTGGGCATTGTACACACGAATAATCTGGTCGTTCACATCGATTTCAGCCCACATGGCACTGTTGTTGGTCATCTCAAAATTGAGATTCTTGAAGTTCTTGATGGGGAAACGGCTATAGATGACCATGTCGCTCTCACCGACGGCCATATAAGGGAAATAGTCTTTGTACGAATCAGAGTTCTTCTTATCGCCACTATGGTCATTATACTCCTGGAAGCATACGATATCAACCTTCTGTTTCTTCATCTCTGAGAGGATGTCCTGGGCGATGAAGCCTGATGTCTCACGACTGAACATGGCCACGTTGTAAGAGGCAATCTTGATACCTGGCTTCTTGTCTGCGTCTTCATCGAGCGATCCGAACTGATAGAGGGTGCCGATGTAAGGGATACAGCAGAGCAAAGTGATGAAGGGGATGAGGGCCCAGTGCCAACGCCTCATAATAAGCCAATAGATGAGGAAGATGACATTGCCTATGATGAGTACTGGCAGTGCATAGACAAGCATGGCGCGGGCCGTATTGCCTGCAGGTTGAACTTCACCACCGAAGATACCTGTGAACGTAAAGATCATTAGGAGCACGGTGATAATAAGGATGGTGAACGAGAAGTATTTCTGTACAGCAAGTTTACCCATAATTCGTAAGTATTTATAAAGGGGAATTGTTGATTATTCATCAAGATATTTCCGCACCATTTCGATGAGGTTCTCCACCTTGAATGGTTTGGCCATAAACTGATCACAGCCTGCATTCTTGGCATCACGGATATTCTCTTCGAAAGCATAGGCGCTGAGAGCCACTACAGGCGTGTCGCACACCTCCTTGATGATGCGCGTAGCGTCGAGACCGTTCATCTCAGGCATACGGATATCCATCAGGATGAGGTCGGGTTTCTCTTCTTCATTGATGGTGACTGCCTCAATACCGTTGTGGGCACGCAACAGACGGTAGCGCTTCTGCAGCACAATCTTTACCAACTCATAGTTGCTGTCCTCATCTTCGGCTACGAGGATGGTCTTCTTATTGAGCGCATCAGGACGCCCGCTGACACGGATAGTGCGCACATTGGTAGTGGTGGTCTTGTTCTGGTCACGACCACCTATTGAACCTTCGAAGGGGAAGGTAAAGGTGAAGGTGGAACCCTGTCCGAGAGTCGATTCTACAGCAATCTTTCCTCCGAGCTTCTCAACGATGATCTTACAGAGGGGGAGTCCCAGTCCATACCCATTGTTGGAGGTCTCTGCATCGCGTGACACATAGGTCTCGAATATGTGCTCGAGATCGTTAGGAGCAATACCAGAGCCTGTGTCAGAGACGAAGAACTCGATATTGGCGCCGTCGTCTGTCAGACGGTATCCGTAGGTGATGCTGCCACTGGGCGTATGCTTGAGTGAATTGCTGATCAGATTAGAGAATACCTGTGTCAGACGGTTGGCATCTGTATTGAAGGCAACAGCCATCGTAGGCTTGTTCCAGATGAGTTTCAAGGTGTCCGGACAGCGGAACTTGAAAATGTTCTTGATACCGTCACAGAGCTCGTTGAGGTCGGTATTGCTCTTTTTCATTACAATCTCACCCGACTCTACACGTGAGAGGTCGAGAATCTCATTGACCAAACTCATCAGGCGGTTGTTATTGCTCTCGATAATTTCGAAGAACTTCATGCGGTCTTCCTGAGAGTCAGTTTCTACAATGACACGTGAAAAGCCCTCGATGGCATTGAGTGGCGTGCGTATTTCATGGCTCATGTTGGCAAGGAAGAGCGACTTCATCTTGCTGGCTTTCTCAGCATTCTTAGCCTTCTCCTCGTATTCCTTCAGCTTTTTATTGGCAATGGCCAACTGCTCTTGCGCAAGCATCAGGCGCCGGTTGGCATCTGCATATTTCTGAAGTAATATTTCTTTCTCGTCTTTCTCCATTATTATTCGTCAAAAACGCATATTCGGGGCAAAGATACGAATAAAAAATAGAACAAAAGAATTTTTTAATAATTTTTTAACTTCTTCTTGCTTTTTCCCATGCACCGCTCTTGCCATGGGTACACAAATAGGCCATTCCACGGAACACGTTGATGTTCATGAACACAAAGTAATAGGCGGTGTAGAGCAACTTGTTCTTGTGTCCTTGGTAATCGAGCCACCACCCAGCAAAGGCCATAAGATAGAACAGCAGCTGCAGTAAGAGCGTGACAGTGTAGAATATACCTGCATTGTTGAAAACTAATAATATGTTGACAATCAACAAGGTAACCAGTGCTATTGGGGTGACGCTCCATCGGAGTACACGATGGCTGATATACTGGAAAGCCACGAGCGGCTGATGCAGGGGATTGAGCATGCTCCTCAACCACCAGATGCTCTGCAGACCACCTGCAGCGATGCGGCGCTTACGCTTTGACTCCTCGAAAATGTTGGCTGAGCCGTATTCGAGGGCATAAGCATCGGGCGTATAGGCGATGCGCTTGCCGGCCTGTACAATATACATTGACATCATGAAATCGTCGAGCAGTGCCTCGTCGGGTACTTCCTGCACGAGGTTGGGGTCAATGGCATAGAGCTCCCCGGCAGCACCCATGGCAGAATAGAGCTCGCTGTCCCATTTTTTCAAAGTACTCTCATAGCGCCAGTAGAGGCCTTCGCCCTCAGCAGCCATCTCACCTTCCTTACGGGCTGCCACGCGCTTCTCACCTGACACACAACCCACGGTGGGATCCATGAACAGACGTGCAATCTCGCGCATGGCACCTGGATTAATCATCGTGTTGGCATCAGTAAAGGCCACATAACGGGTCTTCAACTCCTGCAGACCGTGCTTGAGAGCTGCAGTCTTACCTCTCCGCTCGGGCGAGAAGACGATGTCAACATCAGGATAAGCCTTCAGCAACTCGTTGGTACGGTCGTTGCTGCCATCTGTGACCCACATGATGCGGAACTTGTTGCGGGGATAATCAAGAGCCAACGTGTTTTCCATCTTATCAGCGACCACGTCTTCCTCATTATAGGCACAGATCATCAGGGTGAGGGTAGGAAGATCTTCGTCAGCCGGGAGAGCGGTCTTCAGGGGTTTCCCCTTGAAGAGCCGTTTCAGCCGGATGATGAAGTATAACAGTATTCCGTAACCGATGTAGGTGTAGAACACGATGAGCAACATGGCCCAGAACAGGATTTTCAGTGTAAGCATCGTCTTTTTCTGAGAGGTTACTTCGTTTCAATCTCTTCCTGCATGTCGATAAACTGCCTGTTGGCATCATAGAATTCATATTGCAGGAAGGCTAATTTCTGCGAGGAGATGATACGCACACCGAGACCGTACTTCATCTGCCACTGGAGCTTCAGGCTGAAGATTCCCTGGTTGATGTAGGCAGCGACATAGGGGTGTACGTGCAGGTAGAACTTGCGGATTCCGATCTTGTTGACGAGGGTGTCAATCTTACTCTCTAAAGTATCCGTAAAGAGGATACTCGACTTAATGGTTCCTTTACCGAAACAGGTGGGGCAGGTCTCTTCGACATTGACGCTCATAGCCGGTCTGACACGCTGACGGGTGATCTGCATGAGTCCGAACTTCGACAGTGGCAGGATATTGTGCTTGGCGCGGTCCTTCTGCATGTTCTTACACATGCGCTCATAGAGCATCTGACGGTCTTCGGGCAACTTCATATCAATAAAGTCTACGATGATGATGCCTCCCATGTCGCGCAGTCGCAACTGTCGTGCCAGCTCGTCGGCTGCTCCGAGGTTAGTTTCCAAGGCATTGGCTTCCTGACCGTTTTCCTTCTTGATTCGCGTACCGCTGTTTACGTCTACCACATGCATGGCCTCTGTCGTCTCGATAATGAGATAAGCCCCGTGCTTGTAGTTGACGGTCTTGCCAAAGCCCGATTTCAGCTGTTTGGTCACATCGTAGTTGTCGAAGATAGGCACCGTACCGGTATAGAGTTTCACGATGTCCTTCTTCTCTGGTGCAATCAGCCCGAGGTAGTTCCTGATGTCCTCATAGATACCGCTGTCATTGACGTGAATGCCGTCATAGGTAGGATTGAACAGATCGCGAAGCAAAGCGACGGTTCGGCTTTCCTCCTCAAAGCACATCTGTGGGCGCTCGGTAGTTTTCTGTACCTTCGTGATACAATCCTCCCAGCGCTTCAAAAGAATCTTCATCTCGGCATCAAGCTCTGCTGCACGCTTGCCTTCAGCCACCGTACGCACGATGACACCGAAGTTCTTGGGCTTGATGCTCTGAATGAGCTGTTTCAGTCGGCTACGCTCTTCACTGCGTTTGATTTTCGTGGAAACGGAAACGCTATCCTCGAAGGGTATCAGCACCAAGTATCGGCCTGCGAAACTGAGTTCGCATGTCAGGCGCGGACCTTTAGTGTTGATTGGCTCCTTGATAATCTGTACGAGCACTTCCTGTCCCACCTTGAGGGTGTTGGCGATGCTGCCGTCTTTCTTGAGTTCGGGCTGGATGTGAGCTTTCTGAATAGGGTAGAGCTTCTTGCGGTCGCTCATGACCTGTTTCAGGTATTTATCGTAAGAGTTGAATTGAGTCCCCAGGTCGAGATAATGCAGAAAGGCCACGCGTTCAGCTCCGACATCAACGAAACAAGCGTTGAGGCCAGGCATCAGCTTTTTCACTTTCGCCACATAGATGTTTCCTACCGAGAACGATGCCGTGCGCTGCTCCTGCTGGTATTCCACCAGTTGCTTGTCTTCGAGCAGGGCAATGGAGATGTCCTTCGGCTGCACATCAATGATAACTTCACTTGTCATTGTCTTTTTGCTTACTTTGACGGGGGGCGTCGTTAAAACTCGAAAGGGTGTGCTGCTATCCTTGAGGGGATTAGCGAACACACTCCTTTCATTTCTTTCTCTAAGTCACAGAGGGGCAAGGCTTACTTGCTCTTATGACGATTCTTGCGCAGTCTCTTCTTACGCTTGTGAGTAGCCATCTTGTGGCCCTTCTTCTTCTTTCCGTTTGGCATAATTCTAGAATTTTATTAAAATGTTAATTACTTCATTTTCTCGATAAAGCTCTTTGCCGGCTTAAATGCAGGGAAGTCGTGCGCATCGATAACCAGCGTCACATTCTTTGAGATATTGCGAGCGGTCTTCTTGGCGCGGTGCTTGACAACGAACGTGCCGAAGCCACGAAGATACACATTCTCCTTATTCTCAGCAAGACTCACGCGGATTTCCTCCATGAATGCCTCTACAGTCATAGCAACATCTTTCTTTGCTACACCTGTCTGCTCGGCAATTTTGTTGATGATTTCTGCTTTTGTCATTTCTCTTTTGCTTATATATTAATAATGTGAAAACTCGAATTTCTTCGATTTCGGGTTGCAAAGTTACTAATTTTCAACAGATTACCGAAATATTTCCCGATTTTTTTTCAAAAAAAGATGATTTTCGCCTCACTTTGCCTCCTTTTTTGTATCTTTGCACCATAAAAAGAAGAATTAATGACCCTTAACAACCCAAAATTATGGCAACAGTTGACGACAAAAAAGTGATCTTCTCGATGGTGGGAGTGAGCAAGACCATTCAGCAGAACCAGAAGCAGGTGCTCAAAAACATCTATCTCAGTTTCTTCTATGGTGCAAAAATAGGTATCATCGGTTTGAATGGTGCGGGTAAGTCTACCCTGATGAAAATTATCGCCGGACTCGACCAGCAGTATCAGGGCAACGTCGTTTGGAGCCCTGGCTACACCGTAGGCTATCTGCCTCAGGATCCCCCCCTCAATGAGGAGAAAACGGTGAAGGAGAATGTGATGGAGGGCGTGCAGCATGTCTACGATGCTTTAGCTGAATATGATGACATCAACGTGAAGTTCGGTCTGCCCGAGTATTATGAGGATCCCGACAAGATGGATAAGCTGATGGCACGACAGGCAGAACTGCAGGATGTCATTGATTCCACTGATGCCTGGAATATGGACTCAAAGCTTGATCGTGCGATGGCAGCACTCAACTGTCCCCCGGGTGACTGGAGCGTCAAGAATCTCTCTGGTGGAGAGCGTCGCCGAGTGGCTTTATGCCGCCTGCTGCTTCAAAAACCTGACGTGCTGTTGCTTGATGAGCCTACCAACCACCTTGATGCAGAGTCGATCGACTGGCTCGAGCAGCATCTGCAGCAATATGAGGGAACGGTGATTGCCGTCACCCACGACCGATATTTCCTCGACGATGTTGCCGAGTGGATCCTTGAACTCGATCGTGGTGAGGGTATCCCCTGGAAGGGTAACTATTCATCATGGCTTGAGCAGAAGTCTCAGCGCCTGGCTCTGGAGGAGAAGACTGCCTCTAAGCGTCGCAAGACCCTCGAACGCGAGTTGGAGTGGGTACGTATGGCCCCCAAGGCTCGACATGCCAAGGGAAAGGCGCGTCTGAACTCCTACGATAAGATGCTTAATGAGGAACAGAAGCAAAAGGAGGAGAAACTTGAGATATTCATCCCCAACGGTCCTCGTCTGGGTAATAAGGTCATTGTGGCCGAGCATGTAGCTAAGTCCTATCCGGAGAAGGAATTGTTTAAGGATCTGAACTTTATCCTGCCGCCTAATGGTATCGTGGGTGTGATAGGCCCCAATGGTGCAGGTAAGACTACCTTGTTCCGCCTGATTATGGGCTTGGAACAGGCTGATGCTGGCTCGTTCGATGTGGGTGAGACCGTGAAACTCTCATACGTCGATCAGCAGCATAAGGACATTGATCCCGAAAAGACAGTCTATCAAGTGGTATCTCAAGGCAATGAGACTATCCGCATGGGGGGCAAGGATGTCAATGTTCGTGCCTATCTCTCACGTTTCAACTTCAGCGGTGCCGATCAGGAGAAGAAGTGCGGTGTGCTCTCAGGTGGTGAGCGCAATCGTCTCCATCTGGCCATCGCCCTGAAGCAGGAGGGTAATGTGCTGTTGCTCGACGAACCGACGAATGATATCGATGTCAACACCCTGCGCGCCTTGGAAGAGGGTCTTGAGGCTTTTGCCGGCTGTGCCGTAATCATAAGCCACGACCGCTGGTTCCTCGATCGTATCTGTACCCATATCCTGGCTTTCGAGGGCGAGGGCAATGTCTTCTACTTCGAAGGCAACTATTCAGAATATGAGTCCAACAAGGCCCAGCGACTGGGATTAGATGAGCCCAAACGAGCCCGTTACCGCAAACTGATGGAGGAGTAGGGTGATGAACAGGCATGCGGTACTTCTTGCAGGAGGACTCATCCTCACGTCCTGCCTCGGTGGCAGACAGGAACCGACGGAGGCTGAGTTGTCTGCTTTTGGTCCCTATGTCAATAGTCTCGACTCTACCCTGCAGGGCAAGTGGTTCACGCGGATGGGGGTCTCTTCCGATGCTGATTCCATGCTCTCGTATCTGCGTCACGAACTGCCCCGCAATGGTCTTGACTCTACTGCATTCTTCATTCCCCAGATAGCTGAGGATCTACATGTCATTCATACGCTTGCCTTCGACTCGTTGGGACAAAATATCAACGAGGTGCTGACACGCCTCGATCATAATCTCTCGAAAGCCTACGTGGAATATTCCACCGGACAGCGTTATGGCTTCATGCGCCCTGATAAAGTGCTAAATCGTCTGCAGACAAAGCCCGATGGCAGCTATGTGCAGCTGTTCGACCATGAGGTGAAGAAACCCGACTTCGCGACGGCAGAACAGCAGATGACTTCTGACAGCCGCATGAGTTATCTCCTGGAGTCACAGCCTGCCAGCGATATCTACAGGAAACTGCAGCAAAGGTTGGAACAGACCACCGATACAACAGAACGAAAGAAACTGGCCATCAATATGGAGCGATGCCGCTGGCAACTGACACAGCCCGACGGCAGCAACAGCCATCGTCAGGTGCTGGTCAACATCCCAGCCCAACAGCTCTGGGCTGTCGGAGGCGACTCTGTGCTAAACATGCGTATCTGCTGTGGTGCCTATACCACCAGGACCCCACTGCTCAGCAGCACTATCAGCTATCTGCAGGTCAACCCCGACTGGATAATCCCCCAGAAGATTGTCGAGACCGATATCACACGCCATGCCGGCGACTCGTCTTATTTCGCGCGCAATCATTATTATATTGTAGAGCGTAGTACGGGTGACACCCTTCGAGCGGCCAGTGTCAGTGCCGCTCAGTTGCGTACAGGTCGGCTTCGTGTTGGTCAGAAGGGTGGGGCAGGCAACTCCCTCGGGCGTATTGTATTCCGCTTCCCCAACAACTTTGCAGTCTACCTCCATGATACCAATAATCGTGGAGCCTTCCAGCGCGAGCGCCGCACCCTCTCACATGGTTGTGTCCGTGTGCAGAAACCCTTTGACTTGGCTTGTTTCCTGCTGCCTGAGGCCGACGAATGGCTAAAGGACCGCCTGCGCATCTCCATGGATATCCACCCTGAATCCGAACGCGGCAAGGACTGGCTGAAGGAACATCAGGATGATCCTCGCCCATTCCGGTTGCTGACCTATTCCGATGTCACACTGAAGGTGCCAGTTTATATCCTCTATTTCACTGCTTTCCCTAATCCTGCGACGGGAATTGTGGAGTTCTGGCCCGATCTCTACGACTATGACTGCGCCATCAGTCGTGAAATCCAAGCCTTCCTTCTGAAAAGATAACCCTTTTATGACAATAACCAATATGAAGAAACTGATGTTTTTCGCCTTGTTGCTCCTGAGTGTTGGAACACAGGCACAGACTGCGAGACAATTCACGCTGGACCTGACTGCCGACGGCAAGGCTCAGATGGTATGCTACCTGCCTGAGACGCCTTCCGGCAAAGCTATTGTGGGTGTACCCGGTGGCGGCTACTCCATGTTATCGAATACCCATGAGGGTACGTTAGCCTCTGGATGGATGAACCAGCAGGGAATCGCCTATTTCGTGGTTAACTATCGGTTGCCTCAGGGTGACCGCACGAAGCCGATGGGTGATGTGATGCAGGGCATCCGCATTGTTCGCGACTCTGCTCAGGTGTGGGGCATCAATCCTCACGATGTGGGTATCATGGGATTCTCAGCTGGCGGTCACCTGGCCTCTGTCATCTCTACCCATGCTGACTTTGATGTACGTCCCGATTTCTCGATTCTCTTCTATCCCGTCATCTCGATGGTGCCTGAGGTGTCGCACAAATGGTCGTGCCTTAACTTCCTGGGCGAGGAGGGACTGAAGAATCCAACACTCGTGCGCGACTTTTCGACGATGAATGCCGTGCGCAGTCATCTCACGCCGCCAGCACTGATCATTTCAGCTAATGATGACCGACTGGTGCCCTTTGTCACCAACGGATTGGAGTATTACAAGGCTATGCGCAATGCAGGTAACGAATGTTCGCTGCTGGTTTATCCCACAGGCGATCACGGTTTCGGTTTCGGAACTTGGTTCAAGTATCACGACCAGTTGCTTATGGAATTAAGCACTTGGTTGAAAGCCCGTCAGGCCCCAAAGTCTGATGCAATCCGTGTGGCATGTATCGGCAACAGCATCACGGATGGTCATGGCATTGACATGCGTTCTGCCTATGGCTATCCTGCCTTGCTTCAGAAGCGTTTGGGAGATAACTACTGGGTGAAGAACTTCGGTGTGAGTGCCCGTACGATGCTCAACAAGGGCGATTATCCCTATATGAACGAGGTGGCCTGGAAAGATGCTCTCGCCTTTAAGCCTGATGTAGTGGTGATCAAGTTGGGAACTAACGACTCGAAGGGGCACAACTGGCAGCACGGCGCTGAGTTCCGTCAGGACCTGGAGCAGATGATCACTGCGCTGCAAGCTGCATCGGCAAAGCCGCAGATATATCTCTGTACTCCAATCAAGGCTGAGAAGACTACGTGGGATATCAACGACTCGATCATCGTGAACCAAATTGTCCCCATCCAGCAGCAGGTAGCAAAGAAGTACGGACTGAAAGTCATCGATCTTCACTCGCTCTTCGAGGGCGGAGAGGCGCTGATGCTGACAGATGGTATCCATCCCAATGGGAAAGGTGCCGAGCGACTGGCTGAGATCATCTTTGAGAAAATAAAATAGTATACAAACGGTTGACTGCCACAGAATCATCAAAATGAAGCACATTCTTACTTCTCTTCTGCTTGGCTTCCTGACAGTGGGAGCGCAGGCACAACAGACCCCACATTTAGAGCATCGCGGCAATAGTACCGCAAGGATTGTTGCCAACGGTAAACCCATGCTGATGATTGGTGGCGAGTTGGGCAACTCGTCTGCCTCAACGCCAGAGGATGTGAAGCGCACTTTCTCGCATCTTCACCAGATGGGACTTAACACCGTGCTCGCCCCTGTATCGTGGGAACTCATCGAACCCCGAGAGGGAGCGTTCGACATGCGTTCACTCGACGTCATCCTGACCGAAGCAAGGCGTAACCAGCTGAAAGTCGTGCTGCTCTGGTTCGGTGCCTGGAAGAACTCGATGAGTTGCTATGCCCCCGAGTGGTTCAAGCGCGACGTGAAGCGATTCCCTCGAGCCCATACCCCGGAAGGCAAACCCGTAGAGGAAGCCTCTTCTCTCAGCAGGAATGTGCTGGAGGCCGACAAGCGTGCCTTCTGTCGCATCATGGCTCATCTGCGCGATCATGATGCCCACGAGCAGACGGTTATCATGGTGCAGGTCGAGAATGAGATAGGTATGATCGAGGTGCCTCGCGACTATTCCCCTGATGCCACCCGTATGTATCACAGCACCGTGCCACGCCTTCTGACCGACTATCTGAAGAAACACCAGGCGTCGTTACATCCCTATCTGAAGGAGAAACTTCAGCCACAGGCTAAGGCAGGAGCCGACTGGGCGCAGTTGTTTGGCGACGACATCTATACCGAGGAGATTTTCCAGACGTGGACTTACGCTACATACGTGGAGCAGATTGCCAAGGCTGGACGTGAAATCTACGACCTGCCGATGTACGTCAATGTGGCACTTAACAGCCGTGATCGCAAGCCGGGAGAGTATCCCTCGGGCGGTCCCCTGGCTCATCTCATCGACCTCTGGCATTGCGGGGCACCTTCCATCGACGTGCTGGGCGTCGACATCTACGACAAGGGCATCAAGTCGTGGCTGTCGAAATACCATCTGCCCAACAACCCCCTCTTCGTTCCTGAGATCCGTCTGGAGGATAAGGATGCCATGTATGCACTCTACGCCTTTGGTCATCATGGAGCCATGGGATTCTGTCCGTTCAGCATCGAAGACTACCCGCTCACAGCAGCAGCCAGTGCCAGCGACTGGAAGCAGATGGATCTCTCTCAGGATGACCAGCTCAATGCCTTCTCTTCTGTCAGTTCATCACTATCGCCCCTTGTAGCATCCTACCGGCTGTTGCGCCAGGCAGAGCCACTGATACTTGAGAGGCAAGGCACGAACGACATCGATGCCGTGCTGCTCGACGACGAACAACGAGAGGCAGAAATCGTCACCCCCGATGGCATCCGACTCACCGTCCGACATAGTTACTCACTCGGCTGGGAACCGGGTGCCAAGGATTCGGTATGGCCCGAAGTGGCCTGTATCATCCTTCGGGTTGGAGAGGAGGATTATCTTGTCATCGGGAGCGGTGTGGTGGTAACATTTTCACCCGCCAAATCGTCTGCTACATGGCAGAAAGGCGACACGTGCATCGGACTTGCAAAGTGCGAGGAGGTGGAGATCGTAGACGGCAGTCAGCGCATCATCCGCCACCTTAATGGCGACCAAACGCATCAAGGCCGTCATGTACGCATACCTGTTGGAGCATTCCAGATACAGCATTTCAAGTTATACAGATATTGATGATGGTTGTCTCAGGCTAATAGAAACTATGTCGATACAGGTAACATACAGGCGAACCAGCAGGATGTCGATGCGTATCGTGAAGAATGGCGATGTGCATGTGTCGGTTCCTATCGGTATGCCCAAAAAGGTGGTGGAGCAGTTTATTGAAGAGCATAGAGACTGGATTAGTGAGGCACGGAAGAAGACTTACGAGAATCAGCAGCGCAGGGCTGCGTTCTACAGTCAGTTGCCCTTGCAGACGCAGGCACAGGCTGATGATGCCCTCCAACGGCTGAAAAACCTGATAGAACCTATGGTGGAACGCCACTCGAAAGAAATAGGTGTGAAACCGTCCGCTGTCCATTACAAGGCAATGATTTCACGTTGGGGTGTATGCAATGTCAAGGACAAGTCCATCTGCTTCTCAGCCTATCTGCTGCTGTTGCCAGAATGGTGTGTCGAGCACGTGGTGGTTCATGAACTGTGCCATCTGTTGGAGCCAAGCCACAATGCCCGCTTCCATGCACTGATGGACAAGTTCTTCCCCCGTTGGAAGGAAGCCCGCAAGATGTCAGCATGGTCAATACTCGCTCTTGGGAATAAATACTGAGCCAAAAACGAGGGTAAAAACGCTGTCGTCATATCCTCGTTTGTTATGGATAATTTCATCATCCGTAAATCCGGCGATGCCGCAGCCGATACGAGTGACGAGGAATGTCAGTTCTGAGTGCTGTTTGGCGAATTCGATAAACTCATCCACGTATGGACGGATGGTTTCTACGCCGCCCTGCATCGTGGGGATTGCATAGCTCTGGCCCTGCAAGCCAACGCCCTGACCCATGATAGCCCCAAACTTGCGGAAGGCGATGTAAGCCGCACCGCCGCCGTGCATTCCTTTCAAATTGCTGCCGAACACAAAGATTTCGTTCGGCTCCAACGATGTGATAAACTCTGGTGTTGTTCTCTTTTCCATAATCTCTTCTTTTATGAAATACAGATATTTTCTGCAAAGTTACAAAAAAATCGCTTTATTATTTAATTTTTTCTGAAAATCATCTTCAAAAATATGAATAAGCGAGTGAAATGAAGCTTGCTTCAATTTCCGAGCGAGAATATCTTCATCGAAGATAAAGAGATAAAAGACGTCTTGAACAGAGTATACATATCTGATCCAGCGAGATTACTGACCGCGTAACCTCATAGACAAAGTTTTACTGTCATTTGCTTGCGGATGTAGCGGAAAAGTTGTATATTTGCCATCGAATTTGAATCATCAACGATAAGATATGAATAAAATATTTAACAAGTGGGTGCTTGCTGCCGCCCTTATTTGCAGTTGTTTTACCTCTTTGTCGGCCCAGCCAACACGTGAGCAACTGGCACAAATACGAGTTGATAAGGAAGGAAACTTCAAGTATTGGAAAAACGATGCCGTCTCGCTGACACAGTTGAAGTCGTTTGTGACCGCTGTGACCACAGAGGGCAGCGATCAGTATGTCCCCGTGAGAGACCGCTTGGCGGTGTTCGACATGGACGGCACGCTGCTTTGCGAAACGGCACCCTTCTACATGAACTGGCTGGTGATGCTCCATCGTCTGCTCGACGATACAGGTTATGCACCCACAGAGGAACTGCGGCACTTCGGCGAGGCAGCCAAGGCCGGTATGTATAACACCCAACTGATAGACCGTGAGATGGACGACAAGGCGCAGTATGTGCAGGCAGAAATCTTCAAAGGCCTGACGATGGGAGAAATGGATGACTGGATGATGTCGTTTCTCAAGAAGCCTTGCGAGGGCCTCGATGGATTGACGTGGGGTACGGCGCTCTATTGGCCGATGATTGAGGTGGTGAGCTATCTTGTAGCCAACGACTTCCAGGTGTATATCTGTAGCGGTACGGCTCAGGATATGCTTCGTCCACTCATCGATGACGTGCTGCCCATCGGTCGCCATCAGGTAATGGGCTCCGAGGTCCACTATGTACCCGAAGGCAAGGCCGAGGAGATGGGGTGGGAGACTCCTGTCATCATGGAGACCTACGGCTTTGACGACCTGAAAGGGCAGCGTGTCGTGCGCGGACTCTTCAAGCAGAAGTGTACGAAATGGAGCAAGGTGGACATCATGACGCGCCAGTTAGGACGCAAACCCATCCTGACCTTCGGTAACTCGTCGGGCGACTATCCGATTTTTGAGTTCGTCACTACCGACAACAGTTATCCCTCGATGGCTTTCTGTCTGCTTTGCGATGATGTGGAGCGTGAGTTGGGCAACGTGGGCAAGGCCGAGAAGTGCCGCACGGCCTGCGAGGTGAACGGATGGGTGCCCGTATCAATGCGTGATGACTGGACCACCATCTATGGTCCCGATGTGAAGCCTACGGCAACAGCCATCAGGCCGTTAAGCCGCAACGCTGAAAGCAGTGGTCAGGCCTACACCCTCAGCGGCACGCCTGCAGTAGAACAGACCCGTGGCATCGTCATAACCAATCAGCAGAAGATTATCAGGAAATAACCGAAGGAGTTCCGAAGGATGGTGTTCAATATTTTGGCCAATAATACCGATGACCACAACAAAAACTTTTCGTTTATCATGAACGAGGATGGCAGTTGGAGATTATCGCCTGCCTACGATATTACTTATATCATAGATAATGGAGGTTTCTTGCCCAACAAAGACCACTGCATGTATATCAGGACAAAGCTTCGGAATATCACTCGTGACGACGCCATCCAATTTGCCCGTGATAACGGCATACGCCGCCCTGATGCTATCATCCGCGATGTGGTTGCATCACTGAAGCAGTTCAGAACGATTGCTACGAAATACGGTGTGTCTGATGAATGGACGGGTAGGGTGGAGACAACCATCATTGGCCACCTGAAAGCATGGGGAGAATGGAAAGAAGATGAGTAGCCTTGTGATAGCCATATTCCTGTTGAGCATCGGAGCCAGTTTTGTGCAGCGCACCACGGGCTTCGGCTTTGGCATCTTCATTATGACAATGCTGCCGTTCTTCCTGCCTACATACGGCGAGGCCACAACTCTCTCTGGACTTCTGGCCATTACCACCTCGGCTGTCATCGTGTGGCGAATGAGAAGCTATGTCACTTGGAAACGACTTTGGCCGATATTGCTGACGTTTATTGTTGTGTCGACAATAGCCATCTTTGCTTTGACCCGCATTGAAGACCACATATTGAAACGGATCCTGGGTATGGCTCTCATCCTTATCAGCATTTATTTTGCGCTGTTCAGTCAGAAGATAAAACTGCCGACAACCAAACGAGTACAGGTTGGTGCTGGTACACTCAGCGGACTGATGGGAGGATTCTTTGGCATGCAAGGCCCGCCAGCCGTGCTCTATTTCATCCAGAGTGAGCCTTCGAAGGAACATTATATGGCGATGGCGCAGACCTACTTTCTGATTGGCAATGTGATGATGACTTTTGTTCGTGCCTATAATGGCTTCTTTACCACGACCGTCCTGACAGACTACTGTTTCGGCCTCGGTGGAGTCATCATCGGAACAACCCTTGGAGCCTACGTCTTCAAGCGCATTTCCAATCGCATTTTCCGATACATTGTTTATGCGTATATCGCCATAAGTGGTGTGATTATACTTTTATCGTAGATTTATGCTTTCACGCCGATGATAGTTGCATTCGATGGCTTCATGCGGTGAATCTCAGTCTGGATGAAACCTGCATCGTCAAGCAGCGTCTTCAGTTTCTCTGGCGAATAGGCCGTCATGCCCTCTACGACATTCGTCCACATGGAGTCGCCATCAATTACTTCAACCAGAATGGCGAATTTCCCGCCCTGCTTCAGTACACGGCGCACCTCCTGAAGACAGTCAGGAAGGTTTGGCCAGAAATACACCGTCTCTACCGCCGTCACGAGATCGAACTTCCCGTCTTCATAAGGCAACTTTTCGGCAGAACCCTGAGTGATGAACACCTGCTTGTCGAGCACTTCGGCATTCACCTTCTTGGCTTTCGCTACGCTTTCCTCAGAGATGTCGATGCCATAGACCGTTGATCCCTCGCTCCGCTTCAGCAGCCGTTGCAAGGTTGCACCGCCACCACAGCCGATATCGAGCATCGTCCAGCCGTCCTGAATATTGACCAGTTTCAGTCCCCAGTTCGTCAGCGGTGCATGACAGAGATTCATAAACTTCAGCATCGCGCGTCCCATCCGTCCTTGCGGACAGGCACAGTTGGTGAAAAACGTTTTTAATAGTCCCATAACTCAATTTCCCTTTATAGTTGATACAAATTAATCGGGTGCAAAGGTATGACAAATTAACAAGATGCACAATACCTAAAACGCGGTGTTTTGAGCATTGCCCACCTGTGACGGCCAGCAAAGCAGATTAACATGAAGTAGGTATTTAGTGCTACGAAAAAAGGCTTCATCAGCCTGTTATACCTTTGCCGGATTAATTTGTTACAACTCAAGATTACTCAATGCATATAGAGGAACAATGTCGACATGCCGCTGCTCGAAATTGTCCTTAGGGTCGTAGTGGTCAAACTGGCCGAAGTTTTCCAGCGATGTCCTGATGGCTTCGTGCAATTGACGCTTTCTCATGAAGATCCAGAGGCTCTGCATACTTCCCTGTGTGTTGGCCTTCACTTCCACAGGAAGTACTTTACCGTCACGCACCCTTAGGTAGTCCACCTCTGCATTGCTGCCCTTTTCCGTGTTCTGCCAATAGTGCATCTCTGGCTTCTGGAAGCAGTCGCGATACTTCTTCATTTCCAGTCCTGCGAACATCTCCGATGTGCCACCCTTGTTTACCAAATCCACGTCAGACGCAGTCAGGATATCTGCAGCAGGAATGTCAAGCATGGTCAGCATCACTCCCAAGTCGAAGAACAGATATTTCACATAACTGTTGTTCTCCTCTGCTCCTAGAGGTACGCCTGTGCCGTCGGTGTGCTTTACAGGTGTTATCAGCCCTGCAAGAGTCAGCAGGTGCAGCGCCTCTCTTACAACTGAAGAGTGTACATCCCTTGCAGCTTCTGCATAGACAAACTTATTGCCAACCTGAAGAGCCACCGAGCGGAGTACCTGACGGAGTAGGACAGGGGACACACGCTT
Organism: uncultured Prevotella sp.; assembly: GCA_946183415.1. Classification (GTDB taxonomy): domain Bacteria; phylum Bacteroidota; class Bacteroidia; order Bacteroidales; family Bacteroidaceae; genus Prevotella. Next base: position 36,184 of record CAMHAM010000021.1, read on the forward strand.
CTTATACTTATTAAAGTCATCCTCGTATGTCTGTATGATGTCTGTGTGGACACGTGATACCTCGATGTAGCTGTGAGTCTCATTCCATTCTGTCACGGCAGCCGGCAAGCCGCCAACCAGGTAGAATGTTCGCACTTGATCTGTCAGGTCTTTATGCGCCTTTGTAGGCAGCGGTTCCTCGCTAGTGGCTTTCTTCTTATAGCTGACTGTCAGGTCAAGACCTTGCGCCATCAGGAATTCGTCGAACGAGAACGGATACATATAGAGTGACCGTATTCTCCCTACGCCGAAAGATGGCAGTTCTTCAAGCGCAAACTCTAACAAAGAACCTGCTGCTATGACGTGCAGTTCAGGGTAGTCCTCCTTGAAGTATCTAAGCGACATAATGGCCTCTTTCGATATCTGTATCTCATCTATGAACAGCAGTGTCTCGCCTGGTACGATGGGAATCCCCAGTGTACCACTCAGCTTCTCGCACGTTTTCTTCACGTCGATATTCTCTGGAAACATCTGTAGCAGGTCGGGCTGCTTTTCAAGATTGATCTCTACGAAATACCGGAACAGTTTTCCGAGTTCCCTGACCGCAGTGGACTTGCCCACCTGTCGGGCACCGCGAATCAGGAGTGGTTTACGACGTGGAGAATCTTTCCATTCAATGAGCTGTTTGTCAATATGTCTCTTGTAATATGCCATATCCTTCTCTGTTTTGATGCTTTGACGGGGCAAAGATACAAATAATATCCAAAAGTTGGGGCAAAAAACACGTAAAATTATCCAAAATACAGCCCAAAACCAAAAGTTTGGGCAAAAAACATGGATATTTGACCAAAAGTAAGGGCTATGTACCTTATGCATTCTTGCATATAATGGTCAAGCAGACTAATTGTTTCAGTAGTATTTATTATAGGGAAATACCAGCGGGTACAAAAATAGCTAAAATAACTTGGAATAACAAAAAGCAATTAAGAACACTTAACACAACAAAAGCCCTCAAATAGCTAAAAACGAGGGTAAAACGTTGTCGTCATACCCTCGTTTATTATGGATAAAATCTTTTATGCAAGCACAACCTCTGCAGGCACACCCAGCACTTTGTATAGACTGCGGGCAATGTCGAAACTCATCGATCTGCGACCATGAAGCAGGTCACTGAAGGTCGTAGCACTGATACCTATCATCTGAGCAGCTTCCTTCTGCTTCAGCCCACGCTCTTTCACCTGAGTCAGAATGGCATTAGTAAGCAGCGTACTCATCCTGCCAGGCAGTGGATGATAGGCACGGCCATACTCATCGAGGGCTTCGCTCAGCATCGTGAACTCTGCCTTCTCCTCCGGACTCAGCAACTCCATGTCGCCCAGTTCAGTACCCCGCTCAATCAGTTTTTCCATGCGGGCTTCGTAATCTTTGTACTCTTTTTCGTCCCTGATAACCATAGCCTATATTTTTTTAATATCCTTAATCTTGTCATACTCACTATGCGTACCGATAAACCTAATAGCCACCGTTCCGGCAAAGAACACTACCAGCACGACTGTCCTATAGTTGTTGCCCTTGATGTTGAATACATAACGGTTGTTGCCCACAAAGTCAGCCGACGGAAAATCGGCTTTCAAGTCTGCATGAGACTTCCACTCCGCATCGGCCAGTTTACCGCTCCAACGCTCTAATGCCTCTTTTGCATCAGCATGCTTGCGAGAGAACTCTTCAATCCGTTCTGGAAACAATATCTTCATGACAGTTGTTCTTTCTTTCAATTTCGGTGCAAATATACAACAAATAACTGAATAAACAAGGGAAATCGTTAAAAGCTTCGCAAATTAGTGAACTTTTTAACCATTAATCACCTCGTCCTCCATCTTCTCATATCGGGCGATGCCTTTAATAAACTCCAACAGTAGCGGCACGTCTCTTCGTTCAGCCTTGCGAATCATCATATTTTCTTTCTTCATCTTGAAACCTATTTATCTTTCACAAGCCGCACACAATCGCCGTAATACAAATCGCCGTCACTCTGGGGATGCAGACGCTTGGAATTGCCTGAGATGCCCCCAGCCATTGTGCCGTGCAGCGAGGCTGACCAGTAGTCTATGGCCTTGCCGACAAGAGAGACTTGTGTGCCTTCACGATAACCAGCAGCAGGCAGGAATACCGCTCCCGCTGATTCCATCCGTGCCCATTCCGCTTCAGTATAGGCGTTATGTGTATAGTTGTCTGCCTGCTCGTTGAAATAGTACGTGCCGTTCCATTCCAATCCTCGTGTGGTACTGGGCGTAAAGGAGAGACCAGCAGGCGTACACCAGTTGTCGGGCAGCAGAATGGCACCATTCACGCCGTTCACGGAACCCAATCCGAAAAGCGTGGCGGCATTGGCTCTGTCGTGAAACAGATAGACGTATTCTTCGTTGGTCAGCGTGCGCCAGCCAGCACAAGTGCTGGTCTGTATCGTATTGTTGCCCCATTCATGGTAAGTGAGATATTGCTGTGTGTCTGTGACAGAGAGAGTTGGCGTACTGCCAGTACCCCATCCGAAGAGGTCTATCCAGCCGTCATAATCGTTGCCGATTGCCTCATTGTTGCACTTCACACCGTTTTCATAGACGTTGCCTGCCGTTGCATCACCCACCACGTTGTACTGATGTTCGGCAAAGCGCCAAGTGCATGAGGATGCCCGATACTGCAGGTTGCCTTGTGAGAACTGCACCTGCTGACCCTCTGCATTAACTGAGAAAAAACCTGGCAGTACACCGTCGCTCCAGGCAATGTTTGTCGTACCTGAATCAGAAGCAGGATTGTCATCGCTACTGCACGACAAGGAAAGCGTCAAACCACCGATAAAGGCGACAGCGTATATAATATGTGTATATTTCTTCATTTCATGACCTCCTTGTATTTCTTGACAGCATCTAGTATAATCTCATCATGGTCAAAGGCCAGCTCTGGCCGCTCGGCTTTGCCGCTTGGCTTGTCCAAGAATACAGATAGTGGGAACCATTGTGCTTTTGCCGCATCATCCTGACCGTTGACGGCTATAGGTTCATCAACGATGGCTAGATAAGCGACAGTGATAGTTTTGTAAAAACACCAAATCTGGCGGTAAATCTTAACAATTTTATATGTATGGGGATAAGGTCACGTGCGCTCCTTCTCGAAGGTGATGCCGTCGTAGAGGGCCTGAGAGCCATCGCTGCTCTCGGGGATGAAGTGGAGGCGGACACCACGGATGTGTTTCTTGGCACGGAAGTCCTCGAGGCGATCTACCTTGTCGCTCTCTATCTCGAGCTTCATCAGGCCCCAGTCGCGCAGACGGACACGGTCGCCCTGGCGCAGATGGCGGTTGATGACTTCCGAAAGCCGTATGACGGCGGCTGTCATCACGCCCTCGCTGATGGGGTTCTGCTCGCAGGCCTCCTTGATGAGTTGGTCTGAACTGATGGTCTGCTGATGCACGGCCACGGCCTTGTATTTGCCGAAAGTGGGGAGCTTCGGTTTGGTCTCTTTCTTGATCCTGTATTTCATCGTTCCTTTTTGGGGGACAAAGATACGAATAAGCGAGCAAAAAGCCAAAAGAATTTTGAGCTTTTTCGAGCGAGAGTATTTTCGAGCTTTCAGCTCAAAGATACGAATAAGCGAGCAAAAAGCCAAAAGAATTTTGAGGTTTTTCGAGCGGGAATATTTTCGAGCTTTCAGCTCAAAGATACGAATAAGCGAGGAAAAATAAAAAATTGCAATTTGCTTCTACTAAAATGAATCTATATTATTGAGTATTAATGACTTTATACATATTCCACCTCTATTTTCCTTCTACTTTGCATCTATTTTGCCTCTACCTTGCCTCTACCTGTCATCTACCTTATCTCAATAGTAACAGGATCGTAAGAAACAAGCGTCCAAACTCCATCGCTACTGCCGGTTTTGGGGATGTAGGAAACCTGATGTGTGCAAAATTCTCTAGAGAATTTATAGGTTTCCTTACGGTAAAGTCTCGCGAAGGTGCCACTTTTGTTGTAAATTCTCTAGAGAATTTCAAAGAGAGGTGGCTTCTTGGTTAGTGCTAGGTAGGGGTGAGGCATCAGTTTGGAGGGTGCAAGGTTGCACGAAGGGAGGTACGAAGTTCTATTAAGGTGGAGGATAGGTAGAGGCAAGGTAGATGGAAAGTAGAGGATTTGTAGAGGTAAAATAGATGAAAAAAATCGGCAAAAGTTTTGCATAATCCGCTAAAAATAAGTAATTTTGCAACCAGATAACGAATGATTTAGTAGAGGCAAACCTAAAAATACGAATTTATGAAGATAAGTTTATTGAAAATGTCGCGCAAGAAGATGGTGGTTAACCGTCTGGAGTTGAAGGATCTGGCAGAGATGATCCGCAAGAGTCCTGAGGAGCAGAAGGTGTTCAACCTGCGCTTGAACTATCAGTTTTATCAGCCGCAGCGACTGGACGACGGACAGATAGTCATTGATGCTCAGAACCATACGGTGAACCTGCCGCGCATACTCTTTGCCGCAGAGTGCGTGAACTATAAGGAGATACAGAAGGGGCTGAGGTACAACGGGCTGGTGGTGGTTGAGGTTAACGGCCTGAAGACGTATGAGGAGGCCGTCAGCATCAGGAACCAGGCGGCGCGGATGGACGAGACGGTGATGGCTTTCTTAGGGGCGTCGGGTAAGTCGGTGAAGATCGTGTGCAGGGGCGAAATGTTCGGAGTAATGGCATTGCCCGAGAAGGAAGAAGAGGTGAGGCAGTTCCATAAAAACCTGTATGAGACGGCGCGGAGGGCCTATCAGAATCAGTTCGGGCTGGACATCGAGTACCTGGAGCCGAGGCTGGAACGGACGGTCTATCTGAGTGCCGACCCTGAGATGTACTTCAACCCTGATGCGCGACCCTTCAAGGCGGATGCGGCCAAGCACGGACAGCCTGAGCCGGCGCCCATCTCGTGGGAGAGCGACATGCTGATGCCTGGGCGCACCATCAAGCGGACGTATCACTTCAACTGGGTCTTTATACTCCGCGAGGTCTTGGGCGGCTACTTTGACTTACCCGACGAAGACCGCCAGATGCAGCTACTGCAGCAGATTGCCCGCAAGTCGCTCGAACAGGGCATCCCTCTCTCGCATGCTCAGGGCATGACGCTGGAGCATCCGCTCTTCCACAACGACCCGGAACTGGTGAAGAGCGTCTTTGCTGCGACCTATGAGATTCCGCTGATGGAGGAGTATAAAAAGAAATATAAGGTGAAGCCGCTGAAGAGTGTGCCGCAGGAGACGCTGCAGACGATGCGGACGGAGATTTTTCTGACGGCCAACTACGACATGCGCAAGAACCTGATGACGGGCGTGGCCGAGTATCGCATGAAATACGCTGAGGACCAGACGTTTAAGCCGCTGACCGAGGAGGTGCGCAACGATATGACCATCGAGGCCCGCGAGCAGGGACTGAAGTCGTGGGATCAGGACGTGAACCGCTTCATCGACTCTACCCGTATCGAGCAGTACGACCCCGTGAACACGTGGCTCGATAGCCTGCCTGCATGGGACGGGAAGGATAGGATAGGGGAGCTTGCGCTGCGAGTACCTACGGAGCAGCCGCACTGGGAGAAGTACCTGCGGTATTGGCTTGTGGGGATGGTGGCGCAGTGGCGTGAGAGCGATAAGCAGTTGACGGGCAATGCGTTGACGCCGCTGCTGATAGGCCGTCAGGGGTGTGGCAAGACGCGCTTCTGCAAGATTCTGCTGCCTCCGGAACTGCGTGATTACTACAACGACAAGCTGAACTTCAAGAACGAGTTTGACCTGAACATCGCGCTGACCTCGTTTGCGCTCATCAACATCGATGAGTTTGACAAGACCACCTCGTCGCAGCAGATCGTGCTGAAATACCTGCTGTCGTCAGCCGACGTGAAGTTCCGTCCGCCTTACGGCAAGACCATCAAGCAGTATCGCCGCTACACCTCGTTCATCGGAACTACGAATCAGCAGCAGCCGCTGGTCGATCCCACGGGTTCGCGCCGCTTCGTCTGTGTGGGCATCCCGGCAGGCAAGAACATCGACTTCACCGACAATCTCGACCATCGCCAACTCTACGCCCAGGCTCTCCACCTATTCAATACGGGTGAGCGCTTCTGGCTGGAGGACGATGAGATACAGACGCTGATAGAGGAGAACGTGCCCTACCAGCGCACCATCGACCTGGTGGAGATGATCAACGAGGCGTTCCGCAAGCCCAAGGACGGCGAGGGCCGTTGGTGGAGCACATCGGAGATACTCGCCACGTTCTCAGGACGTTACGCCTACTTCGATGCCAAGCGGGCCACGCCTGCCGTGCTGGGCAAGTCGATGAACAACTACCGCTTCAACTTCCGCCACCGCATGGTGAACGGCTGTTCGGAGTACTGGCTCTGCGAGAAGTGAAGGCTTTTATATACAACTTTTTCTTCATTTTTGCAAGTCTATTGCACAAAAAATGCGCTATTTTATGCAATACGGGATAAAATACTGCATAAAATGACTATTCTGTTCCCTTCGTTCATACGATTCTGAGCCCATACTTCGTGGACATTACCGCACCACTGGCATCGCTTCTTTAAATCCATAAATGTCTGTCACTATAATGATTATACTCTGCGGGAAAACCGCCTTTATCTTATCACTCTTTCTCGCAATTTCTCACTGTGTATCACGTTGTCCCATCAATAGCGTTTTGGACTTTTCTCATCGTGTATCAAGTTTGTCCCAAATATTGCTTTGCAGATAGGTGTTAGAACATCAGTTTTACACCCACGGTAGAAATGCGGTACAAAAATAGGTCGAAAAACTGGGATAACCACGCACCATCGACAATCAATTGAATATCAGCGTTCAGTGAATTTAATCGGTACATGGCTATTTTTCGAAAGTTTTTCGAAAGTAAGCGAAAGTGCAAATGCTTGATAATAAGCGCTTTGCTGTTTTGACTTGTACCGCGCCTTTTTGCTCGATTTGAGAGTTTCTCGTCTGAATGTATTATCCCGCTGGATTTCAATGAGTTTCTCTCTGTACGCTACATGTTTCAATTGCGCTGCAAAGTTACACATTTTT
>CAMHAM010000022.1 GCA_946183415.1 uncultured Prevotella sp.
GATTTGCATAATCCGCTGTTCACTTGGTTTTGAGATACCGTAGATGTATCTGGCCAGCAGGCTCTTGTTGATGCCGATTGCACGAGCCACTTCAGACACATTCAGCCAAGGACAGCGCTTGAACATGGCAGCAACCTCGTTATCTTCGTTGGGCTCGGTGGTCTCGTAGAAACTTGAAATGTGCATGTCTGCATCAAGTTCTTCCCATCGGATGGCCCTTCCTTCATCTTCTATCGTGTAGTTGTTGCGCTGTTCTGTCGTTGCTTCTTCCAGTTCGGGGTATGCCTCCAGCGGGCGGCTCAAGACCCGACCATTCATTGTACGCATATAAATCCGATGCCTGTCAAACCATAAATTCTTAATCTTTTCCATACAAATCCTCCCTTTATCCAAATCTTTTATGCCATTCGGCGATGAAATTCTCTCTATATATGCCGCACGTGTCGACTGCTGTTCTCAATTCCTGTTCTTTCAAACCATGATTGTACACGACTCTGACATCGTTCTCTATTTCGATTTTCGCCAATTTCCCACCGCATTCTACATGTACGTGAATAGGCTGGTGCTCATCCAAATAGAAAAAGAACCGAAGTCCAAATATCCTCAATAATGTAGGCATATCTTCATTTTTCTGCAAATGTAGGTATAAATTTTTATATCTCCAAACTTTATCGCATAAAATTCGTAAATGATTGGGAATTTGTTTTCGTCAGAAGGGCTTCTCTTCGGGCTTGAAGAAGAGCGTCCAGCGGTAGAGGTTGCAGCCGACGAAGTTGCCGAGCACCTCGCTGACGTAGACGATGAGGACATCAGTCTGGAGGAGCAGGTCGGCTGGCGAGACGAGGAAATAGAAGGCGTCGGCGATGGAGTGGGCGAAGCCGCAGAGGATGAAGACGGGCACACCCAACAGCAACGGCAGCATCTTTCCCTTGCGGGCGAACTCGACGGCGGTGGTCATGATGAAACCGCAGCCGATGGCCAGCAGGAAGCATGCCCATGGGCCTTTCGCCAAGCGTCCGGCAAGGATCTTCGAGGCGGGCTCGATGCAGTCGGGCTGGGCGTAGGCGATCATCCAGGCAGAGAGTAGACAGCCCACAATATTGCCCAAGAGCACTACGCAGAGCATCGTCCAGTCGCCCTGACGACGGATGAAGCCGGCGGTGCCGGTATAGAGTTTCAGACCATAATAGACGACGGTGGTGAGGCCAAAGGCGAAGAGCACAGCTCCGGCAACGCCGCCGACCCGTAGGTTGACCACGCAGCCGATGGAGATGCAGATGCCAGCCAGGATGGCCAGAGGAAAGGTTTCGCGCAGGAATTTTTGCATATTCGTATCTGTTAGTTGCCGCAAAGGTAGGCATTATTTCTGAATCGTGCAAGGATTTGGCGGAAGTTTTTAGCGATGACTTTTTCCCGCTTATTGTTGGTGGTTTGGAATTTTGTTTGTACTTTTGCAGAGACAAACGGACGAAAGAGATGCAGAATGCACGGTTGATAGGACTCTGTAGTGTGCAGCACTTCCTGGTTGATGGGTTGTGTGTATGCTGTCTGTTCCTATTGGCGAGGGCGTATGGCGACTGCCTTGCGGCTTATGGCGACTGTCTGGGCATGGAAGCAGTGTTGATGTATAGCGTGCTGGCTTTTGTGTCGCAGCCGCTGACGGGAATGATGGCCGACGGCCTGAAGGCGCGCCACAGGCTGCTTGTCGTATCGTCGCTGCTGCTAACGCTGGCTGTGGCTGTCGCTTCTCTGATAGCACTGCTGATGACAGAGGCGCTGAAGGTGATGGAGGGCGCTACGGGCGAGTGGCTGCTGATGCTGGTGGCCGTCCTGCTGGGTGCAGGCAACTCGCTTTTCCATGTATGGGGTGGCAAAAAGACGGTGATATGTATGGGCAACGACATGCGGGCGCTGGGCGTGTTTGTGTCGACAGGTGCTTTAGGGCTGTCCGTGGGGTTCGTCTGCTGCTCGTGGGTGCTGCTCTACGCGCTGCTGCTGGCCGTTGTGGCGCTGGGGATTGTGTATTTGAGGAGTGAGGAGTGTGGAGTGTGGAGTGAGGAGTGTGGAGTGAGGAGTGAGGAGTGTGGAGTGAGGAGTGAAACATAAAAAGCGTGAAGTAATAAGCAAAAAGTGGATAGTTTAAAGGATTTATTCAAAATCGAGAAAAAGCCTCGCAAGGGACTGATTCCTATGGAGTGGGTTGTCGTGAGCTATATGCTACTGACGACACTGGTGATACTCTTCACCTATACAAAGTTGGTCAACCCTGAGTCGATGCTCTGGGGGCGCTTCCGTATACTCGCCACCATCGTTGCACTTTGGGGCGTCTATCGCATGGTGCCCTGCGGCTTCTTGATGTTCTGGAGGATTGCAATACAGATGTTACTATTGTCGTGGTGGTATCCTGACACGTATGAGATCAATCGCATCTTCCCCAACCTTGACCACATCTTCGCCTCGTGGGAGCAACAGCTCTTCGGCTGTCAGCCTGCCTTGTTGTTCTCCCAAGCCTTCACGAGTCCTGTGTTCAGCGAACTGATGCACATGGGCTATGCCTCGTATTATCCGCTGATCTTCTTGATATCGCTCTTCTATTTCTTCTGCCGCCGTCAGGAGTTCGAGCGCATCACGCTTATCATCCTCACCGCATTTTTCATCTATTACGTCATCTTCGTCTTCCTGCCAGTGACGGGACCTCAGTATTACTATCTGGCAGCAGGAGTAGAACAGATTGCCCATGGTGTATTTCCTAATGTACACGATTATTTCGCCACCCATACTGAGGCCCTGACCATACCAGGTTGGAACGAGGGATTCTTCTACAATTTTGTGGCGGGTGCCCACGCTACGGGCGAGCGCCCCACAGCAGCCTTCCCAAGCAGCCATGTAGGTATCACCTCTATCCTGATGTTACTGGCCTGGCACTCAAAAAACAGGAAATTGTTTTTCGGCATTCTCCCCTTCTATATCCTGATGTGTTTTGCCACCGTCTATATCCAGGCACACTACGTCATCGACGTGTTTGCGGGGTGGATCTCGGCCATTACCATCTATAGCGTTTTGTTTTTTTTCACAAAAAAATTTGTTTGATTCAGAATAAATGCTTACCTTTGCAGCAGATAAGTAAGGATAAGACATATTAAATCAAGGATTCCGACACGACAACTTTGTCGGAATTCTTTGTTTTATGTCTGTCTAAACAACAAGTTAATTAAAAACAAATAAAGAATAACTATGGCTTATATGTCACAAGAAGGCTACGACAAACTGATAGCCGAACTGAAACGCTTAGAAAGTATTGAGCGCCCCAAGGCCTCAGCAGCCATTGCAGAGGCGCGCGAGAAGGGCGACTTGAGTGAGAATTCTGAGTATGATGCCGCCAAGGAGGCTCAGGCACATCTCGAAGACAAGATCAACCAGCTGAAGGTGACGATCTCAGAGGCAAAGGTGGTAGACACGAGCCGCCTGAGCACGGATGCCGTGCAGATCCTGTCGAAGGTAGAGATGACCAATCTGGCCAACAAGGCCAAGATGACCTACACCATCGTCAGTGAGAGTGAGGCAAACCTCCGCGAGGGTAAGATCTCTATCAAGACCCCCATTGCCCAAGGTTTGCTGAACCACAAAGTGGGCGACGAGGTGGAAGTGAAGATTCCCCGTGGCACGATCAAACTGCGTATTGACAAAATTACAGTTGGATAAGTATGGATATATTCAGTAAGATTGCTGCTGGTGAGATTCCCAGCTACAAGTGCGCAGAGAACGAGAAGTTCTACGCATTCCTCGACATCAATCCGCTGGTGAAGGGTCACACACTGGTGATTCCTCGCCGCGAGGTGGACTACATCTTCGATATGGAGGATGATGAGATAGCCGAGTTCCAGGTGTTTGCCAAGCGAGTAGCCAAGGCCATTGGCAAGGCGTTCCCCTGTAAGAAGGTGGCCCAGGTGGTACTTGGTCTCGAAGTGCCCCATGCTCATATCCACCTCATTCCGATGCAGTCGGAAGGGGATGTGGATTTCCGGCGTGAGAAACTGAAGCTTACACCAGAGGAGTTTCAGGAAATTGCCAAGAAGATACGTGATGAGTTTGTGTGATTACACAAACTCATCGCCGTATTTGATCCTTACTTCATTCACGTATTTCTTCACCATCGAGCTGTTGTCGCTCTTCTTGCAGATCATCAGCACGTCGCCCTGCTCAGCCACGATATAGCCCTCAAGACCATTAAACACGCCAAGCTTCCCCTTCGGCAGGCGGATGATGTTGTTGTGGCAGTCCTCGAGCATCACCTCCGAGTCGAGTATCACATTATCATCCTTCACCTTGCTCATCACCTCATAGACAGCGTGCCACGTGCCGAGATCAGCCCAACCGAAGTCGCACTTCATCACATATACGTCGCGGCTCTGCTCAAGGATGGCATAGTCGAGCGAGAGGTTCGGATAGCGGGGATAGTTCTCTGCCACATACTCCATCTCCTCGTCGTATGTATAGTCTGGTTTCTCAAACTTCAGATTACGCAGCACAACGGGGAAGAGTTTCTCGAAGTTATGGGTCAGATGGCGCGCATTCGAGATAAAGATGCCCGTGTTCCAATAGAACTCGCCACTCTTCATGAACATTTTCGCGAACTCGCGCTCGGGCTTCTCCGTAAACGACTTCACCTTATACACCTCAGGCTTACAGCTTTGGTCACCAATCTGGATATAGCCATAGCCAGGCTCCGGCCTCGTGGGCTTTACCCCCATGGCTATGAGCACATCGTTCTCCGAGACATATCTTATGCCTACATCGATGCTGTGCGCAAACTGTACAGCATTGAGTACCAGCTGGTCCGACGGTGAGATAATCACATTGGCATCAGGGTTCTCGCGCAGGATACGCATCGTAGCCCAAGCCACGCTGGGAGCCGTGTTACGATGGATTGGCTCCACGATGACATTATGCTCATGCACCTCGGGCAACTGAGTTCTTACCAGATCGAAGTATTCCCTGCACGTACATATATATATATTCTCTTTGGGCAACATTACGGCGAAGCGGTCAAATGTCGCCTGAAGCTGGGTCCTGCCCGTGCCGAAAAGGTCAACGAACTGTTTAGGATACTTTTCACGGCTCACTGGCCACAACCGTTGTCCACGGCCTCCAGCCAGAATCACGCAGTAGTTTCTCTTGTCTGTTGTTTCCATTCAATAGATATTGGTTATAATTTATGGGGCGAAGATACGCATAATAGTTGATACTTACAAATATTTTTAAGTTTTTTATAAGAAACTTTTGTCATTTCAAAAAATAGTGTTACCTTTGCACCCGCTTTCCGATGGGAATTCAGTTGCGTTGTATCTTGCCCAGATGGCGGAATCGGTAGACGCGCTGGTCTCAAACACCAGTGGGGCAACCCGTGCCGGTTCGACCCCGGCTCTGGGTACGAATTGTACCACGATGCGCTGGTCTCAACGAAAAGCAAGGTGCTGTAAGACAACAACTTACAGCACTTTTTTATTTCTCCATATGCGCCCGATCTTCCCCACATTTTCCCCACATTTTAATTTCATTTTTAGAATTTGCATACACTGCATACACTAAGCATTTATTCTTCTGGCTACCAGTATGTTATCTTAGTGTATGCAGCGAAATTTTTGGTGTATGCAATGCCTTTGGGGGAGCACACAACAATACTTTTCTGATAATAAAAGGCCAATTATACAGAGATTGTCTGTTGGATTGTCCGCACACAATGGCATCTTATTGTTTGTCCCAGGGCATGGGATTTTCTGTCCCACGGCGTGGGACAAACTTATATTATAGATTAACGATTTTAATTGTGGCCTTATTCACGATAAAGGTTGACCTGGGTTAAACTTTTTTTAAATTCACTTTGACTCGGCTTTACGTGCACCAAAGCGGAGGTTGAATGCAACAAAACGGGGGTTTTAGATTATAAATCGAGGCTTTTATACCCCAAAAAGAGTTTGCATACACTAAAAATTTCGCTGCATACACTAAGATAACATACTGGTAGTCAGAAGAATAAATGCTTAGTGTATGCAGTGTATGCAAATTATAGCAAAAATCACGTTCAGATTGAGTGAATGACAGTGCAGAGTTTTATCACGTCTTCATCGAAAGTGTCCTTGCTGATGGCTTTGTTCTTGACGATGGAACGGCAATTATAGATGGTTTGCGTAGAGAGGAACAGCAAGCCAGCGATGTCGGCTGTATTCTTGACACCCAGGCGGATGAGGGCAAACGTGCGCAGCTCGGTGGTCAGCGTGTGAGGTGATTTCTGCTGAATGCGCCCGTCTTCCTGCAGCAGCGCATTGAACTCATCGACGAACGTTGGATATAGTTCTAGGAATGCCTTGTCGAAGCGGGTGAGGAAGGTGGCGGCATCCTCTTCCGATATGCGAGAAGAGGAGATGCTCTGAAGCAGTTCTTGTGCCTGGTTGGCCTTGATCTTACGCTTCACGAGCGTTTGGTATTTCCCTAACTTATCGATGTATTTGGCGCAGAGGTCGATGTAGATAGAGGCCAGGCCTTCACGACGCTTGTTTGTATCCATCAGTTTCTGATTGAGGTCATGCAGCTGGTCATTAAGCTCTGCCTGATGCTGGTTACTGTCTGCTAACTGTTGGTTGAGCAACTGCAGTTGCTGGTTATTTTCTGCTAGTTCCTGTCTTCTGGCTGTCAGTTTGCGATTCTGCCGATGGATAAAATAAGCTGTACACAACAAGCCAAGTACCAGCAGCGAGATGAAGATGACTGAAAAGCGCAGGTTTCGGTTCTGCTTTTCCATTGTTGCCTGATAGGTTGTCATGATTTGTGGTAAAATGCGTGAGACTTCCAGAATTCGCAGGCGGTTGTTGTAGAACTTGGCATCTTCCATCGACACATTAATATACCGTTCTGCCCGTTCCACATCGCCTTGTTCAAAGAGAGTCATGGCGATACTCATCAGGGCCGAGTTCTCCATATTAGAGCACTTCAGGTCACATAGGCTTGCCCTTATCAGATATTCCATCCGCTTGTCGTACTCTCCCCGGGCTGCATGATTGCCAGCCAGTGCATAGCACGTCATTGCATATTCACGGGCATCATCCTCCTGTTTCTCCAGCACCCGCTCATAGTGCTCGCGTGCCTTCACGGGGTCGTTATCTACATAGACATATTTCTCGCCCATATAGTAATCGTAGAAAGGTATCAAGGGTGACAGGTGTGAAATGGCCTTTTCCAGATACTGCCTGGCAATAGCCCGATATCGAGGGGCATATGTGCTGTCGTTCGCAAAACTTGTTTTATAGGAATAGAAGGTGAAGTAGTGAAAATAGTAGTAAAACAACATCCCCTTTTCGATAGTCGTTGAGTCGATGCTATTCAGGATGTCGAATGCCTCACTGTATAGGCCGCTGATGGACAGTAGCTCGGAACGATGCAATTGAAAACGGTTCATATAGCTCTGATTGTTTTGCCTTAGAGCCAGACGATAGCCTTTTTCTGCATAGCACATCGCAGAGTCGAACTTGAACACATGGTACTCTGTATAAATGTCGGTGTAGATTTTCAGTAGCAAATTGCTGTCACGTTCAGTTCTTGCCTGTTGTTTCAAAAGTGCGATTCTCTTTTCCTTATTCTGGATATATTTGTCGCGATGAGCGATGATATTGTCTAATTCTGCCAGAGATGATTTCTCGTCTGCTATCGAAGCCAGACTCAGCGAGGCAAGCACAAGAAATAGGAGTAGCCGTTTCATTGTTATCGGAATTTTCGGCAAAGATAAGAAGAATTCTCTAATGTTCAAAGTTTACCATGCCTTTTTTAAGAATTGTTATAAGTTATTGAAAACCATGCTAATAATGACCTTGCCCTTTTCCTGTAACTTACTATGGCTTTACCGACCAATACAATCTGACAGAATATCACCTAACTTTGCAACCGAAAACGATAATTTGTATCAATAACTCAAAAATTAACTCATTTATGAACAAAAGCAATTCTATCAGAAGACTACTGCTTTTCTTGGCAGGACTCTTGATGACCGCAGTCTCCTATGCGCAGATTACGGTTAGTGGTAATGTGACCGATGATACTGGCGAACCAGTTATTGGTGCCAGTGTGATGGTTGCTGGTACAAGTACGGGTACCGTGACAGACTTTGACGGTAACTACTCTATTGCAAAGGTTGACCCCAATGCTTCGCTGAAGGTATCTTATATTGGTTACAAGACGGAAGAAGTTGCCGTTAATGGACGTACCAAAATTGATATCCAGTTAAAGCCAGATAATGAAGTGCTCGACGAGGTGATCGTCGTGGGTTATGCCGTCGGTAGCAAGCGTACCGTCTCTGGTGCCATCGACCGTGTGAAGAAGGAAGATATGAACAAGGGTGTCGTCTCGAGCCCTGCTGATGCCTTGAAGGGCAAGGTTGCCGGTGTGGTTATCACCCAGAGCGGCGGCGACCCGATGGGCGGCACCAATATCCGCGTGCGTGGTACCACCTCACTCTCTGGCGGTAATGACCCGCTGGTGATCATTGATGGCGTATTCTCGGATATGACCATGTTCAATTCGCTGGCACCTAATGATATTGAGAGCATGACCATCCTGAAGGATGCCTCCGAGACAGCCCAGTACGGTTCGCGTGGTGCCTCTGGTGTCATCGTGGTCACCACCACCAAGGGTAAGATGGGCTTCTCGAATATCAGCTACTCAGGCCAGTTCGGCGTGAACACCGTGTTCAAGAACTTGGATATGCTCTCAGCTTCAGACTATCGCTCAACAGCTAACCGCCTGGGTATGACTTTTACCGATATGGGCGGCAACACCAACTTCCTCAAGGAGATTGAGCGCAAGGCAGGTCTGACACAGAATCATAACGTGGCCTTCTCTTCTGGCAGTGAGAACTCCAATATGCGTGCATCTATCGGATATATCCAGAAGCAGGGAGCCCTGAAGAACTCTGACATGCAGAACTGGACAGTGAAGTTCGATGGCACTCAGTATGCCTTCAAAAAACACCTGAAGCTCGAGCTCGGCATACTGGGTTCTCAGCGCGACGGCAACATCCAGTATAACATGCAGAAGATGTTCTACTCTGCCGCTGCCTACAACCCCACCTATCCGACACATAAAAATGCTGAAGGAAAGTGGGATGAGGACTTGCTGGCGAACGAGATCTATAACCCATTAGGGCAACTCGACATTGAGAACTTCTACAAGGACACCTCTGCCAATATCCACGGCAAGGCCAGCTGGACCATTATCGACGGCCTGACACTCTCTGCCTTTGGTTCTTATTCCTATTGGAATCGCGACAACAAGTTCTATATCCCCAATGACATCCGTCAGGGCGAACTCAACGGCAACGGCTGGGCCTATATCGCCAACACCAGCCGCAAGGACCTGATGGGCAACATCATGCTGAACTACTCGAAGGACTTCGGCCTTCACCATATCGATGCACTCGCCCTGATGGAAGGCCAGCGCTACAAGACCTTCTGGCACGCCACACAGGCCAAGGGCTTCGAGACCAACTACTTTGGCTTCAACAACCTGAAGGCCGGTGCCAATGTGGCCTGGGGCGACAATGCGTCGGAAGCTACAGAGTACACGCTGAGTTCGTATATGGCCCGTGTGAACTATGTCTATGCCGACCGCTACATCGCCACCGTCAATTTCCGCACCGACGGCTCGTCGAAGCTCGGCAGCGGCAAGAAGTGGGGTGTGTTTCCCTCTGCCTCTGCTGCCTGGGTCATCAGCAACGAACCCTTCATGAAGCAAGCGCGTAAGACGATCGACCAACTGAAGATCCGTGCCGGCTATGGCGTAACTGGTAACCAGGATGCCATCAGCCCCTACAACTCACTGGCCTTGATGGAACCGAACGGTGTGACCTCTGTAAATGGAACCAACACCACGACGTTCGCCGTGACCTCAAACAGCAATCCAGACCTGAAGTGGGAGATCAAGAAGACCTTCGATGCCGGTTTTGATCTCTCAATGTGGAACAACCGCCTGAACGTGACCTTCGACTGGTACACCTCTACCACGAGCGACATGCTCTACACCTATACCGTGCCCGTGCCTCCCTTCACCTACGACCGTCTGCTGGCCAACATGGGTGAGATGACCAACACCGGCTTCGAGATTGCTGTGCGTGGCGACATCGTCCGCACCAAGGACTTCACCTTCAACTCAGGCGTGAACTTCTCTTATCAGAAGAACAAGCTGAAAAGTCTGAGCGGTACCTATATGGGACAGCCCCTGACCACCAGCGAGCACATCGCCGTGGCCAATGCCAATGCAGCCGGCCTGACACAGAACACAGGCGTCAGCTACCTGATTGAAGGTCAGCCCATCGGTGTGTTCTACCTGCCTCACTGTACGGGTATCGACGAGAACGGCCAGTACATCCTGGAAGACCTCGACGGCAACGGCAGCATCGACACGGGTGACAGCGGCGACCGTCAGGTTTGCGGACAGGCAATCCCAAAGATGTATCTCGGATGGGATCTCGGCTTCAAGTACAAGAACTGGGATCTGACCCTGCAGTTCAACGGTGCATTTGGACACAAAATCTACAACGCAACGGCCATGACCTACAACAACATGAGCAACTTCCCGACCTACAACGTGCTGAGCGACGCACCCTCACAGAACGGCGGCAAGGGCATCTACGACATCCAGATCTCCGACTACTATCTGGAGAAGGGTGACTACCTGAACTTCGAATATGCCTCGCTGGGCTACAACTTCACGAAAGAGACTCTCGGCGTTGACTGGATTCAGAACCTCCGCCTGGCCCTTTCCTGCAACAATATCTGTACGTTCACCGGCTATAGCGGCCTGACCCCGATGATCAACTCTGCCAGCCTGGCCGACAACATCGGTCTCGACGACAAGCAGATCTACCCGCTCTGCCGCACGTTCACCCTCTCACTATCCGTCAACTTCTAATCCAAACTATCTAAAAGAATCATCGATATGAAAAAGTATATATTTGGCTCATTACTTCTTTCAGCAGCCCTGCTGACAAGCTGTTCGCTCGAAGAGACCCCTCAGAGCAAGTTCAGTGAGAGCGAGGCCTTCAAGAGTTCCACGCTCATCTACGTCAATACGGTGGCTAACGTCTATTCTGCCATTGGCAACGGCCTGTATGGCAGCGACGGCAGCAGTGTGCATACCCTCCAGGAGTTCTCTTCCGACGCTACCATGCTTCCAGGCCGTCAGGGCGACTGGGTCGATGGCGGCAAGTGGCAGAACATCTTCCTGCACAACTTCGAGTCGTCGGTGGATTCCTACAACAACATCTGGAACCACCTCTACGGCATCATCGGCCTCTGCAACTCCTCTATCGACAAGCTGGAGCAGTTCAAGGCTGAGAATCCCGACTGCGAGACCTATATCTATGAGCTCCGTGCCATCCGCGCCCTCTACTATTACAATGCGATGGATCTGTACGGACAGATTCCTGTGGTGACATCTTCTTCTGTCAGCACGTCTGAGGTGGCTCAGTCCAACCGTTCTGAGGTGTTCAAGTTCGTCACTTCCGAACTGGCCGAGTGCATTCCCCACCTCTCTGAAGGTAAGTGCCAGAATCAGGGTGACTACTATGGTCGCATGACGAAGGCGGTGGCCTATATGTGCATGGCCAAGTGCGCTATCAATGCTCCAGTCTATACTATAGACAATACCTCTGAGACCAGCTATCAGGCTTTCGTGGGTGATGACCTCAGTGGTGCCTGCACGGCCAGCGAGACCAAGGGTGCAGCTGTGTCGCAATCAGGAAAGGACATCAGTATCACGGTAGATGGTACAGCCCGCAATGCCTGGGAGACCGTTAAGTATTGTGTGGATCAGCTGGAGGCCCTCGGATATGCGCTGCAGCCAGTCTATGCCGACAACTTCATCGTGGCCAACCAGAACTCAGTGGAGAACATCTGGGTACGTCCGAACGATGACAAGATATATAAGGTGTATGACTACAACCGCATGCGCTCGCTCCACTACAACCACGCTGGTGCCATCGGCTACTCAGGTTGGAACGGTGCCTGCTCGACGGTTCATCAGATGAAGGTCTATGGCTACGGCACGGAGGATGTCGATCCGCGACTGGCCCTGAACTTCTATACCGACATGGACTACGTAGAAGAGTGCGGCTCGCCCGTCAATGATGGCGCTACCGATAAGGATCTGGAGTATATGCCTCTGGAGGCTGTCGTGGACTTCCCTGCCGGAGCCGATGCCCACAAGGTGAAGTGCGCCGGCGCCCGCTTCAAGAAATATGAGTACGACCGCTCTACCACCATCAACGAGTGCATCAACAACGACCTCGTCATCTGGCGCTATGCCGATGCGCTGCTGCTGAAGGCAGAGGCCGAATACCGCCTGGGCAATGCCGGTGAGGCCCTCTCCCTCGTAAATCAGGTACGCAGCCGCGTGAATGCAGAGCCTCGTACATCTCTCACCCTGAACGACCTGCTCGATGAGCGCATGCTCGAACTGGCATGGGAGGGCGTTCGCCGTCAGGACCAGGTGCGCTTCTGTACCTTCACCCAGCCCACAGCCGACCGCTATGTTGGAGTATGGCATAATGCCTCGGCTGGTGACTATAATAATGACACGAAGGGCTATACCAACGTCTATCCTATCCCGTATGCTGTGCTGAACCTGAACACCAACCTCAAGCAGAATCCAGGCTATGCGAATTAAACACCTGCTTCATCAAAGCGGCCTGGCGCTGGCCATTGCCTGCCTGACCTCTGGCAGCGCAATGGCTCAGAAGGGGCCGAAGTGGCTGGGCGATGCCGTGTTCTACCAGATCTATCCGTCATCGTATATGGACACCGACGGCAATGGTATCGGCGACCTTCCTGGCATCACCTCGAAACTCGACTACATCAAGTCGCTCGGTGTGAATGCCCTCTGGCTGAACCCCATCTTCGAGTCGGGGTGGTTTGATGGCGGCTACGACGTGATCGACTATTACAAGGTGGATCCCCGTTTCGGCACAAACAGCGACTTGGTGACACTCGTCAATGAGGCCCATAAGCGTGGCATCAAGGTGTGCCTCGACCTCGTGGCGGGACATACCAGCAGCGAGTGTGCCTGGTTCAAGGCTTCGGCTGAGAAGGATCCCAATGGGCGCTACAGCGACTACTTCATCTGGCTCGACAACATCTCCGATGCGGAGAAGCAGGAGATAGCCGCCCGCAGACAGGAACCCGACCCTGCTGCCAGCACTCGTGGCCGCTATGTGGAAGCCAATGCGCCGCGTGCCAAGTACTACGAGAAGAATTTCTTCGAGTGCCAGCCTGCGCTCAACTATGGCTTTGCCAATCCTGACCCCAGTCATCCCTGGGAGCAGAGCGTCGATGCCCCTGGCCCTCAGGCCGTCCGTCGGGAGATGCGCAACATCATGTCGTTCTGGTTCGACAAGGGCATCGATGGTTTCCGCGTGGACATGGCACCGTCGCTCGTGAAGAATGACCCCGACAAGAAGGCCGTGTCGCTGCTCTGGAACGAGATGCGCGAGTGGAAGGACAAGAACTATCCTGAGTGCGTGCTCATCTCGGAGTGGTCCGACCCTGCCGTCGCCATCCCCGCTGGCTTCAACATCGACTTCATGATCCACTTCGGCATCAAGGGCTATCCTTCTTTGTTCTTCGCCAAGAATACCCCTTGGGGCAGATGGGAGAAGTATGACTACTGCTATTTCGACCGTTCGGGAAAGGGCAGCATCAGCGAGTTCATCGACAACTACACCAAGGCCTACACCGCTACCAAGGATAAGGGCTATATCGCCATCCCGTCGTCTAACCACGACTACCAGCGTCCGAACGTGGCAGACCGCAACACGCTCGACCAGTTGAAGGTGGCTATGACGTTCTTCCTCACGATGCCTGGAGTGCCCTTCATCTATTATGGTGACGAGATAGCCATGAAGTATCAGATGGACCTGCCCAGCAAGGAGGGAAGCAACGACCGGGCAGGTACACGCACACCGATGCAGTGGAAGAACAATCAGACGGCTGGTTTCTCGACCTGCATGCCTGATAAGCTTTATTTCCCTGTAGATACAGAGAATGGCAAACTAACTGTTGAGACTCAGGAGAACGATCCGAACTCCATGCTGAACTTCGTGCGCCAGCTGACAGCTCTACGCCATTCGTCAAAAGCCCTCGGCAACGATGGCGACTGGCAACTGCTGAGCGATGTCAGTCGGCCCTACCCGATGATCTATCAGCGGAGCTTTGGCAGTGAGACCTACATCATCGCTCTGAACCCCAGTGGCCAGAAAGTGTCTGCCACTCTCTCCATCGGCCCCGCCCAGCCCGTCATGCTTTCGGGCAAAGCCAGCCTCAATAAGGACAAGATTTCCCTCCATGCCTTCACGGCAGCGATTTATAAAACAAAATAACAAATGAAGACTATCAACCGCATATTACTTTGCGCCTTGGCTTTCGTGGCTTCCACTGCCAATGCAGCCGACGAACTCACTCTGACGTCGCCCAACGGGCAGATGCAGATGAACTTCTTGCTCACAGAGAAAGGTGAGCCACAGTATGACCTTTCTTATAAAGGAAAGGCAGTGATCAATCCCTCCAAGCTCGGACTGGAGCTGAAGGCCAACTCCTACGAGGAATATACAGCCCAGGGGGCTACCCGCACAGCCAGTACCAGCCAGACCAACCTTCAGAGTGGCTTCACGCTGGCATCACAGGAGACCTCCGCTTTCGACGAGACCTGGCAACCAGTATGGGGCGAGACACGCAACATCCGCAACCACTACAACGAGCTGCTTGTCACCCTGCATCAGGAGGCTCAGCAGCGCGACATGAAGATCCGCTTCCGCCTCTACGACGACGGCCTCGGTTTCCGTTACGAGTTCCCGCTGTCGCAGAACCTGAACTACTTTGTCGTCAAGGAGGAGCACAGCCAGTTCGCCATGACGGGCGACCACACGGCATGGTGGATTCCTGGCGACTATGACACGCAGGAGTACGACTACATGGAGACAAAACTCTCAGAGATCCGCAGCCACATGAAGGAGGCCATCACCCCCAATGCCTCGCAGCACCCCTTCTCCGAGACGGGTGTGCAGACCTCGCTCCAGATGAAGACTGCCGACGGCCTCTATATCAACATCCACGAGGCAGCCTTGATAGACTACAGTTGCATGCACCTGAACCTCGACGACAAGACGATGGTATTCGAGTCCTGGCTCACACCCGATGCCAAAGGCGACAAGGGCTATCTTCAGGCTCCCTGTACATCACCCTGGCGCACCGTCATGGTCAGCGATGACGCCCGCGACATCCTGGCCTCCAACCTGATACTGAACCTCAACGAGCCTTGCAAGCTGGAGGATACCTCGTGGATCAAGCCCGTGAAGTATGTTGGCGTATGGTGGGAGATGATCAACGGCAAGAGCCAGTGGTCATACACCTTCGACCTGCCCTCCGTGCAACTCGACAACCTCGACTATTCGAAGACCAAGCCGCATGGACTGCATGGTGCCAACAATGACAATGTGCGCCGATACATCGACTTTGCTGCCAAGCACGGCTTCGACCAGGTATTGGTAGAGGGCTGGAACATCGGCTGGGAAGACTGGTTCGGCAAGTCGAAGGACTATGTGTTCGACTTCCAGACACCCTATCCTGACTTCGACCTGAAGGGTCTCAACGACTATGCCCACTCCAAGGGTGTTCGCCTGCAGATGCACCATGAGACCTCGGCCTCTACCCGTAACTACGAGCGCCATCTGGAGGCTGCCTATCAGCTGATGAACAAATACGGCTATACGGCTGTGAAGAGCGGCTATGTAGGTGACATCATCCCTCGCGGTGAGTTCCATTACGGCCAGTGGATGGTGAACCACTATCTCTACTGCATCAAGGAGGCCGCCAAGCACCACATCATGGTGAATGCCCATGAGGCCGTGCGCCCCACAGGCCTCTGTCGTACATGGCCCAACCTGATTGGCAACGAGGCTGCCCGTGGTACGGAATATGAAGCTACCAATGGCAGCAAGCCTTTCCATACGACGATTCTGCCCTTCACCCGTCTGCAGGGCGGTCCGATGGACTATACGCCTGGTATCTTCGAGATGGACATGAGCAAGATCAATCCCAACAATCCGAACCACGTGAACTCCACATTGGCCCGCCAGCTGGCACTTTACGTCACCATGTACAGTCCGCTGCAGATGGCCGCCGACATGATCGACAACTACGAGAAGCACATGGACGCCTTCCAGTTCATCAAGGATGTGGCAGTCGATTGGGATGACTCCCGCTACCTGGAAGCCGAGCCAGGCCGCTATATCGTAGCTGCCCGCAAGGCCAAGGGCACCAATAACTGGTTCGTGGGTTGCACTGCCAGTGAGCATGGACATACTTCTACGGTTAAGCTCAGCTTCCTCGATGCTGACAAGAAGTACATTGCCACCGTCTATGCCGACGCCAAGGATGCCGATTACAAGACCAATCCTCAGGCATACGTTATCAAAAAAGGTATCGTGACTGTCAAGTCGGCCCTCAAACTCACGGCAGCTCCTGGTGGCGGCTATGCCATCAGCATCATTGAGGCTACGAAAGACCAGATGAAAGGTCTGAAGAACCTGCCGGCAGTCTGTCAGTAAGGACTGCTTATCCCTGTAAATCTTTTAGGTTTAGAGTTAGTTATAGTTAGTATTGTTGTTGGAGAAGGTGTAGCCGTGATGGCTGCGCCTTCTTACCGGATGCCTATGCTCGCATCATAAGATTTGCATCAAGATCTCCAAAAGGCAATAGTCCATCCGGCACAGTTGACATGCAATCGTTTGCATGAACAAAAGGCTTATTCTCTGATGGTTAAGTGAACACTGAATGGCATTATTTTGTATCTTTGCACAAACAGAATTAAATAACTAAAGGCAAGTTTTTATGAGAATCGTTTTCAATCTTGAATACCAGACTACCTTCGGAGAAGAACTGGCATTGAACATCCTATTGGATGGGAAGACCGAGCAGCACAAGATGTCAACCCTCGACGGTTGCCATTGGACGTGCGAACTGAGTAAGTCAGTAAAGACCAAGACACACATCGACTACTTCTACTGTGTAATGAGAGGTGACGAGCAGACACGCTGCGAGTGGCTCACCGAGCCACACAGACTGGAGTTTATCGCTACCAAGGGAGCACACTACACGGTGTATGACCACTGGATCGACATCCCTGAGGACTCTTTCCTCTACTCTTCGGCTTTCACCGAGTGTGTCGCTGCCCGCAAGCGTAACATGAGCAAAGAGACAGCCTACGCCAAGACCGTGCGCCTGAAGGTGCGCGCTCCACAATTGCGTTGGAACGAGCGCTTGGCTATCATCGGTGGCAGCGAAACCCTGGGTAATTGGGAGGCGCTACGCGCACTGACCATGACCGAGCACGAGGACAATGAGTGGGTCATCACCCTCGATGCCGACACATTGCCTGACACCATCGAGTTCAAGTTCGTCTCACTCGACGAAGAGGTCGACGTGACACCTCTTTGGGAGACAGGAATGAACCGCACGATGACCATCCCGAAGCTCGAGCAGGGCGAGGTCGTGGTCTACGAACTGCCCCAGGCGTTCTTCCCCGTCTACCCCTGGAAGGGCGCAGGTACCGTCATCCCCATCTTCTCACTGCGCAGTGAAGGCAGCTTCGGAGTAGGCGACTTCGGCGACCTGCAGAAGATGATCGACTGGTGCGCCAAGACCCGCCAGCGCGTGTTGCAGGTGCTGCCCATCAACGATACGAACATGACCTACACCTGGCAGGACAGCTATCCCTACAACTCCATTAGCATCTACGCTCTGCATCCTCAGTATACCGACTTCCGACAGCTGCCACAGCTGAAGGACAAGGAGCGCAAGGCCTACTACGATGCCCTGCAGAAAGAACTGAATGCACTGCCGCAGATCGACTATGAGCGCATGAACAATGCCAAGCTCGCCTATTTGCGCGAGCTCTTCGCCCAGGAGGGTAGCAAGATGATGAAGACTGAGGCCTTTAAGACCTTCTTCGAGCAGAACAAGGATTGGCTCGTGCCTTATGCAGCCTTCTGTCACTACCGCGATATGTACGGCACTGCCTCGTTCACGGAGTGGCCCGATCACAAGACCTTCACAGAGAAGGAGCGCGAATCCATGTCGAAGACGACCACTAAGATATATAAAGAAGTGGCCTTCTGGTACTTCGTACAGTTCAACCTCGACCAGCAGATGCATGCCGCCCATGCCTATGCTCGCAAGCAGCGCGTCATCCTGAAGGGCGACATTCCCATCGGCATCAGCCGTGACGGTGTTGAGGCCTGGGTAGAGCCGAAGTACTTCAACCTGAACGGACAGGCAGGAGCCCCGCCCGATGCTTTCTCTGCCGATGGACAGAACTGGGGATTCCCCACTTACAACTGGGACGTGATGCTCGCCGACGGCTGTCAGTGGTGGGTGCGCCGCTTCCGTAAGATGGCCGAGTATTTCGATGCCTACCGCATCGACCACGTGTTGGGCTTCTTCCGCATCTGGGAGATTCCCATGCCCCATAAGTCGGGTCTGATGGGCCAGTTCTCGCCAGCCCTCGGCATGAGCATTGAGGAGATTGCTGCCTACGGCGTGGAGTTCAACGAGGGTCTGTTCCTCGTCGACCATAAGCGCAGCGACCGCTGGCATCCACGTATCGCCGTCCAGTACCAGGAAGCCTATACCCAGCTCAGCGAGGATCAGAAATATCACTTCAACCAGCTCTACAACGACTACTTCTACCGTCGCAACAACCAGTTCTGGTATACTGAGGCGATGAAGAAGTTGCCCAAGCTCACACAGGCCACCCGCATGCTCGTCTGTGCCGAGGATCTCGGCATGGTGCCCGACTGCGTGCCTTGGGTGATGAACGAGCTGCGCATCCTCTCGCTCGAGATCCAGTCGATGCCGAAGGATCCCACCACGCGCTTCGGACATCTCTCGCGCAACCCCTATCGCAGTGTCGATACCATCTCTACTCACGATATGGCCACCCTGCGCCAATGGTGGGACGAGGACGAGGAGCGCACGCAGAGTTACTTCAACACGATGCTCTACCGTGGAGGCCCTGCTCCCCACCCGCTGCCCGACTGGTTGGCTAAGGATATCGTCAGCCGTCACCTGACGTCGCCCTCGATGCTTTGTCTCATCTCCTTCCAGGACTGGATGAGCATCGACGAGAAGCTGCGCCTGCCTGATGCCAATGCTGAGCGCATCAACATCCCTGCCAATCCGCGTCACTACTGGCGCTATCGCATGCACCTCACCATCGAACAGCTCCTCGCTGCCGATGACCTCAACGAAGAAATCAGCACGCTGATCATCCAAAGCGGCCGAAAATAACTAAAAATAAAAAGGTAAAAAAGTAAAAAAGTAAAAAAGTAAAAAGATGAAGAACGTATTTATTTCAAAGGTATTGGGAGCGGTAATGGGTATTTTACCTTTTTACCTTTTTACCCTTTTACCTTTATCTGCACTGGCAGGCAATGTAAAATCGCCAAATGGCAATATTGAACTGAAGTTCTCTGTTGACGAGACAGGGAGGCCCGTCTATGAGATGAGTTATAAAGGAAAGGCGGTCGTGAAGCCCTCGTTCCTCGGACTCGAGCTGGCTAAGGACAAACACGCCTCAAGAGGGATGGACGAGACCGACCTGATGGACGCCTTCCATATCAAGGACGAACAGACCACGACCTTCGATGAGACCTGGCAACCCGTGTGGGGCGAGACCAAGAACATCCGTAACCACTACAACGAGCTCGCCGTCACACTGGAGCAGGTCATCAAGAAAGAGCGCTACATGGGCGACGGCACAGCCCCCGGACTGGCCCTGATCCCACATATCCGCACCATCGTGATCCGTTTCCGCGTCTACGACGACGGCATCGGGTTCCGCTATGAGTTCCCACAGCAGCCCGAGCTCAACTACTTCATCATCAAGGAAGAGCGCACCGAGTTTGCGATGGCAGGCGACCATAAGGCATGGTGGCTCCCAGGCGACTACGACACCCAGGAGCAGGAGACTCAGGAGACCCGTCTCTCAGAAATCCGCCAGCGTTACAAGACCGCCGTCAACTGGGGCAACTCATCTGTAGCCGTGTTCTCACCCACAGGTGTGCAGACCTCGCTGCAGATGAAGAGCGATGATGGCCTCTACATCAACATCCACGAGGCAGCCTGTCAGGATTATGCCACGATGCACCTCGAGCTCGTTGATGCCGAGACCAAGCACCTCTCCGAGCAGCTTATGGGTGGCAGCAATGCCTATACCCCCAATCCCAAGCCTTCGCCCTGGCCACTGCCACAGCCCCTCACCTTCGTCAGCCATCTGACACCCGATGCCACTGGTTTGAAGGGAGCCATGCAGACACCTTGTGAGACACCTTGGCGCACAGTGATGGTCAGTGACGATGCCCGCGACATGCTCTCCTCGAACCTCATCCTCAACCTCAACGAGCCCTGTAAGCTCGAGGACACCTCTTGGATCCACCCCACGAAGTACTGCGGTGTGTGGTGGGAGATGATTGTAGGCAAGAGCAACTGGCACTACACCGACGACTTCCCCTCTATCAAGCTCGACCAGATTGACTGGAGCAAGGTGAAGCCCCACGGACGCCATGCCGCCAACAATGAGAAGGTGAAGCGCTACATCGACTTCGCCGCCAAGAACGGTCTCGACGAAGTGCTCGTAGAAGGCTGGAACGTTGGCTGGGAAGACTGGGCCAACATGTGGAAGCGCGATGTCTTCGACTTCGTGACCCCCTACCCCGACTTCGACATCAAGATGCTCAACGACTACGCCCACTCCAAGGGCGTGAAGCTTCTGATGCACCATGAGACCTCAAGCTCTACACAGAACTATGAGCGCCATATCAAGGAGGCTTATGAACTGATGAACAAGTACGGCTACGACGCCGTGAAGACGGGTTACGTGGGTGACATCATCCCTCGTGGCGACCACCACTACTCGCAGTCGATGAACAACCACTACCTCTACGTCATCAAGGAGGCTGCCAAGCACCATATCATGGTCAACTCTCACGAGGCTACACGCCCTACAGGACTCTGCCGCACATGGCCTAACCTCGTGGGTGGCGAGAGCGCACGCGGCACGGAGTACGAGGCATTCGGAGGCTCACGCCCAGATCACACCTGTATCCTGCCCTTCACCCGTCTGCAGGGAGGTCCGATGGACTACACCCCTGGCATCTTCGAGACACAGCTGAAGAACTGGAGCAACAACACCTCTTGGGCACGCATCACCATCGCCGGATCACTGGCCCTCTATCTGACGATGTACTCACCCCTGCAGATGGCCGCCGACCTGCCCGAGCACTACGAGCAGTACGACGATGCCTTCCAGTTTATCCGCGACGTAGCCTGCGACTGGGATGAGAGCATCTATCTCGAGGCAGAACCTGCCGACTACATCACCGTAGCCCGCAAGGCCAAGGGCACCGACAACTGGTTCATCGGAGGCAAGTGCGACGAGAACGGCCACCAGACCGCCATCAAGCTCGACTTCCTCGACAAGGGCCGCAAGTACGACTGCACCATCTATGCTGATGCCAAGGACGCTCACTACGAGACCAATCCGAAGGCCTACGTCATCACGAAGAAGACGGTCAAGGCGGGCGACACTCTCAAGCTCACCGAGGCTCCCGGCGGAGGCTTCGCCATCTCTCTCCTCGCAAAATAATCGATTAGGCACGGACAATCCGTGCCTAAAATTTTAAAAACAGAAACGACATGAAGCGATTAATCATAGCAACGATACTCACGATGGCTGCAACAACCATACAGGCACAAGACTTCAACTTCCAGGAGGTGAGCTACTCTCCTGAGAGCACCAAGTTCTCACTCTTCGCGCCCAACGATGCCAAGCGTGCCACCGTGCGCATCTACCAGGACGGGCAGGGCGGCAAGGCCCTGAAGACCGTTAAGATGCAGCGCACGGCCGACGAGCAGTGGACAGCCACCGTGCGTGGCGACCTCATGGGTAAATTCTACACCTTCGACGTGGGCCTCGGTGAGTGCCCGGGTGTCTTCGCCAAGGCCGTTGGCATCAATGGCAAGCGAGGCGCCATCATCGACCTCAAGGCCACCGACCCCGAAGGCTGGCGCAGCGATGCCCGCCCCGTCACTAAGTCGCCTGCCGACCTCGTCATCTACGAGATGCACTACCGCGACTTCTCCATCGCCCGCAGCGACGCAAGGTATAAGGGCAAGTTCCTCGCCCTCACCGAGCCCTGGGCCGTCGGCCACCTCAAGGAGCTGGGCGTCAACGCCGTACACATCCTGCCCTCCTACGACTACGGCTCAGTCGACGAGACGCGCCTCAGCGACAACAAGTACAACTGGGGCTACGACCCTGTGAACTACAACGTGCCTGAGGGTGGCTACTCCACCGATCCCTATCGCCCCGACGTGCGCATCCGCGAGTTCAAGCAGATGGTCAAGGCCCTCCACGATGCGGGCATACGCGTCATCCTCGACGTGGTGTACAACCACACTTACGACATCGAGCACTCCAACTTCCAGCGCACCTACCCCGACTATTACTACCGCAAGACTGCCGACGGCCAGTACTCCAACGGCTCAGGCTGCGGCAACGAGACCGCCTCCGACCGTCCTATGATGCGCAAGTTCATGCTCGAGAGCGTCAAGTACTGGATCAACGAATACCACATCGACGGCTTCCGCTTCGACCTCATGGGAGTCCACGACATCGAGACGATGAACCAGATCCGCCAGATGGTCGATGGCATCGACCCGTCGATCTTCATCTATGGCGAAGGCTGGAGCGCAGGCACCTGCGCCTATCCCCAGGAAAAGCTCGCCATGAAAGCCCGTATTGCACGAATGCCAGGCATCGCCGCCTTTAGCGACGAACTGCGCGACGCCCTGCGCGGGCCCTTCTCCGACGACACGATGGCAGGCTGGCTCGGGCGCCAGAACGAGACCGAATCCATCAAGTACGGCATCGCCGGAGCCATCGCCCACCCACAAGTCGACATGTCGAAAGTCAACTACGCCAAGGAGCCCTGGGCACTCGAACCCACGCAGATGATCTCCTATGTCAGCTGTCACGACGACATGTGTCTCGTCGACCGTCTGAAGGCCTCCATCCCTGGCATCACGACAGAAGAGCTCATCCGTCTCGACCTGCTCGCACAGACCGCTGTCTTCACCTCCCAGGGCGTGCCCTTCATGCTCAGCGGCGAAGAGCTGCTGCGCGACAAGAAAGGCGTTCACAACAGCTTCGAGTCGCCCGACGAGATCAACCACCTCGACTGGAGCAACAAGGCGAAGTATCCGCAAGTGTTCGACTATTACAAAAGCCTCATCGCCCTGCGCCAGCATCACCCCGCCTTCCGTCTTGGCAATGCCGACCTCGTGCGCAAGCACCTCGAGTTCCTCGACATGCCCGAAGGCCTCATCGCCTACCGCCTGAAGAACTATGCAGGCCGTGACGACTGGCGCGACATCATCGTCATCCTCAATGCTGGCAAGAGCAGTCAGGAAGTCACCATCCCCCGAGGCACCTACACCGTCGTCTGCAGCGACGGCCAGATCAACGAGCAGGGCCTCGGCACCCTCCAAGGCCCCAAGGCCGTCGTCGATGCCCAGTCCGCCCTGATCATCCACAACTAACTCCCAATGGAACCCGCAGGCTTCGGGTCTGGCGCAGCCCCCCGGGTCTGGCGCCAGACCCGTAGCCTACG
This sequence comes from uncultured Prevotella sp., assembly GCA_946183415.1. GTDB lineage: Bacteria > Bacteroidota > Bacteroidia > Bacteroidales > Bacteroidaceae > Prevotella. Next base: position 23,768 of record CAMHAM010000022.1, read on the forward strand.
GGCGCCGGAGCTGGCGGTGTGCAAACGTTTTTCCATCCTGACAGCAGAAATTCACCAGAAAAGTGCGCAACTTTGGCGGAAAATGCCTATCTTTGCACACAGAGAATGAACTAAAGACAAGAAGATGAGAAGGATTTTACTAATAACCGCCATCCTGATGGCAAACGTGATGACAATGAGTGGAGCAAAGAAAAGTGTGATCGACCGTATTGAGCCTACCGACTGGTTTGTGGGGATGAAAAACCCCACAGTGCAGCTGATGGTCTACGGCAAGGGTATACGCGACGTGAAGAGCGTGACGACGGACTATCCGGGTGTCGTCATCGACAGTCTGGTGCGCCTCGACTCACCCAACTACCTGCTGATCTACCTCAACCTGAAGGACGCGCAGCCTGGCACGATGACGCTGAACTTCAAAAGTGAAAAGGGAAAGGTGAGCAGTGAGAAGTTCGCTCTGAAGGCGCGCGAGAAGAAGGGCGAGGAGCGCATGGGATTCACCAATGCCGACGTGCTCTACATGCTGATGCCCGACAGATTCGCCCAGGGCGCCAACCACCCCAAGCAGATTCCGGGGATGAGACCCTACGTGGAGGACCGCTCGAAGCCGAGCCTCAGGCATGGCGGCGACCTGAACGGTATCAGGGAGCACCTGGACTACTTCAAGGAACTGGGCGTGACGGCACTCTGGTTCACACCTGTGCTGGAGAACGACTCGCCCGACTCGAAGAACGGATTCTCGACCTATCACGGCTATGCCACCACTAACTATTATAAGGTGGACCCGCGCTTCGGAACAAACGAGGACTACAAGCGGCTCTGCGACGAGGCGCACGCCATGGGACTGAAGATCGTGATGGACATGATATTCAACCACAGCGGATTTGAGCACCCCTGGACGAAGGACATGCCGTCGAAAGACTGGCTGAACACGCCAGAGTGGCTCAGCGAGGACGCCAGCGGGCGCGACCCCATGACGGGATTCACCGCCAACAGCGACGGCTCGGAGCCCGCTAAGAGCAAGTATCTGCAGACCAGCTACCAGCTGACGCCCGTGGTGGATCCATACGCATCGAAGGTGGATCTGAAGGAGACGGTGGAGGGATGGTTCGTGCCATCGATGCCTGACCTGAACCAGCACAACCCGCACCTGATGAGATACCTCATACAGAACTCCATCTGGTGGATTGAGACCGTGGGCATCGACGGCATCCGCATGGACACCTACCCCTACGCCTACGACGACGCCATGGCGCAGTGGATGAAGGAGCTCGACGAGGAATATCCTAACTTCAACACCGTGGGCGAGACATGGGTGATAGAGCCAGCGTACACTGCCACCTGGCAGAAGGACTCGAAGCTCGCCAAGAAGAACTCGTACCTGAAGACGGTGATGGACTTCAGCTTCTACGACAAGATCAACCAAGCCAAGAACGAGGAAACGACCTGGCAAGGACTGAACCGCGTGTACAACAACTTCGTATACGACTACCTCTACCCCAACCCTTCGAGCGTGATGGCCTTCATCGAGAACCACGACACTGACCGATTCCTGGGCAACGGCAAGGACACGCTGGCACTGAAGCAGGCACTGGCACTGCTGCTGACCGTGAACCGCATCCCTCAGCTCTACTACGGTACGGAGGTGCTGATGAACGGCACGAAGGAGGTGACGGACGGTAACGTGCGCTGCGACTTCCCTGGCGGATTCCCAGGCGACGAGCACAACTGCTTCACCAAGGAGGGACGCACGAAGGCAGAGCAGAGCATGTTCCAGTGGACAAGCAGACTGCTGCACTGGCGACAAGGCAACGAGGTGATCACCAAGGGCAAGATGACCCAGTTTATGCCCAATAAGGGTATCTACGTCGTAGCCCGTCAGTATCAGGGCAAGACTGCCCTCACCATCCTCAACGGCACAAGCAAGCCTGCCACGATGGACGTGGAGCGCTACGCTGAGGTGATCGGCAGCGCACAGAAGGCCAAGGATATCCTCACCGGACACTACTACGACCTGACGAAGAATCTGGAACTGAAACCCCGTCAGAGCCTGATTCTCGAATATTGAAACATATTTGAAAACATCTGAAACGTGAGAAAAAACGCGTTTCAGATGTTTTGCTTACCTTTGCCACCAGAATTAAAATCAACCTATATGAAACATATATCAACATCAACCAAGAGATGGCTGCTCACACTTGTAGGAGCAGCAATGACCCTCGCTGCAATGGCAGCAGAACCGTTTGTAGCATTTGAACAGACCGCAGGCAGCTGGCTGCTGAAGGACGTGACCATCGGCTACGACGCCAGGGAGCACTCGTGTGTGCAGTTAGCGGCTGCCAATCTGCAGAAGGACTTTGAGAAGGTGACAGGCAGTCAGCCCGCCATCAGTGAGACGAGTCCGAAAATCCTCATCGGAACCGTTGGCACCAACAAGCAGATTGACCAGTGGGTGAAACAAGGACTGCTGAAGGACCTGAAGGGAAAGACGGAGAAATACATCATCAAGACCATCGACGGCCAGTTGGTGATTGCCGGCAGCGACAAGCGCGGCACCGTTTACGGCATCTACGAGCTGTCGCGCCAGATAGGCGTGTCGCCCTGGCACTACTGGGCTGACGTGCCTACGGAGAAGCACACCTTATTATATATTAAGGACGGGGAGTTTACCGACGGGGAACCAGCTGTGAGATACAGAGGACTGTTCCTGAACGACGAGGCACCCTGTCTGACATCGTGGGTGAAGAACACCTTCGGCACCGACTACGGCGATCACCGATTCTATGAGAAAGTGTTTGAACTCATCCTGCGACTGAAGGGTAACTACCTGTGGCCTGCCATGTGGGGATGGGCCTTCTATGCCGACGACCCCGAGAACCTGAAGACTGCCGACAAGATGGGCGTGATGATGGGAACATCGCACCACGAGCCCATGGCGCGCAACCACCAGGAATACGCCCGCGACCGCAAGGGATGGGGCGCATGGAACTACTCGACCAACAAGCAGAACCTCGACCGCTTCTTCCGTGAGGGTATCGAGCGCATGAAGGGCACCGACGACATCGTGACCATCGGCATGCGTGGCGACGGTGACGAGGCTATGGGCAAGAGCACGGACACCAAGCTGCTGGAGAGCATCATCGACAACCAGCGCCGCATCATCAAGGAGGTGACCAAGCGACCTGCCAAGGAGACACCACAGATATGGGCACTCTACAAGGAGGTGCAGGACTACTACGACGCTGGACTGAGAGTGCCCGACGACGTGACGGTGCTGCTCTGCGATGACAACTGGGGCAACGTGAGACGACTGCCCACTGCCGAGGAGCAGAAGCGCAAGGGCGGCTGGGGACTCTACTACCACGTGGACTATGTAGGGGCGCCGCGCAACACGAAGTGGATCAACGTCACCCCGATACAGAACATGTGGGAGCAGCTACAGCTGGCCTACAACGGTGGCATACAGAAGCTCTGGATCCTGAACGTGGGCGACCTGAAGCCCATGGAGTATCCCATCCAGCTGTTTATGGACATGGCATGGAACCCGAAGAAATACACCGTAGACTGCTCGGCTTCGCCGCTTGGCTCGTCCAAGAACCTGCTCGACCACACCTGGGAATTCTGCGCAGAGAGCTTCGGTTGCGATCAGGCCTGCGAGGCGGCATCAATTCTGAACCTCGTGAGCAAGTATAACGGCCGCATCACCTCGGAGATGCTCGACGCCACGACCTATACCACCGATGAGTTTGCACAGGTAGTGGCTGAGTATCAGGCACTCGAGGCGCGCGCCCTGCGACAGTTTATCACCCTGAAGCCCGAGTACAAGGATGCCTACCGCCAGATTATCCTCTTCCCCGTGCAGGCGATGGGAGCCGTCTACGAGATGTACTACGCCCAGGCCATGAACCTGAAGTTGGCTGCACTGGGCGACCCAGAGGCTAACTGCTGGGCTGAGCGCTGCCGCCAAGCCTTCAAGCGCGACTCGCTGCTGAACCTGCAATATAACAAGGAAATAGCCGGAGGCAAGTGGGACGGCATGATGACGCAGAAGCACATCAGCTATACGATGTGGAACGACAGCTATCCCGCCGACGTCGTTCCTGAGCTGAAGACCGTTGAGACGCCTGCACAGGGCCCGACATTCGAGGCGAAGGACGGCTATATCAGCATAGAGGCTGAGCACACCTACAGCCGCACGGATGCCCAGAATGCGAAGTGGACGGTGATTCCCTACATGGGGCGCACACTGAGTGGCATCGCCCTGATGCCTTACACCGTTGGCACTGACAATGCCCAGCTGGAATACCGCTGGAAGGGCAAGGCAGAGAAGGTGAAGGTGCACGTGGTGACGAAGTCGACACTCGACTTCCTCGACAAGGGCGGCCTCATCTACGACGTGGCCATCGACGGCGGGCAGCCTGTCAGCATCAACTTCAATAGCAACCTGAACGAGAAGCCCGAGAATATCTACAGCGTCTACTATCCGACGGTAGCACGTCGCGTGGTAGAGATGGAGGTGGAACTGCCTGTCGACGGCAGCAAGGACACCCACACGCTGACGCTGCATCCGCAGGATCCGGGCATCGTGTTCGAGAAGATCGTCATCGACCTGGGTGGATATGAGCGACAATATCTCTTTGGTAAGGAATCGACGAAAAGATATTAACAAAAAGGCTCGCCCAAGTGGGGGCGAGCCTTTTTATTTATCGGTTGCCGTGCTCTTTCATGTATTCGCGCGGCGAGACGCCATAGAACTTCTTAAAGACGGTAGAGAACGAGGCTGAGTTGGAGAATCCACAGGCGTACATGACCTCTGTCACGTTCACACCCTGCCCCGTCAACAGATAGGCGGCACGCTTCAGACGAATGTTACGGATGAAGTCGTGAGGCGTCTGCCCCGTGAGCTCCTTCATCTTTCGATGCAGGTGTACGCGGCTGATACCCACCTCGTCGGCTATCATATCTACACTCAGGTCGGAATCGTCGAGATGGGCATTGATAGTGGCCATCACGCGATCGAGCAGCTTCTCATCAGGCGACTTGATCTTCACCTCGTCGACCTGCTCCTCCAAGACATCGTTGCGCTCGTACTTCAGGCGCAGCAGACGGTGGCTGTTCAAGAGGTTGGCGATGGTGCGGCGCAGGATATCCATATTGAACGGCTTGACGATATAGGCATCGGCACCCGTCTCCAGTCCTTCGAGCTTATCCTCATCGCGGTTCTTCGCCGTCAGCAGGATGACAGGGATGAAGTTAGTATTGGGGTTCATCTTCAGCTTCGCACAAAGCTGGTTACCGTCCATCTCAGGCATCATCACATCGCTGACCACAAGGTCGGCACCAGAGCGGAGCACCTCGCTGAGTGCCTCCTTACCATTGGTGCAGGCCGTCACCTGATACTGCTGCCCGAGTTCGTTCTGAAGATACTCGCGGATCTCGTCGTCGTCCTCGACAATCACCAGTCTGACGGTACTATTGATGGTAGCTGGCTGTTCTACCACCTGACCTTCGAGTTCCTCCATCAGACTGTCCATCTCCGTAGGCTCCATCTCAACTTTGTCAGCCTCTGTTTCGAGCACCAACTCCTCGGGATTCAGGTGAGCCTTGCCCAACGGGATGGTCACCACGAACTCGCAACCCCGCTTCAGGTTATGCGCCTCGATCGTACCATGATGGAGCTCCACGAGCGAGCGCGTCAGGTCGAGTCCGATGCCAGTACCCACGTTGCGGTCGTTCACGGAAGAAGCACTCTGGTAGAAACGCTCGAAGATTTTCTCGAGCTTTTCCTCTGGAATCTGCTCACCGTTGTCGCTGATGGCGATATGAGCCTGCTTGTCGTCGTGCGTCAGGCGGATAACAATCTCGCCACCCGTCGGTGTGAACTTAAAGGCGTTGGAGAGGATATTGACGATGACCTTGTCAAACTGCTTGCGATCGACCCATACACTGAGTTCGTCTGTATCGTGCTCATATCTGAGTGTCACCTGCTTGGAGGTGGCCTGATGCTTGAAGAGGGCATGGATATCCTCGATGAAGGCCACGAGATTGGTTTCCGTCATACGCATCATCATCTGTCCCTTGTCAATCTTACGGAGGTCCATCATCTGGTTGATCAGACTCAGGATACGCTCGGCATTACGGCGGATGGTCTCATAGACACTCTTGCGATGAGGATCGGTCTCGTTCTTGATCAGCGAGAGCAAGGGCGTCACGATCAGCGTCATAGGTGTACGAATCTCGTGACTGATGTTCATGAAGAAGCGCAGCTTAGCCTCGCCCAGTTCCTCGGCATGGATATGCTCCTGCATACGACGACGCGTCTGCTCCCTGCGGCGGCGCCCCAGAATGAACTGCCAGAGGAGGGCGCCAATCACGAGCATATAGATGAAGTAAGCCCATGAGGAGCGGTACCAGGGACTGGCCACAACCACGGTGAAGGCATACTCGGGTGTTTCGATGTTATTACGCTCGGCCTTTACGCGGAAGCGATAGGTGCCTGGCGGCATGTGCGAGAATACAATCTCGTTAGCCCCTGGCAGCATGTGGATAAACGGCTCGCCGTTGATGCTATAAAGATAAGAGATGTGTTCAGGGTTCTCGTAAGTCAGCGTAGAGAACTGCACCGCAAACGAATTGTCGTGATAGCTCAGGCGGAAGCGATCAGAGCCCTCGATGGGCTGTCCGTTGACGAGGAAGTTCGTCAGGCGGACCACAGCCTCCCACTTGCGCTGAGTAATGTCTTCAGGCTTGAACCAGGTGATACCGCCCGTACCTCCGAAGATCAGGATGCCATTGTCGGAAATATACGATGCTCCGTCGCCAAACTCATTACCCTGCAGACCATCATCGGCAAAGTAGTTCTGGAAAAGACCTGTACGCGGATTCAGACAGCTCAGGCCATGGTTCGTACCTATCCAGAGCATGCCGTTAGAGTGGCGCTCGATGGCAGAGATGCCATTGTCGGCAAGTCCCTGTTCACGATCGTACTGCTTGAGCACCTTTCCCTTCATGTCGTAACAATAGAGGCCCTCGTTGGTGCCCACCCAAATGTAGCCGTCATACTCGCGGGCGACACGGACGGGCTGTCCGTAGTTGGGACAATTCACACCAAAGGTATTGATCCAGTTGTCACGCTCGATATCGAGACAGCAGAGTCCCATCGACGTGGCCACATAGAGACGTTTGTCATCGGGCGAGAGCGACACCTGCGAGACATAGTTATTGGTGATGCTATTGATCTGCTTGTCATTATCGGCACCCTCCTTCATCACGTACTTCTTGATGACATTGCCCTGCGAATCCATGCAGAGCACGCCATGCTTCATCGTTGCCAGCCACAGACGTCCCTGCTTATCGCACTCGATATCCATCACGATAAGGTGCCTATCCTCAGCATACTCCACAGGGTGAGGTTTCTGGGTGGCAGGATCGATCCAGCCAAAGCCCTCGCCATAAGAGCCGAACCAGATACGCCCCTCGGCATCTTCTGCGATCGACATCACTGTGGCAGGCACGCCTTCCACATAATGCTTAACCATGCGTAGCTGGGAATCCAGGCAATAGAGCCCGTCCTTATCAGTACCGATCCACCCCCTGCGGTGACGATCAATAAGGGTGCTGATGACGCAGGCACTGCCTATCAGGTTGCGCTCACCGAGCTTATATCCCATATAGTTGAAACCGTCAAACGAAATAGGCTGCTTGTAGATACCCTTCTGAAGCATGCCGAACCAAAGGTTACCACTGGGATCCTCGATGATGGAGTAGACCTTGCTCTTCGAGAGATCGACCTCCATGCTGTAGAAGGGGTTATCGAGCAGACGGTCGTTCTTGGGCTCATAGATGGCTATTCCCTGTCCGTCGTAGCCAATGATAACCCTGCCGAAGTGGTCGCAATAAAGCGACGAGACGGCACGCGACTTCGTGCCTTCGATATGTACGAAGTCATCGCCCTGCTGCTTGAAGACACCCGAATCAGATGTTCCGACGTAGATAACGCCTTCAGGATCCTCACAGAGACAGGAGAAGATCAGGTCGCTGCGATCCTGCAGATAACGCTGCACCTTCTGTCCGTCGAAACAGATCAGACCTTTGCTGTCAGTCACCATCCACAGGCGCCCTTTTTGATCTTCAATCATGGCGCTGATGGTATGAAGGTCGGCGAGTGCGCCTCCCATCTGGCTGGCGTGCGTCTTGTCGCTGAACTTCATCACGCCGAGACCAGAGGTGCCTGCCAGCACATCGCCGTTCTTACGCTCGAGGAAACAGTTGGCATAACAGCTGCCTTTCTGCCCCTTGAGGTCAGTCATCGTCACATTATCGAAGGTCTTGCCATCCCAGGTCTGCAACGTGCCGTACATACCAAAATAGAAAAGGCCGTTGCGATCCTGCATCATGGTGCTCACATAATTGCTGGCAAGCGTCTTGTCGGCTTCGTTCTCACGACGGAACACACGGAACTGGTAACCGTCGTAACGGTTGATACCATCACGCGTCGTCGCCCAGATGAAACCATCGTGGTCGAGGTACATCTGAGTCACGAAACTACTGGACAACTGGTTATCTGTATTGAAGAACTTACCCATCTGTGCAAAGCCGCATATGGACAGGCAAGATAATATCAACGTTAGTATAGCTTTCAATCTCATTGTTATTGGTATATAACATTTTCTTTGCAAAGGTAAACACTTTCCTGCAAACCACCAAAGATTTGGTACAAAAAAAGAACTTTATGATACATTTATTAAACCCAAAGTGGGAAAAATATCGTAATTTTGCACCCACAAACCATTTATCAACTATTCAATAACAATGAAACGAACACTAAAATACGTGCTACTGACGGCACTGACGTTCCTGCCGTTCTCGAAAGCAGCGGCAGAAGTAGACCCGAATTTCTATATCTTCCTCTGCTTCGGACAGTCGAACATGGAGGGAGCTGCCAAGCCTGAGGCTCAGGACATCGAGAGTCCTGGTCCGCGTTTTCTGCTCATGCCTGCTGTCGATGACCAGCAGCGAGGCCGTAAGATGGGTGAGTGGTGCGAAGCGTCAGCCCCTCTCTGTCGCCCGAATACTGGCTTGACGCCTGCTGACTGGTTTGGTCGTACCATGATCAAGACGCTGCCCGAGAACATCCGCGTCGGTGTGATCCATGTAGCCATCGGCGGTATTGGCATTCAGGGATTCCTGCCCGACAGCATCAAGAACTACGTGAAGACAGCCCCGGGCTGGATGAAACCCATGCTCGCAGCCTACGGCAACAATCCTTATGAGCGCCTTATCACACTGGCTAAGAAGGCTCAGCAGGATGGTGTCATCAAGGGAGTGTTGATGCATCAGGGTGAGACGAACACAGGCGACCCGAAATGGGCTGGAATGGTTCAGCAGGTATATGACAACATGCTCGGCGACCTGCAGCTGAAACCTGAAGAGACACCACTGCTCGTCGGTGAGGTCGTACAGGCAAATGGCGAGGGTGTCTGCATCGGATGTATGAAACAGATTCAGGAACTGCCCCAGACCATCCACACGGCTCACGTGATCTCCTCTACAGGATGTTCCAACGGTCCTGACAAACTGCACTTCGACGCTCCTGGCTACCGTGAACTCGGCACGCGCTATGGCGAGAAGATGCTCGAACTGATGGGCTATCAGGTGAAGAAGCCCTTCGACGTTCCTACCGATGCCTTTATCGCTGAGACCACCGTTCCTGGCAACGACTTCCCCAAAATCGACAAAGAAGGACGTGCCTACTTCCGTCTGAATGCTCCCAGTGCCAGCAGTGCCATCGTCGACATCTGCGGCAAGAAATACAACATGCGCCGCGACGAGAGCGGCATCTGGTGCGCTGTCACCGATCCCCTCGTACAGGGTTTCCACTACTACTTCATGAACATCGGTGGTGTGAACTTCATCGACCCCGCCACAGAGACATTCTTCGGATGCAACCGCGAGGCTGGCGGTATCGAGATTCCCGAGGGAAGCGAGGGCGACTACTATCGTCCTCAACCAGGTGTGGCAGCAGGACAGGTACGCTCGTTCTACTACTATGCAGAGTCGACTAAGGAATGGCGCCATGCGATGGTCTACACCCCTGCGGAGTATGAGCTGAAGGCCAATGCCAAGAAGCGTTATCCCGTGCTCTATCTGCAGCATGGTATGGGAGAGGACGAGACTGGTTGGAGCAAGCAGGGTCACATGCAGCACATCATGGACAACGCCATCGCCCAGGGTGAGGCCGTGCCGATGATCGTGGTGATGGAGAGCGGCGACATCAAGGCGCCTTTCCGTGGTGGTGACAACCGTCAGGGAATGAGCACCTACGGCAACTCGTTCTATCAGGTAATGATTAATGACCTCATACCAACCATAGACCAGAAGTTCCGTACCCTCACAGACCGCGATCACAGAGCGATGGCTGGTCTGTCGTGGGGCGGGCACCAGACTTTCGACATCGTGCTGACCAACATGGACAAATTCTCCTACATGGGAACCTTCAGCGGCGCCATATTCGGTCTTGACCTCAAGACTGCCTACGACGGCATCTTCACACGTGCCGACGAGTTCAACAAGAAGATCCACTACCTCTTCATGATGAGCGGTACGGAAGGTATGGACAAAATGTTCGGTACAGAGAAGCTCGTCAGCGACCTCAACGCGATGGGCATCAAAGCCCAGTATTACGAGTCGACTGGCACCGATCATGAGTGGCTGACGTGGCGTCGCGGACTGAAACAGTTTATCCCGCATTTGTTCAAGTAACACCAAAGCAACTAATTGTATAACAGACTTTAAGCATATTTCAAAATGAAAAAGCAATTCGTATTACTCACGCTGCTCGTAGCTCTCAGCTCGTCAGCATTCGCACAGTGGGGGCGCCCCATTGACTATTCCGCAGGCCCCGGACTGAAGGACGCCTATAAAGACTTTTTCACCATCGGTGTAGCCGTCAACAAGACCAACGTGTCTGATGCTGCCCAGATGGAGATTATCAAGAAACAGTTCAACAGCGTCACCGCTGAGAACGCCTGGAAACCAGGCGAAATCCATCCGAAAGAGGGTGAGTGGAACTTCGGTTTAGCCGACAGTATCGCCAATTTCTGCCGTGCGAACGGTATCAAGATGCGTGGTCACTGTCTGTGCTGGCACGCCCAGTTTGCCGACTGGATGTTTACCGACAAGAAGGGTAAGGATGTGAAAAAAGAAGTGTTCTACAAGCGTCTGCGCGAGCATATCCACACGGTTGTGAACCGCTATAAGGACGTGGTATACGCCTGGGATGTCGTCAATGAGGCAATGGCCGATGACAACATGATGTTCCGTCCCGATGCCAGTCCCTATCGCCAGAGTCGTCACTTCAAGCTCTGCGGCGATGAGTTCATTGCCAAGGCTTTTGAGTTTGCCCGTGAGGCTGATCCCACTGGCGTACTGATCTACAACGACTACAGCACTGTGGATCCTGGCAAGCGCGAGCGTATCTATAATATGGTGAAGAAGATGAAGGACGCTGGTGTACCCATCGACGGTATCGGTATGCAGGGTCACTATAACATCTACTTCCCTGATGAGGAGGCCCTCGAAAAGACAATCAACCGCTTCTCTGAGATTGTGAATACCATCCACATCACAGAGCTCGACCTCCGCACCAATACGGAGAGTGGTGGACAGCTGATGTTCGCACGTGGCGAGGCTAAGCCCCAGGCTCCCTATATCCAAACACTTCAGGAAGATCAGTATAACCGCTTGTTCCGTATCTTCAGGAAACATAAGGACGTGATTAAGAACGTGACCTTCTGGAACCTGAGCGACAAGGACTCTTGGCTTGGCACCAACAATCACCCGCTACCTTTCGATGAGAACTTCAAGGCTAAGCGCTCACTGGCTGTAATCCGCGACTTCAATGTGGCCACTGATAACTATGTGCCCAAGAATGACTGGGTACCCAACCCTCTGAACCAACCTGGACAGGAGTATCCTCAGGTGAACAGCGAGGGCTTTGCCCGTTTCCGCATCGAAGCTCCCGATGCTAAGTCGGTCATCGTCAGCCTGGGTCTTGGTGGCCGTGGCGGTACCGTGCTGCGCAAGGACAAGGATGGTGTATGGGTAGGAACGACAGAAGGTCCGATGGATCCAGGCTTCCACTACTATCACCTGACCATCGACGGAGGTGTGGTCAACGATCCTGGCACTCACAACTTCTTCGGCTCTTGCCGTTGGGAGAGTGGTATCGAGATTCCAGCCGTTGATCAGGACTTCTATGCCCTACGCACAGACATTCCTCATGGAAACATCCAGCAGGTACGCTTCTTCTCGAAGAGTCTCGGTAAGATGCAGGTGGCCAATGTCTATCTGCCTTATGGGTATGGCAAGCTCGTCAAGGGCAAGCAGGAGCGCTACCCGGTACTCTACCTGCAGCATGGCTGGGGTGAGAACGAGACCAGCTGGCCCGTACAAGGTTGCACAGGTCAGATTATGGACAATCTGATTGCCGACGGTAAGATCAAGCCTTTCATCATCGTAATGGCCTACGGTCTGACCAACGACTTCAAGTTTGGCACCATCGGCAAGTTCACTGCCGAGGAGTTTGAGAAGGTGCTCGTCGACGAGCTCGTACCCTTCATCGATGCCAACTTCCTGACGAAAGCCGACAAGTGGAACCGTGCGATGGCAGGCCTGTCAATGGGTGGTATGGAGACGAAGCTCATCACCCTGCGCCGTCCTGAGGTGTTCGGATACTGGGGACTGCTCAGTGGTGGCACCTACATGCCTGAAGACATCAAGGATCCGAAGGCTGTGAAGGTGATCTTCGAGAGCTGCGGCGACAAGGAGAATCCAGAGGGTATCAACAAGAGCGTCGAGGCACTGAAGGCTGCAGGATTCAATGCCACAGGATTTATCTCAGAAGGCACCGCTCATGAGTTCCTCACATGGCGAAGAAGTTTACGCGAAATGGCTCCATTACTCTTCAAATAGGTGTTTTTTTGTGAAAAAAGTGCAATTTTTAAGGGTATGACACAAAATCGAAAGTATATGTAACATACAAATAAGCCTCTTTTTAAAATTTGTCGTACCTTTGCAGCAGATAAATTAATAGGTTAAAATTGTTTTAGTTATATTAGTAGTTAGTAGTTTTTCCTTCCTCGGGGCCCAAGAAAGGCGTTTCTTGTCCCGAGGTTTTTTATTTCAGTTTTTTTTTGTATCTTTGCAACGACAAATCAGATAATAAACATGAAACGAATCATTACTTCCATCCTGCTCAGCGCCTTCGTCACTCTGACGATACAGGCACAACAACATCTGCTCTGGTACGACAAACCCGCTACCCATTGGCTCCAGGCCTTGCCTATCGGCAACTCCCATCTCGGTGCCATGATCTATGGCGACGTCAAGACCGAGGAAATCCAACTCAACGAAGAGACTTTCTGGAGTGGCTCACCTTATTATAATAACAGCCCCGAGTCGAAAGCCCATCTGCAAGAGGTGCGACAGCATATCTTCGAAGGCAAGGAGAAAGAGGCTCATGCCCTCATCGACCAGTATTTCATCAAGGGACCTCACGGCATGCGTTTCCTGCCCGTAGGAAGTGTGAAGCTGGCCTTCCATCGCAAGGACAACACCAGCAGCTACCGCAGACAGCTGAACCTCGGCACAGCTCTCGCCACCACCCAATATACGCTCGACGGTGTGACCTATCGCCGCACGTGTTTTGCTTCACAGGCCGACAATGCCATCATTGTCCGAATAGAGGCCAACCAGAAAGGGGCTCTCTCCTTCAACGTCAGCTTCGACAGTCCGTTGGAGACTTCCCGCAACGTCAATGGTCATCAGTTGGCTGCCATCGTGAAAGGTGTAGAACAGGAGGGGGTGCCAGCCGGTCTTCAGGCAGAATGCCGCCTGGAAGTGTGCTCCGATGGTGAGATTGTAGATGGTGAGGAGAGCATTGCCGTTGTCAATGCTACTACGGTTACCCTGTATATCACTGCTGCTACCAACTTTGTGAACTACCACGATGTGAGCGGCGATCCCACACGCAAGAACATCAAGTCGCTTGCTGCATTCAGGGGGCGTAGCTACCAGCAGATTCTCAACAGTCACTTGGAGAAGTACAAGGCTCAGTACGACCGTGTCAGTCTGTCGTTACCCCGCAACGGGAATGAGAGTCTGCCCACCGATCGCCGCCTCACCGCCTTCGACGGCAGCGACCTCGACATGGTGTCGCTCATGATGCAGTATGGACGTTACCTGCTCATCTCCTCTTCTCAGCCTGGTGGACAGCCCGCCAACCTGCAAGGCGTATGGAACAACAAGATGGAAGCCCCTTGGGATTCGAAATACACTATCAACATCAATGCCGAGATGAACTATTGGCCAGCCCTGATAGGCAATCTCGCTGAGACGCAGCAACCATTCTTCTCGATGATCAGTGACCTCAGTCAGACTGGTGCTGTCACGGCTCAAGAGATGTATGGCTGTAGAGGGTGGATGGCCCACCACAATACCGACCTCTGGCGTATCGCAGGACCTGTCGACGGCACGCCATGGGGCATGTTCCCCACTGGTGGCGCATGGCTGACGACTCACCTCTGGCAGCACTATCTCTACACAGGTGACAAGCAGTTCCTCAACGACTATTTCCCCATCATGAAGGGAGCGGCCGACTTCCTGATCGACTACATGCAGCCCTACCCAGCCAATGGTGAGATCAAACTGGCAAAAGGATGGCTGGTAACCGTTCCCACCGTATCACCCGAGCATGGTCCTCAAGGCAAGGATACCAACGTCACTGCAGGTTCCACGATGGATAATCAGATTTGCTTCGACGTACTCAGTCAGGTGATTCAGGCAGCCAAGGTACTCGGCATGGATGCTGCCTCCATCCAGCCTTATCAGTCGGCTCTCGAAAAACTCCCACCCATGCAGATAGGTCGCTACGGCCAGTTGCAGGAGTGGCTCATCGATGCCGACGATCCGAAGGATGAGCATCGCCATATCTCCCATCTATACGGACTCTATCCTTCTAACCAGATATCGCCTTTCACTCATCCAGAGCTGTTCACGGCTGCAGCCAACACACTACAGCAGCGTGGTGACATGGCCACCGGCTGGAGCCTCGGTTGGAAGATAAACTTCTGGGCGCGCATGCTCGACGGCAACCACGCCTTCCGCATCATCAAGAACATGCTCACCTTGATACCCGACTCGATAGAATGGGGACCTCGCGGCGGCACCTACCCCAACCTCTTCGACGCCCATCCACCCTTTCAGATCGATGGCAACTTCGGGTGTTCAGCTGGTGTCTGCGAGATGCTACTCCAAAGTCACGATGGCGCTGTCCACCTGCTGCCTGCCCTGCCTGACACCTGGACCGAAGGCGAAGTAAAGGGCCTTCAGGCACGTGGTGCCTTCACCGTCGACATCAAGTGGAACGGTGGCGAGCTTCAGGAGGCTGTCGTCACCTCCAAAATCGGTGGTATGCTCCGCCTGCGTTCTTATGTGCCCCTCACGGGTGAAGGACTCCAGACGGCAGCGGGCACTTGTCAGAATCAACTGCTGCAATCGGCCGTCATCCGCGACCCGCTGAAGTCGAAAGAACTCAAGAACTTTGATCTTCTGCCCGTCAGAAAAGTCTACGAATACGACATAGAAACGCATCCCGGACAGACTTACAGGCTCAAAAAACAACATTTTTAATGACCATGTTACATCTGGCAAAGTTTATGAGACATGAGAGAAATCTCGTGTCTCATTTTTTCCTTACCTTTGCACCCAGAAACCAATTACGAAATAAAACATGCTGAATCAACTATTCTCAAAAAGACATTACCTAACATTATTATCAACTGTATTCTTGTTCTGTGCCGGCCTTGAAACGTCGGCACAGACTTTTCCGTACCAGAACCCTCAGCTGAGTGCTCAGGAGCGTGCCAAGGACCTCTGTAGCCGTCTGACGCTCGAAGAGAAGGCCATGCTCATGCTCGACGAGAGCCCGGCCATCCCGCGCCTCGGCATCAAGAAGTTCTTCTGGTGGAGTGAGGCACTTCACGGCGCCGCTAACATGGGCAACGTCACCGTGTTCCCCGAGCCGGTAGGTATGGCGTCGTCATTCAATCCCGACCTGCTCTTCAAGTGCTTCGACATAGCCAGTACTGAGTTCCGTGCCCAGTACAACCACCGTATGTACGACTTGAAGGGTGAGGACATGAAGATGCGCAGCCTCTCGGTATGGACACCCAACGTGAACATCTTCCGTGACCCCCGATGGGGACGCGGACAGGAGACCTATGGCGAGGATCCCTTCCTAACCTCAGTGATGGGCGATGCCGTCGTGCGCGGTCTGCAAGGCCCTGAGGACTCTAAGTACCGTAAACTCTGGGCCTGTGCCAAGCACTATGCCGTACACAGCGGTCCTGAGTACACCCGCCACTCCGCAAACCTTACTAATGTCCCCGTACGCGATTTCTGGGAGACTTACATGCCTGCGTTTAAGCACTTGGTGGAGAAAAGTAAGGTACGCGAGGTGATGTGCGCCTATCAGCGTTTAGACGATGATCCCTGCTGCGGTTCAAACCGTCTGCTCCAACAGATTCTCCGCGACGAATGGGGCTTCCAGTACCTGGTGGTCAGCGACTGTGGTGCCGTCAGCGATTTCTATACTTCTCATAAGAGCAGTTCCTCACCGATTACCGCTTCTGCCAAAGCTACGCTGGCCGGAACAGACGTGGAGTGCGGCTACGGCTATGCCTACCGCAGCATTCCCGAGGCAGTGCGTCGTGGCCTGATCAGCGAGGCTGAGGTCGACAAGCACGTCCTTCGCCTGCTCGAAGGTCGCTTCGACCTGGGTGAGATGGATGACCCATCGCTCGTGGAGTGGTCGAAGATCCCTTACTCTGCCATGTCTACAAAGGCTTCTGCCAACATCTCCCTCGATATGGCTCGCCAGAGCATCGTCCTGCTGCAGAACAATGGCAATATTCTGCCGCTGAAGAAAAATGCAGAAAAGATAGCCGTCATCGGTCCTAACGCTCACAACGAGCCGATGATGTGGGGTAACTACAACGGCACGCCCAATCATACCATCACCATCCTCGACGGCATCAAGGCCAAGCAGAAGAAAGTCACCTATATCCCTGGCTGCGACCTAACCTACGATCAAGTTCTCGAGAGCCACATGGCCAACGAGTGTACGGCTCCTGATGGCAAGCGCGGTCTGAAGGGCACATTCTGGACCAACACGAATATGGAAGGCAAGCCTTTCACCACCGAATACTACACGAAGCCTGTCAACGTCACTACTGCCGGTATGCATGTCTTCGCTCCCAACCTCCCCATCGAGGACTTCTCTGCCAAGTACGAGACGACTTTTACACCTAAAGAAGCAGGTGAGTATGTCGTTAACGTGGAGAGTACAGGACACTTCGAGCTTTACATCAATGGCGAGAAGAAGTTCACCCATCACATCTGGCGCGCCACACCTACCCGTACCGTCCTGAAGGCCGAGAAGGGACAGCAGTTCCAGATTGAGGTACGTTTCCAGACCGTCAAGACCTGGGGTGCCTCAATGAAGATCAATGTTGCCCGTGAACTGCCCATCGACTACCAGGAGACTATCGCCCAGCTGAAGGGCATCGACAAGGTGATCTTCTGTGGCGGTATCGCTCCCAGCCTCGAAGGCGAGGAGATGCCTGTCAACATCGAAGGTTTCAAGGGTGGCGACCGCACCAGCATCGAACTACCGAAGGTACAGCGCGAGTTCCTCAAGGCCCTCAAGGCCGCTGGCAAGCAGGTCATCTATGTCAACTGCTCCGGCTCAGCCATCGCACTTGAGCCTGAGACCCAGTCATGCGACGCTATCCTCCAGGCATGGTATGCCGGACAAGAGGGAGGCACCGCCGTTGCTGATGTGATCTTCGGCGATTATAACCCCTCGGGCAAACTCTCCGTCACCTTCTATAAGAGCGACGCGCAGCTGCCCGACTACGAGGATTATTCGATGAAGGGTCGCACCTACCGTTACTTCAGCGATCCGCTCTTCGCTTTCGGCTACGGACAGAGCTATACCACCTTTGTCATCGGCGATGCCACCATCGATGGTCAGAACGGCTCTTACAAGGTCAGTATCCCCATCACCAACAGCGGACAGCGTAATGGCACGGAGATCGTACAACTTTACATCCGTAACACAGCCGACCAGGAAGGTCCTATGAAGAGCCTGCGCGGCTTCCAGCGCGTCGATGTGAAGGCTGGTCAGTCGGCTACTGCTACCATCGCGCTCACTCCCGAGAGCTTTGAGTTCTGGGATGCTGAGACCAACACGATGCGCACGAAGCCTGGCACCTACGAGATTCTATACGGCAACAGTTCACGCGACAAGGATCTGAAACGCCTCTCCATCACGTTCTAAACTGCAATCTGTTGCACAAATATAAAAAAAAATCCTGAAATGCTTGGTCGTTTCAGGATTTCTTTATACCTTTGCAAACAAATTCTATTACCCGCCATGGACATTGTTTTTTTGATTATTATTTTAGTACTGCTGATTGGATTTGGATTATCCATTTATTTCATGTACTCACATTATGAGCAGCGACTGGAGAAAGAACTCAACCGCGCACAGAAAAGTGAGCAGTTGAAGTCTGTTTTCCTTGATAACGTCAGCCACACCCTGCGCACACCGCTGAACGCCATCTTGAGTTATAGCAAACTTCTGCTTGATGAGCATGAGGACAATATACAGCCGGCACAGGTAAAAGAGCTGGCCACCTATATTAATAAGGACACCCAACAACTGCTCGATTACCTCAAACAGCTTCTGGATTTGTCAAGCCTCGAAGGCGGAATGCCTTCCTTTACCTTCATCGAGGTGAATTTGGCCGAGTTGATGGCGTCCTATCGTCGTGAAGCGATGAACTTCACCAAGCCCGAAGTCTCCATCCGCATCAGGACCACCCTCTCGGTTCACTGTAAGGGAACACTTGATACCAACTTCATGCACCAGCTTATGATAACGCTCTTGTCGAATGCGGCCAAGGAGTGTACGCAAGGTGAAATCATCCTTTTCTACGGAGATGAGATCAGAAACCGTAAAGGCATCAGGGTTACCATTACCTATATGGGCAATGGCCAGAGCCAACTAGTTCGCGGTGACCTCTTCACGTTCCTCCAGAACCAAAGCAGTCTGTCATCAGGCAATGAGACCAACGGAATGAGTCTTTCCACATGTAAGATTATCATCGATGCCCTCGCTGGTGAAATGGATGTCGATACCCAAAACGGTAAGACCACTGCTACATTCTGGTTCCCATGCAAGATGCGTGACAGACATAAGGGGATATAACCTCTTTGTTGATGTTAATTATTTCTAAATGCAGAGGTAAAGACTTGGAATATTCACGGAAAACGACTAATTTTGTAGGCTACAAAAGGACTAATATAGTTGTTTAACATTTAAATGTTTTATTATCAATGATTTATTCAAAAGAAGTGGAG
>CAMHAM010000023.1 GCA_946183415.1 uncultured Prevotella sp.
CCGCCATCCAAGCGGTGTTTCCTTTGGCTCTCGGAGAAGCCTGTAAAATCAGAATATTCATAATCGTCTTGTATTTTTTTAGTGATAATTTGAGAAAAAGTACCTTCCTAAAGAGTTGCAATGGTAACAAATGCCGTCATGCCTGGCATCAGGTGTGGGTGTGGCTCCAGTGTCGCCTCGACATGCGCCATGCCATTGCTATCGATAACAGGGCTGAAGGCTGAAACGGTGGCCTTATGCCTCTCGGAGGGGAATGTGACTGTGGTTACGGTGAGGATGGCACCCTCCTCGTATTTGGCCAGTTCATTCTCGAGCACGTTGAAACACACCTTCAGATGCTCCGTATCCACAATGTAGAAAAGGGCCTCTCCTGGCTGCGCAGCACCATAGAGCGTGTTCTTTATCTGCGAGACTGCCCCTGAGACGGGAGCGGTAATGGTGCAATACGACAACTGGTGCTCCAACTCATGTAGCTCAGTTTCTGCCTCGTTATAGCCACTGTTGATACGTGCCAGTTTCTTGATGTTCTCTGGCGCCGCATCCAGCCGGTCGTGCTTATAACCTTGTCCCATGAGGATGGCCTGATATTGAAACTCGGCTTTCTCCAGCTTGGCGCGGCTGTGAAGGATCTTGTCACGCAGGGCTACATCGTTCAGCCGCACGAGGACCTGCCCCTTCTTGACCATTTGCCCCGTATTCTCTACGCCGAACATGACTATCTGTTCAGCAATGCGGCTATAGACGGGAATCTCGCGCACGGACTCTATTTTTCCTTTGGTGAGTGTTGTGGACGTTACATCTTGCCGAGGTAATGAGGATTCTTCTGATGTCACCATCTGGGTATCCGTCTTTTCTGAGTCAGGCTGCACATTCTTCTTCTGCTGGCAGGCTGAGAAAAGTATTAGGGTAAAAACGCAAATCAATGAAAAACGCATATTCTTATTCATACTTTATGAGGGTTTGCAAATGATAATGGGCTACCCAGAATTCTTCCATGGCAGCCAGATAGTTAATGTAGGCCGTAGACCATCGCGACTGTGCCAGAGTGTAGGTGTTGATGTCGCAAAGGCCGTTGGCATAGTTGACGGCTGTCTCATTGAATGCCTCTTCTGCCAACTCAACGGTTTTTCCTGTGCTTGTAAGCATCATCCTGTTGGATTGCAGCTTCAGCAGGGTCACGGTGGCATCTTCTGCCAAGAGACGTTCTACCTCTTGGAGTGCTGACTCCTGTCGCTCCGTCCAGCCTATGGCTGCGGCATGGCGCTTCTTGGCTGCCCCGTGATCCATCAGCGGTATCGTGAGCTGCACGGCTCCCAAGGCATAAAGTTGTTGGTTCTTGTAGGCACTGCCGAGGGTCGTGTTGACTTGCTGCAATCCCAGATTGATGTCGAGTCCGACGTTGATGCCCCGTTCCTTGTGTGCCTTGTCTTCCTGATGGCGGGCTTCGGTCAGTTCGGTCAACTGGTGCTTGTAGGCAGGGCTGTTGGACACGGCAAGCTTCGCCACCTCTTCTGGCGTATAGCGTGTTGCAGGCGGCGTGTCAGGTATCGCCAGCAGGGGCAAGTCTACAGGTATTTGGTCCATGCGCAGCAGGGACGCCAGTTCCGTCCTTGCCTTCTGCTCGTCCTCACGAGCCACGTTCAGCTGGTTAATGGCATTCTGCTGCTGCACCTCTATGGAGTGCAGTTCTGCCAGGGTGACAGCAGCAATGCTTTTCTTCTCGCGGGTGATGGACAGAAGGGTGTCGTTCATCTGCAGTTCATACTGGCGCATCTGCAAAACCCGCTGCTGGCGCGCCAAGCGGAAATAGCGCACAGCGGTCTCCTCGGCTATACGCCGCAGATTATACTCGTGCTGACTGCGCGCGGCCTCCAGGCGCTGGTCTTCCACTTTCTTCTCCCAGCGGAAGGGATTGTAGCCCAGCAGGCTGTGGTTGTAGCCCACCAGTACAGGACTGGCTACGAACTGGCGCGGGTATCCTGAGGCTTCCTTACGGAAGAACTCACTCCAGATGGCTTGTGTTCCAATGAAGGCCTCACCTCCGAAGGGCAGCACCTTCTGGCTGAGCCTCAGCTGAGCCGAGGTGGAGAAGATGTCGTAGTTGCGCAGGTAGACGTAGTCGCGGGTTGGGTCGCTGACGATGCGTGAGTAGTTTGGTACGACCTTCAATGAAAGCTGTGGCTTGCGCAGGGCTTCGAAAGCTTCGTATGATGCCTGGCGGCTGCGATACTCCTGCCGACTCTGGAAGGCGGTGATGGCACTGTCTTGCGCAAGGCGTATCGCCTCGTCCAAGGTCAGCGATGCCTGTCCCATACTCTCCAGGGGGAGTATGCTGAGGCATGTCAGGCCGATCAGAAGGCACAAATCGATTCTATACTTCATCTCCTTATTGATCTTTAATATCTGAAAAATAGCCAAGCTTCTTGAGTTCCTCGAAGTTGCCGTCGGCTGCTACGCGACCGTCCTTCAGCACGATGATGCGGTTACACTGCTCTATGGTGCTCAGGCGGTGGGCGATGACGATGCGCGTGCACTTCAGCTTGGCCAGGTTCTCTACCACGATGTGCTGGCTGATATTGTCGAGTGCCGAGGTTGCCTCGTCGAGGAAAAGCACCTTGGGCTTTCTTACCAGTGCCCTGGCGATGAGGATGCGCTGCCGCTGTCCGCCCGACACGCCCTTACCGTCTACGGTGATGGGTGTGTCCATGCCCAGCGGGAAATTGCGGATGTCGCCGTCGAGTGCCGCCATGCGTGCTGCCTCCCAGGCATCATCATCAGTCAGTAGCGAATTGTTGAAGATGATGTTGTCGCGGATGGTGCCCTCTACGAGCTGGCCGTCCTGCATGCAGATGCCGATGCAGTAGTGCCGCAGGCTGCGCAGGTTGATGTCGCCGATGTCGTACTGGTCGTAGAAGATGGAGCCCGAGAGCGGTTTCTCCAGTCCCATCATCAGTCGCATCAGCGTGCTCTTGCCACAGCCCGACGCTCCGACCAGTGCCACATAGTCGCCACTGTTGATGCTTAGGTTGAGACCGTCGAAGAGCAGGGGCATGTCGTCGGCATAGCGGAACTTCAGCGCGCGTATGTCCACCTGGCCTGAGATGGTCTTCACCACATTGGCATTCTCCTTTGCCTCCGTCTTTCCAGTCAGGATAGGTCGGCAGAGTTGTATCTCCGGCAGCATGCGCGACATCAGCGACGTGATGCCCTGCAAGTTGGACACGGCCTGGCAGACAATTCCCAGCACGGCGCAATAGGCGATATAGTCGGAGAGCGCCAAATGGTAGTACCAGGCCGCCCACATCGTCACAATCATGGGCAACAGCCTGAGGCAGTAGCCGATGCCGGTGACCACGAAACTGGCCAGCGGCTGTCGGCTGCTATAGGCCTCTGTGGGGGCGTATGCCTTCGCCCACTGATGGAAGGCACGGAACTCCGCTCCCGTGGTCTTGATCTTCTGGATGCCTGAAAACAAGGCAAACAGCATGCCTATGAGCCGTGACCCGCTGGCGTTCACGCTGCGCTGCACTTTCTGTGTATAGTGGCTCTCCAGTATGAGTGCTACGACCCGTATCAGGACGACGATGATGCCAGTGTAGAGCAGCGGTCCGCCATAGATGAAGAACTGTGCAACCATGACGAACGAGAACAGGAAGGTCAGGAGCATCGACAGGAAACTGGCCGTCAAGTTGGAACTCACCCGCGACAACGACAGCAGGCGGTTGCTGAGGTCGCCCGGCGTAAACCTCTTGGCAAAGGTGGCGGGCATCTGCAGCAGGCGCGACATGAGGGCCGTCTGCAGCGCATACTCCACCTTGTCCTTGATACGCACCACCACCAGGTTGCGGGCTATATATACCATCGTCAGTCCGACGGCGGCGCTGAAGAGCAGCACCGCAATGGGAACAATCTGGCCGGCATCGCCCGAGGGGATGACCTCTGAGAATATTAACTTCGAGACGTAAGGGGTAAACATCGTCAGCAGTGCCACGCCTATGCCTGCCATCAGGACGTACAGCAGGTCGTACTTGCTGAGACTATTGGCAGCATAGCGCAAGATCGACTTGACGGTCAGGTTGTCTTCTGTCAGTGGCAGACACGTTATCAGTGCCTCCTGCTTCAGCAGGTCGGCATGCCGGCTCGCCGACATCACATGGTTTGTCTTTGGATGGATGAAGGTATAGTCTGTAAAGCCGGGCTTGAGTATGACGGGCGTATTGTCGTCGGCCATAAATCCCATCATGTAGCCCGTACAGTAGGCCCACCAGCGTTCGCTGAGCGTGATGTGGCGGAAGAAGATGTTGTGGCTCTCCAGCAACGTCTCCACCTGCTCGATGTCTTTCGGCAATTCCACGGCCGACTCCATCTGCTTCCACAGTTTCCTGTCTATCATGGAGCGCAAGATGGCCTGCGCCTGGCTCATGGCCTTGCGGTCGCCGTCCATGCGCTGGGCCAGCTGCTGTAGGAAAATATTCGGTCTCATCATGTCATGCAAAATTTAAGAGTTTACTATACAGACCGTCCGTCTGCCGCAACTCGTCATGGGTGCCGTGCTGGGTGATGCGCCCATGCTCTATCACATAGATCTGGTCACACTGGGCAATGGTCTCCAGTCGGTGGGCTATCATGATGAGCGTGGTGCCCATGCCGTAGAGGTGCTCCATCACTCTGGCCTCCGTCTTGGGGTCGAGTGCCGAGGTGCCCTCGTCCATGAGCACGATGGTAGGCTCCTTGGCCAGTGCGGTGGCTATCTCGATGCGCTGCCGCTGCCCGCCGCTGAAGTTCTTGCCGCGCTCTGCTACGGTGCCCTGATAGGCTCCAGGACGTTCCATAATCTCATGGTGTATCTGAGCGTCGTTGCAGGCCAGCACCATGGAAAAGTCCTCTATCGACTCGTCCCACATCTTCACGTTGTCGGCAATGGTTCCCTCGAAGAGCGTCACGTCCTGGTTGATTACCGAGACGGAGTTGACGAAGGTCATGCGGTCGGTATCCCTGCGCGGCTTGCCGTCGAAGAGCACCTCGCCCTCCCAGGGTTCATAGAGGCCTGACACGAGGCTCAGCACGGTGCTCTTGCCACAGCCAGAGGGGCCTACCAGGGCGATGCGCTCGCCAGCCTTGATTGTCAGCGAGAAATGGCTGATGATGGGGGGCAGGCTGCGGTCGTAGCCGAAGGTGACGTCGCGTAGTTCTATCTCTCCTGCCAGTTTGGCCACTTCGGGCAGGTCGTCGCCCGCTGGCAGGCGCAGGTCTGGGCTCGCCTGGCCACAGTCGTCCACCTCCTTGATGCGCTGGATGGACGAGCTGAGCCGGAAGAAGGTCTGTACGCTGGATATGGTTCTGTTGATGGGATAGATGGTCTCGTTGATAAATCCCTGCGAGGCCAGCAGCATGCCGGGTGTCAGTTCGCCCTGCAGGATGAGCCACGTGCCCAGACATATAATGATGCCGTTGGTCAGCTGCAGCACCATTTCCGGCACGGCACTGATATATATAGAGGTACTGACGGTGGTCACGCGGGCATTCAAGGCTTGTGCGTAGGCCTTTTCCCACTGTGCGAAGAAATGGCGCTCGCCACCCAGCGACTTGATGGTCTCCAGATTGCTCATGCCTGTCATCGTGACGTTCTGCAGCCGTGCGTCGGTCACTTCCTGTTTCATGGCGATTTTCTTCTGGATACTAGTTGTGGTACGCATCACGAAAACGAGCAACAGGATGGAGAAAATCTCCAACAGTCCCAGTTTCCAGTTGAACAGCATGACAAAGTAGCAACTGGCGATTGGCAAAATGGTGATACTCAATATCGGCAGAGAGTAGTCCATCAGCTTGCTGGTTTTCGAGATGGTGGCATAGCGGGCCACCAGTTCGCCTGGCGAGAACTGGGTGAGGCGGGTCATCGGCAACCGTAGCACCGTCCACAGATAATTGGCCGAAGTGGTGATGTTGATCCTGGCCTGGCTCTTACGGCGTAAAACAGAGAACGCCAACCACATCAGCAGTTCAACGACGAAAAGCAGGACGTAAAGCGTCAGCAATGGCCCGAACCACTCAGGATTCTTCCGCGTGATGATATTGTCGGTATATACCTGCTGGAACAGTGGCGGAAACAGGCTGATGACGGAGTCGATGGCCGTGAGTATCGTGCCGTTGATGGCAAATATCAAGTTGCCCTTCAGGAAATATCTGAATGCCGACACCATCGACAGCCCGGATTTCTTGTTTTGCGGCTTTCCTTTCATCATTCAAACTTTTGCTGGAGATTACGGAAATGTGTGCGTGACGACTCGAACAGATACTGGAACATGCTGCGCCGGCGGGTCTCAGTGAGCACCGAGCAGAAGGTTCCGATGCCCATCTTCACATCTTCGGGCTTGCCGAACGACCAGTCGTAATGCGTTGGATCTTCGGGCGCACGGTTCAGGTCGATTCGCACCTCGTAGACCATGTCCTGGCCATTGTCCAACAGCCGTTCAGCCATAGCTTCCGACTTTAGCTTCTGGCGCACTTTCGCCAGCTTGGCGGGATAGCGCACCACATGGCTGATGCGCCCCCTCACGTAGCCTATCTCATCGCGCTTCTCATCGGAAGGCCATACCTGGGCCTCCATGCCAACACGCAGATGGCGCTGGGCCTCATTGTCAGCATAGGCGATGAGCTGTGTCTTCTGATTGGCAGTACCTTCCTCCACGACACTCACGATGGGCTCAAAGGCTTCGAAAGGCTCGCTGTCCACCTTGGTACTGATCACCAGGCCGTCAACCGTGCTCGTCAGAAAGCTGTAGCTGTTGCTGATGGAGACCAACGCCACTGTCTGCCCCTCGTGCACGCTGTCACCGTTGTGTACAAGCATGTAGCGTACGATGCCGTCATTGGGCAGTGTGATGTCGATAGTGCCTTCCGCAGGGAATATCACCCCTGAGTAGTAGGCCTTGTCGCTGACGGTTCCCAGCACGCCCCACACGATGAATGCCACCAGCAGCACAGTGACAGCCGCTGCCAGAAGGTAAGTGGGGACATAGGTTATGTGCAGGTAGTCGGCTATCTGCTCTGGTGATTGTAGTACTTTCTCCGAATCTTTTTTCATAAAATCAAAAGTGAGCTTTATTTTTTGCAAAGATAGGAAAAATTCCTCATATTATTTTCTCCTGAATACCTGCGGAGTGAGATTTAATGATTTTTAACGGGCTTAAACTTACAAGCCAACGCCTGCCCCCAGAGATACTCTACCCTATCCAGGCAGCAAGCAGCATCTACCCATACTCTAAGCATACTCATGAGTAAGCCTAGAAGCAGCCTAGAGTATGGCTAGAGTATGGGGCTGGCCCGGGATTTAATTCCACAACTTTTTACTATTAATTCCAGAACTTTCTACTATTAATTCTAAAAAGTTCTACTATTAATACAATTTTCTGAAATAAAGAAAAACCTCACTGCCCGTCGTCTGGGCAGTGAGGCTGTAGAGTTTCATCTTGGTAACAGGGTCCCGACTGGATAACAAAAGAACCGTCCCGCTGTTAGCTATTTTTTCGCTTAGTCGGCTACGGTCGCCGATCCGCTTCCCAACGACTGCCAATTCGCTTCCCAACGATTGTCGATCAGCAGTGCGCTCCACGCTCCAACGCTCCAACGCTCCATTTGCGTATTCTGATGCTGCATTGTTTGGTCATAATAGTATATTATTAAATTTATATATATTATAATATATATAAATTATATTATAAATTATATTATATCTATATAATATATAGACTATATTATACCTATATTATATATAAATTCTATTAAATTTTATATAAAAATATAGTATTCAACTTGAAGCGGCGAACGTAGAAAAACACCAAATGGAGCGTTGGAGCGTTGGAGCGGTGGAGCGCAAAGTGGAAGGGTGTGTGGGCTACAGAACTCTTAGGGCCGATGGAAAAATAAAAAAATCCCCCGCTCGGTGTGTGAGCGGGGGATTGTCATTATTTAATTGAACAGATATCTGATGGTGAACATAATCCTGTAGGTGGAGGCTGTGCTCAGATAATTCTGAGAGGTTTCGAGGTGACGGGCGTTGTCAACTGTGTTGTAGGTGTATTTGCCTTTGTTGTATGACAACAGGGCGTTGCCCGTAACCTGCTTGAAGAGTCCCCAGTCCTTGCAGAGGAAGTTGGGCAGGTTCTCAATGTCGATACCCAGCTGGAGGGTGTGCTTGGTCTTTCCGATCTCAAGGGTCATGTCGCGCTGGTACTTGAAGTCGAGCTGATGATGCCAGGGCATCTTGGCGCCGCCACGCTCAGCATACTGACCCTTGCGGTTCTTCAGATAGTTGTCCTGGTTGATATATGCCCAGAAGTCGTCACGCTGCATATCGGCTGTATATACCGAGGGGTTCTTGGCGTCGCCGTAGCTGCTCTCGGCAAAGTCCCAGCTGTTGAGTTCCTCGCGCGATGCAGGCACATAGATGAGGTTGCCTGGAGCAGAGGGGTCGCTGTTGACGTTGCTGCTGAAGATATAGCTGTAGCGGCTGTAGGCGTAGTTGCCGAGGTAACCGTACTGATAACCGTCGTAGACGAGGCTGAAGCGTGAGGTGGTATACTTCGACTCCTTCAGCGTGTAGCTGGCTGAGAGGAGCAGACGGTTTGGCGCTACGTAGGTGGCATAACCCAGCTCGTTGTCGTTGACGGCATGGACAGAGTTACGATAGTTGTTATAGGCTGACGAGACCTGATCGCCGATACCCTCGGTATAGCTCTTGGCCTTCGAGAAGGTATAGCTGGCTGAGAGGTCGAGACCGAAGTCGAACGACTTGCGCAGTTGGGCGCTCACTGACCAGTAGTATGCCTTGCTGCCTGCATTCTCGAGCAGATAGGCCGAGTGGTTGGCGTCGTAATAAGACATCTTATGGCGTACGTCGCCGTGCCCGAGGTCTACCGTTGACGTGCCGTCCCAGTAGATGTCGGCATTGGAGACAACGACCGGATTCAAGTCCTTGTTGAAGATACCTTCAAGGGTGAAGTCGATATCACCGGGAATCTTGGCATCGAAGGCCAGTGAAGCCTTCCACGTCTTCGGCATGCGGAGATCTTCGCTCAGGATGGTGGGGCTGCCAGGAACGGTGGTTGAGCTCTTGGCATTGATCTGCTTGAGCATCTCTTCCTGGCTGGTGGTGAAGCGCAGGTTCTGTGCCTGTTCACCGTTGGCGACGTATGAGGTCTGACCCATACCAGAGTTACCTACGGCAGAAACGAGCCATACGAAGGGCATGCGGCCTACGAAGAGACCCGTACCTCCTCGGAGGATGAGGTTACGCTGGCCCGTGATGTCCCAGTTGAAGCCTACGCGCGGAGAGACGCTGACGCTGGCACTAGGCACGTTGTCTGTGCGGAAATGGCGGCCCCCGAAGTCGATCTTGTAATATTCCTCGTTGAAATTGTTTTCAAGGTTGGGGTAGGAGGGCAGTTCGAAGCGCACACCCAGCGACATGCGGAAGCGCTCGCTCCAGCTGATGTTGTCCTGCACGTAGAGCGACCACTGGTTGGTCTTCATCTTCGAAGTGAACATGGAGTGGCCCTCGTTGTTGCCGTATGTGATGCCGAATACGCGTGGTGCTCGTCCGAAGACGGCTCCCCAGTTGCCTGCTGTCACTTCCTCGGGCGTGGCCTCGAAGGCGTAGTAGCCTGCTGCAGCCTGAGCATAGCCGTTGGCTGCATAATTGTGCTCGAACTGGAGACCGGCAAACAGGTTGTGCTTGCCCAGTGTGAGGTTCACTTCATCGGTAATGACCGTATTCTTTGTCTGTGCCAGATTGCCGTAGGTGAACACATCGCCCGTGAGTGCCCAGGTAGGGTAGTGGTCCTGGCCGTCGTTCATGACAATCTCGACAACTGGTGCTGCATCGCCATACTCCGTTGAGCGGGGCTGATCCTGGAAGGAGTAGGTGCCGCGCAGGGTGTTCTGCACTTTGCCGAACTTACTGTTCAACTCGGCTGCAATGGAGGTGAAGCGGTACTCCGCATAGTAGCGGCTGGAGAGCGACGACATACCGTAGTTGGTGTTGCTGCCGTATGTGTTCTGGTTTCCACCGTAGATCTTGGTGGCCTGGTTGCTGCCGATGGAGCGTGAAGCGGAAGCGGGGCTTGAGCCCTTGCGGTTTGACTTGGTGAAACGGACGTTGAACTTATGGTTCTCGTGGATGTTCCAGTCTAAACGGGCCAGGATACGATAGGCAGGTGTTTTGACGTTGTAGCCCTGCCATGGACCTGTGGTCAGGCCGTAGGTGTTCTGCATATAGGATGACAGGCTCTCCAGTTCCTCAATCTGCGGGCGGCGGTTGGTGTTGGTATAAGGTGTAGAACCATCGCCGGCACGGGCTGCAGGGCCTGTGGTGACATTGTCTTCAATCTCACCGTTGACGAAGAAGAAGAGCTTATCCTTGATGATCGGGCCACCGAGGGTCAGTCCGTAGGTGTTGCTATGACCGTCGTCGACGGGCAGTGTCGTCGTGGCCACACGTGCACCCTTCAGCGACGTGCTCGTCAGGTAGGTATAGAGTGAACCCTTAAACTGGTTGGTACCACTCTTCGTAACGGCATTGATGCCACCACCCGTAAATCCGCTCTGACGTACATCGTATGGTGTAATCGATACCGTCATCTGATCGAGGGCATCGAGTGAGATCGGGGTGCCGCCGCCTGGCAGCGGAGAAGCACCCAGGCCAAAGGCATTGTTGAATGATGCACCGTCGATGGTGACGCTCGACTGGCGGTAGTTACCACCACCAATGGCCATACCACTGGAAGAACTACTCTGTGGGGTCATCTTCATCAGGTCGGTCATCGAGCGACCTACTGTCGGGATGGATGCCATCTGGTTGGCATTCAGATTGGTCACTGCACCAGAACGGTCGCTGCGCATCGTGTTACGAGCTGCAGCAACGACTACAACTTCCTGTAACAATTCGCCTTCCTCAGACAACTTGGCGTCGATCACTGTGCTCTGACCCAGCGCGAGTTGGATGTCTGTGAATTTCGTTGTCTGATAGCCGATATAAGATACTTCGACCTCATAAGGCCCACCTGCGCGCATACCTGTGATGGTATAGCGGCCGTCGATGTTGGTTACGGCACGATAGACAGATCCCGAAGGAATGTGCTTGGCGGTAATTGTAGCTCCAATGGCTTCTTCGTCGCCAGTGGTTACGATACCATTGATTCCTGATGTTGTTACCTGAGCGATGGCTGCTACTGTGATTGTCAGCAGCGTCATAACCATCATAAACAATCTTTTCTTCATTGCAATCTGTTGTTTGTTAGTCAATTTTGCTGCAAAGTTACGTTTTTAATTCCATAGTTGCAAACTTTTAAATAAAAAAGTGCACAGGAGAGATACCCTGTGCACTCATTATGAAGGCTGATTTTTTAATCTGTCTGTCTTGATGCAGCGATTAATTTGCACTTACTAGTGAGAAGAACACACCTCCGTTCACCTGAGGCACATCCTTATAAGTAGACTTCGGACCTATGACGGTCAGCACGTCGCCAACAGCTATGCCATACTGGGCAACAGCACCCTTACGGGCATCACCGGTAGCACCCCATCCGGGATAGCAGCCATAGACATACAATGTGTTAGTGCCGTCGCTGATGTAGAGGTTTCCATACTGGTCGTTTGCAATCTCTGTCACTACACCTGACACCATGTAATAATTATCCTTGGAGTCCTCCTTGGCCAGGAAGTCGGCAATGCTGATTTCCTCAACGATGGCCTTAATCATCTCAATGGTGCCAGATACCATCTGCGGATTGTCCTTATAGGCGCCACGCTTGCCGCGTACCGTAACGACGTCGCCTACTTTAAGGGCAGACGCTACGAAGTTGTCCGTGCGATAGATGAGTGTCTCACCAGACCAGTCTTTCAGATAGAAGCTCTGTCCCTGCTTGTCACTGTCGTAAAGACCGCTTATCACGCCAGTCAGACGATACTGGGTGTCACCCACCTCTGCGGCAAGGAAGTCGGCCACAGAAGCCTCGATGATGGCACCAGCCTGATTGATGGTCGCCTGTGAGGTGTATTCCTTCTTGCCATCTGTCGTCTTGAAGGTAACAGTCGTGAAACGGTCGCCGCCGGCATTGGGAGCAGCACGGAAGGTGACAACAGGATTGGCGCCTACGGTCGAAGAAACCACGCCAAGCCAGTCTTGAGCCTCTGCGGGTATTTCTACGGCTACACCTGTACCCTTGCAAGTAAGGTGGGCCACAATGTCGCCACCCTCAAGAGGCAAGGTGCCGTCACCAGCAACACCGTCCACTGTCAGGGAGTCGACCTTGATCAGTGACTTGTTAATCTTGATCACGCTGACATTTACGAGTTCCACAGTGCCGTTATAGGTAGTCTTCGGACCCTCAACGGTCACCTCGTCGCCTACCTCGATTCCAAGGCTCAGGAAGTTCTTCTCGGCACCGCTCTTGTCGAGTGTACCATAGATATATACCTCGCCAGTACCATCATTCAAATACCAGTTACCATAAGTGGTATTGGCAATCTTGGTGACAGCACCAGTTACGCGATAGGTCTTTGAGTCAGGACCAGCAAGAACCTCAGCACAAGTAGCCGTCGAAACGGTGGCAACTCCCTGAATGACGTTGATACGCTGTGTCAGGCCCTCACATGAAATGATAACCTCGGCAGTGCGTCCCTCAGCTGCATCAGCAGAGAAGGAAATAGAGCCATTACCGCTACCAGAAGCAGGAGATACGGTCAGCCACTCAGGTGCACCAGATACAGACCAACTGCCGGCTGCCTCTATATCAATGGAGGTAGAGCCACCGCTGGTGCTGAGCGATACGTAAGACTGCGATACGCGGAGCTCATGGAGATAAGTAGGATTCTTATCGTCGTTGCAGCTTGTAAACACTGCAGCTACGATGGCCATGAGAGACGGAATAATATATTTCAGTTTCATATTGTCTTGACCTTTAAATTAGTTGAACATATACTTAACACCAATAGAAGCATACCAGCACTGGCCGATAGCGTGGTTGGGAACCCAAGTCTCAGTGTTGCCGTTGATGACAGCAGGTGTAGAGAAGGTTGCATAACCATCTGCGTCGACACCCTCGTACTTCAGGATACGGGCCTCAGAGCCGATAGCAGGATTCAGATATTTCATCACGCCCCAGCTTGACTTGAAGAGGTTCATCAGGTTCTTGATATCCAGGCTGAGCTGCAGCGTGTGCTTGGCCTTGCAGATATTCAGCTTGAAGTCGTGCTTGTAGCTGAAGTCGAAGCGATGAACCCATGGAGAGTAAACGCTGTAGGCCTCGGCATACTCGCCCTGATGCTTCTTCAGGTAGCTGTCTTGATGAACAAAGTCCATGAAGCGCTGCTTGTCGCTCTCAGATACGAAACGGAACTTGCCAGAGCCAACACCTACCTCATCGTCTGTAGGAACATAGATGGCGTCGTAGTTGTAACCGTCGCTGTTGATATCGTTCACCATCATGTAAGAGTAGTTGTAACCGCCTCGCCAGGTCTCATAGATCAGACTGTAATGGTTGCCACTCTTGTCGTGGATCGTAGCAGAAGCCACGATACGGTCAGGTGTCACGTACTGTGAGTTGTGCAACTTGATATTGTTCGGACCCTCAGAGGTGGGAACGTATGTAAAGGCAGACTCAGCAGCAGAACCAGGCATACCAGTAACCTCCTTGGAAACGGTATGAGTGTAGGCTGCCATCAGGCTGATATACTCAGCGGGCTGTGCAGTCAGCGTCACGTTACCCGACCATCCGTAGCCACGACGAGTGTTCTCGAGCACGAAGGCCTTGGTGCCTGTGCGGAAACCTGCAGGATAGATAGGACGGTTGTCTGCACCATTGAAGCGTGCGAATCCACCTACGTTGGGGATACTCCAGTCAGAGATGCTCACGCCGTTGATTGTCTTATTGAAGATACCCTCAACAGTAGCGGTGAACGGGAAGGATACGGGCAGCTGATAGTCAACGGCCAGAGAGGTCTTCCATACCTGAGGCATTTTGAAATCGGGATCTACACCACAGATAGATGAAGGAGCGGCTCCCTTCTCAGGTGTGATGTCCATCGGATAGCCGAGTGACTGCAGCTTGTTCTTCATGGTTTCGATGTCTGTCATCATACCACCAGCGAACTCATCCATTGTGAAGCCCATCTTCTTGGCGTTAGCGGCGTTGACCTGTGCCTGATACTGCACCATACCACCGTTGGTAGGCATGTTGGTGAAGAATACGAGAGGCAGACGGCCAGAGAAGAGACCAGTACCACCACGCAGCTTCAGGCTCTTGTCGCCTAAGATGTCGTAGGTAAAGCCGAAACGTGGAGAGAAGGTAATGCTGTTACCAGGCCACTTACCAGTGTCGATATGACGGCCGTTGTAGTCGATGTCGAGGATGGCCTTGTTGGTCATCAAGTCTTTATTGTTGAAGAAGAGGCCATCGACACGGAGACCGAGTGTCATCTTCAGATTGTCTGTGATGTTCCAATCGTCCTGAGCATAGATACCTGGGCGATTGAACTGCACGCGTGCAGCTGGCTTTGACTCGCCACCGTAACCATAGGTCAGACAGAAGATTTCAGGAGCAGCTCCGTTGATGAAGTCCTCTATACTATTATAGCGATAGTAACCTGTACCGTTACGCATGTACTGGTTGTCGGCCATCTGATGCTCGAACATGATACCTGCGGTAAGCTTGTGCGCACCCATATAATAGGTGATGTCGTCCTTGATGTTCCAAATCGTGTTGTGAACAGCGTTGTTGTAAGTAAACAGCTCATAACCAAGGGCCATGTAGTTGTTGTCGCCACCATCGAGGATGTCAACGAACGGGAACTCTGAAGAGTTGGTACCACGGATATCATCGAGCTTTGAGAAAGTTGCCAGGAACTGGTTGGAGAGGTTCTCTGTGAAACGGCTGTTCAAGTCGATAGAGAATGAGTGTACGATATTCTCCATAGAGTACATGGAGTTGGCAAACGACATGGAGTACTGTGATGTACGGGCACCACTCATACGCGTACCACCGTCCATAGAAGTGGCGTTAGGCGCGTTCCAGATGTTATTCTTGGTGAAGTTGTAGCGCAGAGCCAGATGATGTCTGTCTGTGATGTTCCAGTCGAGGCGAGCCAGGATTTTATAGTTGCTCTCGTCAGCAGGGAAGTCCGTCCACGAGCCAGTGTCGTATCCGTACTTGTTCTTGACGTGGTTTGAAACAGTCTGGAGATCAGAGAGTTTTGTGCGTGAGATGTAGTTGTCGGCATCTGCTACTCCGTTTGCAGAACCCTGCCAGCGGTTAGCGATGGTAGGAATCTTAGACATTTCACCGTTTACGAAGATAAACAGCTTGTCCTTGATGATCGGACCACCAAAGGTGAAACCATAAGTCGTCTGGCTGTCCTTAGCTCGTGCACCTGCTATCTGCTCGCGGTCGATAGCGTCACCACGCAGATTTTCGTTTCTGTGGTAAATATAGGCGCTGGCCTTGTAGGTGTTGGTACCTGACTTCGTGATAGCGTTCACACCACCACCGATGAAGTTGGTCTGACGAACGTCATACGGAGAAATAACCACCTGCAACTCCTCGATAGCATCGAGTGAGATAGGATTACCACCACCAGGCAACTTGTCGGAAAGACCGAAGTTGTTGTTGAAGTTGGCACCGTCGACTGTGAAGTTAGCGGTTCGGCCATCAGATCCTGCGAAGCTCATGCCGTTACCACCATAAGGCGACAGACGTGTCACATCAGTAATGCTACGGCTTACTGTAGGCAGGTTCTGGATCTGTGAACTGTTAATGTTTGTAGAAGCACCAGTCTTTTCAGCGGCAAACTTCGAAGCCTTACCGCTTACAATGACCTCTGCCAGCTCATTAGCATCCTCTGAAAGCCATACAGACAAATTGTAGGTCTCACCGAGCTGAAGGTTTACCCCCTTCACGGTCTTGGGCTGGAATCCAATGTAGGAAACCGTCACACTGTACGGACCTCCTGTACGCATACCCTGAATGGTGAAACGACCAGAAGTGTTGGTCACTGCAGCATAGCGGGTACCTGAAGGCTCATGGATGGCCTGAATAGTTGCACCGATGACTTCCTCGCCGTTTGCATCGTCGAGAGTCACCTTACCAGCCAAACTTGATGTAGTTACCTGTGCTAAGGCTGTTAACGACATTGTTAACAACATAGCAACCAGAAAGAATAATCTTTTCTGCATAAAATTAGAACTGTTTTAATTAATTAAATGAGGGGGGGACGAATCCCTCCTTTGTTATTTCGCTGCAAAGATAAAAAATTTATTTTGAATTAATGTTATAAAAAGGCAACTTTTTTTAAAAACGGTGAAAATTGTTGCGCTATTTATCTTAGCACGATGCCAGTCAGTATGCGTCCAGAGGAAATTCCTAACCTTCTGGCTGAAAAATAATCCTCCACTTCATCATAGGTGCAGATACCACATTCCTCGATATTCTCGGCTTTGATGCCTGTCGCCTCCAGTTGCAAGCGACAGCATGCCCACAAGTCAATGTGCCATTTCTGCTCCTTACGGCTGATCTGCTCCATAGGGTAGCCTGCGTCTGAGAAAGCCTCATAGACCTCGTCGCCCACCTCGAAGTTCTTCAAAGAGATGCCTGGTCCAATCACGGCTTTCAGCATCTCAGGATTGGATTGATAAGCCCTTTGCATAGAGATGACTACGCGCCCTGTGATGTTGGCTACCGTTCCTCGCCAGCCGCTGTGCACCACACCAGCAGCATGGTGCTCAGGGTCATATATAATAATAGGTATGCAGTCGGCGGTAGAGACTCCTATACAGATGTGCCTCATGTTTGTTATCAGCGCATCGATGCCTTCCAGCACCTGTTTACGGATATCCTCTGATAGCAGGAAAAAAGTCTTTCCTATCTGGCTGACCCCAGTATCGTGTACCTGATGGGGCATTACCAGGCGGTCTTCAGCTACAGCCAATGCCTTGCAAAGCAACTTTCGGTTCTTGGCGATGGCTTCTGGATGATCACCACAGTAAAGGTTCACGTTCAGTTCGCCATAGTTCCCCTGACTATAGCCTCCGTGGCGAGTCGTGCTGAATGCTGTCACATTCTCGGCAATGTGGTAATAGTGAAGTTCTGGGGTCATTCTTTTTCGTATTCTTCATCGTATTCGAAGTCGTCGAGATCCTCAATGTCTTCAACCTCTTCCTCGTCGATATACTCAATATCCTCGTCCTCGCCTTCTTCAGCGAGTTCCTGGGCAAAGCGACTCATGTCCTTGTCACGGTGTACGAGTGTATCTTCTGAGGTGATGACAGCAAGTTTGTTGCTCTCTGCATTCAATTCTCGCCAGAGCACATCTTTCAGCTCTTCAAGTCCAAAGCCTGTCACAGCCGAGATAAATACCACGGGCAAATCCTCTGGCAGTGTCTCTCGAAGCATCTCAATGAGTTCTTCGTCAAGCAGATCGCACTTCGTTACTGCCAGTACGCGGTGCTTATCGAGCATTTCAGGGTTGAATTGTCTTAATTCGTTCAGTAGGATTTCATACTCGTGCTTGATGTCATCAGTATCTCCAGGTACCATAAAGAGCAGCAATGAGTTGCGCTCGATATGTCGTAGGAAGCGCAGGCCGAGCCCCTTGCCTTCTGCTGCTCCCTCGATGATGCCAGGGATATCAGCCATTACAAATGATTTCCCATCGCGATAGCCAACAATGCCTAAAGATGGCTCCATCGTGGTAAAGGGGTAGTTGGCGATCTTCGGACGAGCATTTGAAAGGGCAGATACAAGTGTCGACTTACCCGCATTCGGGAAACCTACGAGTCCTACATCAGCCAACAGTTTCAATTCAAGGATGATGGTCATTTCCTGCATCGGTTCACCTGGCTGTGCATATCTTGGTGCCTGGTTTGTGGCAGTGCGGAACTGGAAATTTCCGAGTCCTCCACGTCCACCTTTCAGTAGCATCACCTCTTGTCCGTCGTAAGTGACATCACAGACGTATTTTCCCGTCTCAGCATTGTAGACCACTGTTCCGCAGGGCACGTCGATATATACGTCTTTGCCGTCAGTTCCATGACACTTGTCACGACCTCCATTGCCTCCATGTTCGGCAAAGATGTGGCGCTCGTACTTCAAATGCAGCAGTGTCCAGTAGTTGTGGTTGCCTCTTAGGATGATGCTACCGCCTTTGCCGCCATCGCCGCCATCTGGGCCGCCGTTGGGATTGTATTTTACGTGTCGTAGGTGCATGGAGCCTTTGCCGCCCTTTCCAGAGCGGCAATAAATCTTCACGTAGTCTACAAAATTGCTCTCCATATTTTATTGTTGTATAGGGGTATCCTAGGATTACCTAGGTCTGCCTAGATCTTATCGATCACAGCGCAGATGTCTGCAAAAATGCGGTCGAGCTCGCCTAAGCCATTGATATGATAATGCACACCTTCTTTCTTGTACCACTCAATAAGTGGCTGGGTCTGAGAGTGATAGACTACAAGGCGCTTTTTGATGGTCTCCTCGTTGTCATCTGCACGCCCGCTCTGCTGTCCACGCAGTATCAAGCGCTTCATCAATTCGTCCTCTGGTACGTCGAGCTCAATCATCGCAGCCACTTTGTCACCGCGCTCATCGAGCATCTTCTTCAGGGCCTCTGCCTGTGGGATGGTACGGGGGAATCCGTCGAAAATCACCCCTTTATGGTCTCCGAAAGAGTCATATACTGAGGCGAGGATGCTCACCATTAAGTCATCGGGTATCAGCTGTCCGTTGTCGATAAAACTGGCAGCAGTCTTTCCCAACTCTGTTCCTTTTTTGATTTCAGCACGTAGCACATCTCCAGTAGAGATATGGTTCAGTCCGTACTTCTCGATCATCATGTCACTTTGTGTGCCTTTGCCTGAGCCTGGAGCACCGAATATTACAATATTCTTCATTATCCTGTTTTTTGTTGTTATTAATCTTTTACAATCGTATAGATGTCTTTCAGCTCACGTCCCTGATGGTCGTAATCAAGTCCGTAGCCAACGATGAAGTCGTCAGGAATGCTGAAAGCTACGTAATCAAGCTGCAACTCTTCCTGCAGTTTCTCGGGCTTAAAGAACAGGGTACAGATGTGTACAGAGGCAGGATTTCTCGTGCCAAGCGATTCAATCATGCGTTTCATGGTCTGTCCACTCTCCACGATATCTTCCACAATGATCACAGTCCGTCCTGTTAAGTCTTCGTTGATGCCTAATACTTCTTTAATCTTTCCTGTTGAGGTGGTTCCCTGATACGAGGCGAGTTTTACAAACGTGATCTCGCAGGGGATAGTCATCTCGCGCATTAAGTCTGCTGCGAAGATAAATGAGCCGTTAAGTACACCAAGGAAGAGTGGCGTCTTGCCCGCCATGTCCTTGCTGATCTGTTGTGCAACCTCCTTGACGCGAGCTTTAATCACGTCCTCAGTAATTGACGTTTCAAACGTTTTGTCCTTGATTTTGACGATGCTCATACACTGAAAGAGTTAAAAATTTGTGCAAATTTACAAAAAAATCCGCAAACTCGTACATTCATTAGCATATTTTTCGTATTTTTGCACCAATGAAGATATTTACGAGTGCTCAGATCCGCGAATTAGATCGTTTTACCATAGAGCACGAACCCATCAAGAGCATTGATCTGATGGAGCGTGCAGCAAAAGCCCTGACCCAAGCCGTCACCGACGAATGGAACAGTGCCACGCGCGTTGTTGTTTTCGCTGGACCAGGCAATAATGGTGGCGACGCCTTGGCTGTTGCCAGGATGCTCTGTGACAGGAATTACGATGTTTCTGCATACCTTTTTAATATTTCTGGCCATTTGTCGGCTGATTGTAGCGTCAACCGTCAGCGACTGCTCGACAAGAGACCCAAAGCTTTCATAGAGGTGACACAAGAGTTTGAACCTCCTCAGCTCGAGGCGGGGATGCTTGTTGTCGACGGCCTTTTCGGTTCAGGTCTTAACAAGCCCCTTGCAGGTGGTTTCGCTTCATTGGTGAAGTATATCAACGCTTCGCCAGCTCAAGTCGTGAGCATCGATATGCCTTCAGGTCTCATGACAGAGGACAATACCTATAATATACGGGCCAATATTGTCCGTGCCGATTTGACTCTTACCCTCCAGTTGCCCAAACTATCGTTCTTGTTTCCTGAGTCTCAGATTTTCATCGGGCGTTTGAAGGTTCTCGATATACGACTTAGTCAGGAAGGTATTGCGAAAACAGATGCTAACTTTACATTGCTTGAAGAGAATGATATACGTCCAAGACTGTTGCCTCGTGACCCCTTTGCCCATAAAGGAAAGATGGGCAATGCCCTCATTATTGCTGGCAGTTACGGCATGGGCGGCGCTTCCGTATTGGCAACAAAAGCATGCCTCAGAGTAGGGGCGGGTAAGTGTACCACCCATACACCAAGGCAAAATAGTCTGCTCTTGCAAGTCAGTGTACCTGAAGCTATCATTCAGTTCGATCGCGAGGAAACTATTTTCTCTGAGGCTGTTGACACAGAGGACTTCAATGCGGTGGGCATTGGTCCTGGTTTGGGAACCAGTGAGCAGACTGCTATCGCTGTCATCTCTCAGTTGCGCCGTACACAATGTCCTTTAGTGGTCGATGCTGATGCAATCAACGTGTTGTCTAACCATCCAGCTTGGTTGCAACAGTTGCCAAAAGACTTGATTTTGACCCCACATCCCAAAGAGTTCGATCGCCTCGTCGGACGTTCTACCGATAGCTATGAGCGTCTCATGAAGGCGCGCGACCTTGCTCAGCGCCTACAGGCTTATATCGTGCTTAAGGGGCATCATACGTCGCTTTGTCTGCCAGATGGTCATATTGTCTTCAACAGCACGGGTAATGCAGGAATGGCTACGGCTGGTAGCGGTGATGTGCTCACGGGTATCATCACTGGTCTGTTGGCCAGAGGCTATAAACAAGAGGATGCTTGTCTCGTAGGAATCTATCTCCACGGGCTGGCAGGCGACATTGCTGCTCGCGAACTGGGCGAGGAAAGTGTTATCGCCAGCGACCTCATCCAGTATCTGCCTCGTGCCTTTAAACGATTAAACGAATGATTATGAGGAGAATAAACCTTTTCGTATTTCTACTATTGAGTACGCTATTAAGTGCTCAGACTGCGCTTAGTCCTTATCAGCCAGGTGTTACGAGTGAGGGAGCTGTATACTTTCTCCCAAAGACAGCTGTCAACGTTACTCTGCTGGTTGAGAAGAGTTCTTACCAGCCTGGTGAGTTCTCTCGCTATGCCGAGCGTTTTCTGCGTATGCGTGACGTATCCCTCGAACCCTCTGTCAGTTATAGGATTGTCAGTATTGTACAACACCCTGTTGCAATAGCCGATACGGCAAAACGCTATGCCGTGAAGTTTGATCCCAAGACTGCGGCTTCAAATGTACGTCTCTCTGATGATGGAGTCCTATTGGCCATCAATACTGAACCAATAGAAAAAGCTAATGTGCAACACTTTGTTTCAGCTCCTCGTGCACCTCTGCCTGCTCCACGCAGCTTTATGAGTGAGGAGATACTCTCTGCGGGGAGCACTGCGAAGATGGCTGAACTTACAGCGCAGGATATCTATGAGATCCGGGAGAGTCGCAATCTCTTGGTGCGAGGCCAAGCTGATAATATGCCCAAGGATGGTGAGCAACTTCGTTTGATGCTCAGTCAGCTTGATCTTCAAAATCAAGTGCTGACTTCCTTGTTTGCTGGTACGGTCAGCAAGGATACGGCAGAATATACCTTCACGATCGTGCCAGATGCTGATATTCAGCGTGACGTGCTTTTCCGCTTCTCTCAGAAACTCGGACTGCTTGATAACGACGATCTTGCAGGTACACCTTATTATATTATAGTGAAGGACCTGAAGACCGTTCCTCCAGCAGAGCCTGTTGATCCAAAGAAAAAGAACAAGCAAGTGTCTGGCATCTATGTCAATATTCCTGGTAAGATGCGTGTTTCCGTTTCTGATGGCCTTCAGGATCTGGTTACTGAAGATTTCCCAGCAGGACAGTTCGGACATGTTGAATTGCTCAGTGGTGCTCTCTTCAATAAGCGCTACACCACGCATCTCACACTTCACCCTATCTCAGGGGCTGTCGAACAGCTTGATGCTGAGCTTCCGAAATAAAGAGAACGTATTTAATCATTTAACATTATCAATAAACCATTAAAAAGATTCATTATGAAAAAGTATTTAGCAGAAATGGTAGGCACGATGGTGCTCGTATTGATGGGCTGCGGTGTCGCAGTAAGTTTAGGATGTGATCCTGTTAACAACATCCCCGCAGTTGTCGGAACAGCTTTTGCTTTCGGACTGTCTGTGGTGGCAATGGCTTACACGATTGGTGGAATTAGTGGTTGCCACATCAACCCCGCCATCACTTTAGGTTGCTTCCTCAGTGGTCGTATGAATGCCAAGGATTGTGGTATGTATATATTGTTCCAGGTGATTGGCGCTTTCATCGGTTCTTTGTTGCTTTATGTGCTCACAGAGAATGTGCCAGGTCTTGAGGGCACCGGTGCTAATGATCTTCAGGCAAATGTCTCTGTACTGGGTGGTCTGCTTGCAGAAATTATCTTCACCTGTGTATTCGTACTTGTCGTGCTTGGTGCAACAGCCAAGACCAATGGTGCCACCAATAATTTTGCAGGTCTGGCTATCGGTCTGTCGCTGATTCTTGTTCACCTGGTTTGTATCCGTTACACAGGAACATCTGTCAACCCAGCCCGCTCTTTGGCACCAGCCATCTTCCAGGGAGGAACAGCCCTTGCTAACCTGTGGATTTTCATCGTTGGCCCGTTTGTGGGAGGTGCTTGTGCAGCAGGTATTTGGAAACTAATTGATACGAATGAGAAGTAACAATATGAAAAACGGCACCAATCAGTATTTGGTGCCGTTTATACTTATAACCACCCTGTTTTTCCTCTGGGGCTTCGCCAGAGCAATCCTCGATGTGCTTAACAAGCACTTCCAGAACGAGATGCATATCTCCATCACCGAATCGTCGATGATTCAGGTCACCACCTATCTTGGCTACTTCCTGATGGCAATACCTGCAGGCCTCTTTATCAATCGTTTTGGCTATCGTCGAGGCGTGGTATTTGGTCTGCTGCTCTTTGGCATCGGCTCACTGCTCTTTGTGCCTTGTACTGAAGCAGGTACACTCAGCGCCTTCCTTTTTGCACTGTTTATTATCAGTGTTGGATTGGTGTTCTTAGAGACCGCAGCTAATCCCTATGTCACAGAACTTGGTCCCAAGGAAACTGCTTCCAGTCGTCTGAATCTCTCTCAGTCGTTCAATGGCATGGGCTGTCTCTTCGCAACTTTCGCTGTTGGACAGTTCCTTTTCAGTGGAGAGGGCGGAAGTGTGGCCACGCCTTATGTCATCCTTGGCATCGTGGTGCTTGTCATTGCTGCCATATTTTCACGTGTCAGCTTGCCTGAGATCAAACATGAAGATGGTCTTGACGAGACATCGAAATATGGGCGTGAGCCTTTGCGTAAGGTGTGGCAGCACAAGTTCTTCGTCTTTGGCGTGGTAGCCCTGTTGGCGTATGAGGTGGCTGAGATTTCCATCAACAGCTACTTCATCAACTACGTTACAGGGCAGGGGTGGATGGATGACAGTATGGCCTCAATTGTACTTACGGGTGCTCTTGGATTCTTCATGGTGGGGCGTTTTGGTGGTAGTTTCATCATGCGTTACATACGTCCAGAGGTGATGCTACTTGTCTGTGGTTGTGGATGTGTCTTGTCCACATTGGTCGTTCTGATGAACTTTGGTGAGTATTCTATGATCGGGCTTTTGGCCATTTATCTTTTCGAGGCCGTCATGTTCCCCACGATCTTCTCTTTGGCACTGCGTGGACTGGGTTCGCTCACAAAGACAGCTTCCTCCATTCTGATGATGACCCCTGTAGGTGGTTGTGGTTTCCTACTTGTCGGAGTCATTGCCGATGCTACGAACCTTGTCATTCCATTTGTCATTCCAATGCTTTGCTACATCATCGTTGGGCTTTACGGCTTTGGACTCGTTGTTCCTGACACCCGTTGCAAGACCTGACGAAGCACTCCTTTATTCATGACGTTTTGCTCAGCATTCCGTCATGAATTGAGGAGTTTCCTGTGAATAAACACCTCTAAAAGCATGAAAAATGCAAAGAAAGTATTACAAATGTAATTTTTACACCTCTATATTTCGTCCACTTTTTTTTTGAGACACACAATTGCTAAATACCTGAAAAACAGTGTTTTGAATATAAATCGAGTTTGTATTCGTCCACTTTCTGGTTTAATCTGCGAATTTTGAGTGCCTTTTTTGTCTAATTTTGCACCAGAATCCTTGAAAGGGTAAATCCTAACTTTCAATTAACAATAATAAAACAAAAACGTATGAAAAAAAGCAGGTTAATGACGATGTTACTGGCCCTCATGGTGTCAATGGCATCTTGGGCCCAAGAGTTCTCTGGAATTCAGGGCACTGTGACTGACGATCAGGGCGAACCAATTATTGGTGCGTCGATCGTAGAAAAGAGTAACCCTCAGAATGGAACCATCACTGACTTTGAT
Source organism: uncultured Prevotella sp. (assembly GCA_946183415.1). Classification (GTDB taxonomy): domain Bacteria; phylum Bacteroidota; class Bacteroidia; order Bacteroidales; family Bacteroidaceae; genus Prevotella. Next base: position 24,611 of record CAMHAM010000023.1, read on the forward strand.
GGTAAGTTTGCTTTGAAGGTGAACGAGGGTACACCTATTATTATTAGTTATATCGGTTACACCACTCGCGAGGTAAACGCCCGCAATGGTATGACAATTTCACTGAAGGAAGACGCTCAGACTCTTCAGGATGTTGTTGTAATCGGTTATGGTGTTCAGAAGAAGAGTGTTGTTACCGCAGCCATCAGTAAAGTGAATGGTGACGACCTGAATCTGATGAAGCCCTCACGTATTGAGGATGCTCTGAAGGGTAAAGTCAGCGGTGTACAGATTACACAGTCTTCTGGTCAGCCAAACTCAGATTCTAAGGTTCGTATTCGTGGTATCGGATCGGTAAACAGTTCTGACCCCCTTTACATTGTGGACGGTATGCAAGTAGGTGGTGGTATCAACTACCTGAACCCGACAGATATCGAGTCTGTTGAAATCCTGAAGGATGCCGCTTCTGCCGCTATCTACGGTTCGCGTGCTGCCAATGGTGTTGTACTCGTTACTACTAAAAGTGGTAAGTCTGGTAAGACCAACGTCAACTACGACTTCAGCTTTGGTTGGCAGAATCCTTGGAAGAAGAAGGCTGTGCTGAATGCGAAGGAGTATATGACTATCATGAACGAGGCCCAGGTGAACGATGGTAACGCACCTCGCTACTCAGCCGACTTCATCCACAACTACAATGGTCCTGATACAGACTGGCAGGATGAGACCTTCAACTACAACGCTCCTGTACAGCAGCATCAGTTGAGCATCAATGGTGGTAATGATAAGATGACCTACTTCCTCTCTGTTGGTTACTTCAAGCAGGAAGGTATCGTGGGTGGTAACTATGGCCGTTCAAACTACGAGCGTTTTAGCGCACGTACCAATTCTACCTACACCGTATTTGAGGCTACAGACCGCAACTTCCTGAATAAGTTGAAGGTGGGTGTGAATATTGGTTACACACGTGACACATCTACTGGTATTGAGACCAACTCAGAGTATGGTTCAATCCTGGGTAGTGCTATTTCATTCTCTCCACTGGTCGCCCCTTATGCTACAGCGGAAGAGGGCGCTCAGATTCTGACAGAACATCCCAATGCAGTAACCAAGGACGGTCGCGTATTCTCTTTGCCACCTGCTGGATTCCAGGAGCTCACCAACCCACTGGCTCAGCTGAATCGCCCCAATGCAGGCAAGAACAACTCTGATAAGATCGTAGGTTCATTCTACGCAGAACTCGATATTCTTCCTGGATTGAAGTTCCGCACCAGCTATGGAATTGACCTCGCTTTCTGGGGTTACGATGGCTATGGCTACGAGGATTTCCTTGGTACGATGACCCACACAGACCAAAGCTGGGTACAGAGTGAGATGAATCGTGGTCTGCGTTGGCAAACTGAAAACTACTTCACTTACAACAAGACGTTTGGCGAAGCTCATAACCTCTCAATCGTGCTGGGACAGTCAGCTTCACGTTATGAGTCACGTAACATCGGCGGCAGAGACTCTCAGCTGTTCGACCACAATCCTATCCATGCACATATCGATTCTGCTATCGCTCCTGAGACAGAGTCCTCTTTGTGGGGTGGTAATGGTGGTGTGACCCACACATCTTTGGCCTCTTACTTCGGTCGTATCGACTATAACTTTGCAGAGCGTTATATGGTGCAGTTTACCATGCGTCGTGACGGTTCTTCTCACTTCGGTCCTAACCACAAGTGGGGTACCTTCCCCTCATTCTCTCTTGGATGGAACGTTTGGAATGAACCATACATGCAGAAAGCTAAGCCCAGCTGGTGGGATGTCCTGAAGTTGCGCTTCTCTTGGGGACAGAATGGTAATGAGGCGATTCCTGACTTCACCTATCGCGCTCTGATGAATGGTGGTCAGAACTATTATTTCGGTGGTAGCTACAATGTGAACCCTGATCCCACACAGCCTGGTGTAGAGGCTGGTAAGATGGTCTATGGTACGTCACCTGCCCGTGCAGCTAATCCTGATATCAAGTGGGAGACTTCTACACAGACTGACATCGGTGTTGATATGCGTTTCTTCAGCAGCCGTCTGAATTTCGGCTTCGACTACTACTTTAAGAAGACTACAGACATGCTCTTTGAGCTGAACGTACCTACCTATATCGGACAATCCAAGCCTTACGGCAACCTCGGAACAATGGAGAACTGGGGTCTTGAGTTCGAACTCGGCTGGAAGGATAGCATCAAGGACTTCTCTTACTGGTTCAGTGCCAATGCTTCTTACGCTAAGAACAAGCTGGTAGAACTGGGTAACGCTTCTGGTGAGCAGAACTACGAGAGTGCTGGTGCTTCAGGTGTTGGTGACTATGTACATGCTAAGAATGGTGAGGTTTGGCCTTACTTCTATGGTTACAAGACCAATGGCCTCTTCCAGAACCAGCAGGAGGTTGATAGCTATGTGAACGCTCAGGGCGAGAAGTTGCAGCCCTCTGCACAGCCTGGTGACGTACGCTTCGTAGACTTCAATGGTGATGGTAGAATCACAGACGAAGACCGTACCAAGATTGGTAAGGGTATGCCCGACTGGACCTTCGGTTTCTCTCTTGGTGCTGAGTGGAAGGGCTTCGACCTGAGTATGGCTTGGCAGGGAACCATCGGTAACGATGTATTCGACTTCGCACAGCGTGGTGACGTTCCCGCAATGAACCGTCCTTCATGGATTATGGATCGCTGGCATGGTGAGGGAACGTCTAATTCGATTCCCCGCATGACATCAGCCAATCCAAACGGTAACTGGAAATCATCGGATATCTATATCCACAATGGTTCTTACCTCCGTCTGAAGAATGCACAGATTGGTTACACTCTTCCTCAGCACCTCACACGTCACGCTTCTATCCAGCGCCTGCGCGTATATGTTGGTGCAGAGAACCTCTTCACCATCACAGGTTACGAGGGCTTCGATCCGGAACTTGCTTCTGGTGGCTACACCACACTCGGTGTTGATAAGGGTATTTACCCACAGTCACGTACTATCACTGTTGGTGCTAACGTTACATTCTAATCACAAAAATATATACGACAATGAAAAATCTTAAATTATATATCGCAGTAGCGGTCTTGTCATCAGGCATGGTGCTCACATCGTGTGGCGACTCTTTCCTGGAGCCTGAACCTACTACACAGGGTGCTTCCGGAGCTGCCGGTGACCCTCTGAACATTAATTCTGGTCTGGCTGCCTCTTACCAGATTCTGATGTTTGACTCATACGCCAATGGCTCTTACGAGTCGTCTGCCTACATAGGTGACATCCAGTCGGATGATATCTGGAAGGGTGGTGGTGACGCCAACGACGGTATGAATGGTATGAACCTGGCTGTATCCATGTTCAATACCAGTGGTAACTTGACACTGAGCGGTACTTGGAACATCTATACTTCTGGTATTACTCGTGTGAACAGTGCACTCGGACTGGTGGAAACAGCCACTACCGATAACCCCGCAGAGGTTGCTCTGATTAAGAAGTACAAGGCTGAGGGACTCTTCCTTCGCGCCTACTATCTCTATATGCTTTGGCGCAGCTTTGGCGCTGTACCTTTCCAGGAGACACTTTTCGAGCCTCCCTATGTATGCCGTCAGCTCTCTCCCGATGAGGTTTATGCTCAGATCATTAAGGATGTAGATGGTTCTATCGAGAATTTCACTGATGCTGAGATGAATACCAATGATGGTGTTAATAATGGTCGCGCCAGTCTGGCTGCAGCCTATATGCTGAAGGCACGTGTCGTGATGTACCAGAAAGATCAGGCCAAGTACCAGGAAGCTGCCAAGGGCCTGGCTGCCATCATCAAGAGTGGCAAGTTCTCTCTGATGCCCGATTATGAGGCTATGTGGCTGCAGCCTAATGAGTTCTGCAGTGAGTCAATCTTTGAGGCAAACCTCTTGCCACTTACTAAGGACTGGGGTACATCATGGAATAGTGGTGGTACCAACCTGCCCTCATACATCTCTCCCAACGGTCTGGGTGGTGATGCAGGATTTGAAGGTGGATGGGGATTCGGTCCCGTACGTCCTGAGGCTTATGACATGTTTGAGAATGGCGACCAGCGCCGTGATGCATCAATCCGCGACCTCCGTGGTGATGGTACCGGTGGTAATGTTGGCGACAAGAACACCACCGCATGGGGTGCCAGCTACGTGCTGCGCTTCCAGGATACCGGCCTCTGGCTGGGCAAGTATGCAGCCCGCACAAGCTATCACAAGCCCACTGGTACTGGCGACTTGAACTGGTGCAACAACCTCCGCATCTTCCGCTATGCTGAGACACTGCTTGCCTATGCTGAGCTGACACTTACCACGGGTGATGTGGATGGCGTGAGTGGTACAGACTGCCTGAATCAGGTGCGCGATCGTGCATTTGGCGATCAGGACCATCGTGTACCTCTGACATTGGAGAATATCCAGAAGGAGAATCACCTGGAGTTCGTAGGTGAGGGACACCGTTACTATGATGTCGTACGCTGGGGTATCACCAATGTACTGCACGTTGACAATGTTCCTGGTTTGAATACCTCTCGCGACTGGACTGAAACAGATAAGTACGTTGCGATTCCACAGGCAGAAATCGATGCCACTAAGGGTACTGAGTTCGAACTGAAGCAGAATCCTGGTTATTAATCCATTAACAGATAAAAAAGCAAGATGATTATGAAAAAGATATTATTCAGTGTCATTGCGGCTGGCATGTTCGCTTTTGGGCTTACATCATGCAACCCAGTGGATAGCGATGACCACAGCTTAGGCGGTTCTCCCGTCAACACTTCAGCACTCTCTATCAGTGCTAATGTCTCTGCCGACGAGACTGGACAGAACAATGTGGTGACCGTTACTAACAGTTCTCAGGCTCAGAGTGGCGTGCGCTATTACATCAGCCTCGACGGAAAGTCGCTTATTGAGACAGCTGCAGGCAACTCTATCACCCAGATCGTCAAGAAGAAGGGTGATTACACCGCTCAGCTCTATGCCTTCTCTGCTTGCGATCAGCAGATGATTACCACTTCTTACTCTATCGCAGAGAACTGGAAGGATCCTGATGCTGCTGATGAACCCGAGGGATGGATGGGCTTCACGGCAGGTACCAACCTGCTGGCAGACTGGCAGCCTGACTATAATCATTGGTTCTCACCCTCTGACTGGTCAGGTGGCTTGAATCCCAATATCGAAGGAAACCTGACTGATGGTCTCAACTTTACCATCCCTGCAGGCACTGGTGGTGACCAGTGGCAGGCTCAGGTTCACATCGAGCACAACGGTCCTGCTCTGAGTGCTGGTAAGAACTATGATTTCTCAATCGTGATTATCAGTCCTGTTGGAGGTGTCAAGGCTACTGTGAAGCCTCAGATGGAAGGTGATGACAACACATTCTTCACTGATGCTCAGTATCCTCTCCATGAAGGTCTTAATACAATCGCTCTGAGCAATAAGGCTGGTTTCGATGGTCCTTTCAAGATTGCCCTCGACTTTGCTGGCGCACCTGCTGGGGCTGAGTTTACCGTTAAGCGTGCATATCTGACAGAGCACGATGATGCCAATATCGCACCATTCGACTATAACGACAGCAAGAACCTGCTGAAGGATCAGCCCTTCGGAGCTGACTTCCGCTTCTGGTTTGCTGATGGTGGATGGGGTCAGATTGCAGATCCTGAGCACGAAGGCGACTCTCCAGCCATGTTCTCACTCACTATCCCCAGTGGTATGGGTGGCGACCAGTGGCAGGGTCAGGTACATATCCCATTCGACAATGTGAAACTGAGTGCAGGCAAGAAGTACAACTTCTCAATCGTGGTATTGGCTGACAATAATGTTCCTGGCCTTACCGTGAAGCCTCAGGACGATGCCGACGACAACACATTCCTCTCTGCTGATCGTCACGCTGTGGCTGCAAACGTTCCTACAGCTATCGTCTTCACAGATCGTAATGGCTTCGATGGCAAGTTCCGCCTCTGCCTCGACTTCGGTGGTACACCTGCTGGTACACATGTCAATATCATCGGGATGTATCTCGCAGAACAGTAAACAATGATTATAGGGTGAGCACCCTTGCTTGTGGTGCTCACTCACCTTTTATACAAAGTTAATTAATATGCTTAGGTTTTTTCTCACATCAGGGTGCTTGGCAGTCATGCTTCAGCTTGCAGCTCAGACGAGCGCTCCCTTGACCCCAACTCACGAGCCGTCTGGATTCGTGCCTGAAGGCTATGTGCTTGATTGGAGCGACGAGTTTGATAGCGGGACTACGCTGAACAGCGACGACTGGACTCACGAGATGAAGAGCAAGGGCTGGGTGAACAACGAATTGCAATATTATGTCAATCACGCAACCCCAGGAGGCAACCTTGTGACTGAGGTGAAGGATGATGCACTGATCATTCGCTGTATCAAGGAGGGCAATAAGGTATTCTCTGGTCGTGTCTATGCCAAAGTCAAGAGAGGCTGGACCTATGGCTACATCGAAGGACGTATCAAACTGCCGAAAGGAAAGGGCACATGGCCAGCTTTCTGGATGATGCCTGTAAACTTTAGGTCGTGGCCTGCTGATGGCGAGATTGACATTATGGAGGAAGTGGGCTATCATCCCAACTACGTTTCGTCGAGTCTTCATGCCATTGCGCATGTTCATTCAAATGGCACTCAGGTAACCCACGAGATGCTCTGCGAGGGAGCAGAAGACGACTATCACATCTATGGTATCGAATGGACGGCAGAGAAAATCACAACCTATGTCGACGGCAAGTTGCAGCTCGAGTATGCTAATCGTGGCTTAGGTCGTGATGACTGGCCCTACGACGATCCTTTCTACATCATCCTCAATCTTGCCTGGGGTGGCGACTGGGGTGGAGCAAAGGGCGTCGATGAGAGTGCGCTGCCTGCAGAGATGCTGGTGGATTATGTCCGGGTATATCAGAAGTCTGGTTCTACAGGACTCAGCACGCCTGCACCTGTTGCTGCCGCTAAAGCTGATGACGGTTACTATGATTTAAGTGGACGACTGATTCCCAAGCCCGTACAGCGTGGTGCCTATATTCATAATCATAAAATATACCTACAGCGATGAGAAATTGTATCTTATCCTTAACCATATTTCTGTTGGCAGCCTGTACCGGCAGCTCCGAGCCGGTGCCTTCAGGCTTTGTCACCCTACAAGGTGCTGACCTTATTCAGCCTAATGGTGAAAAATTGTTTATTCAGGGAACGAACCTCGGTAACTGGCTGAACCCCGAGGGCTACATGTTCGGCTTTGGTCGCACGAACTCGGCTTGGATGATCGACCTGCTCTTCAAGGAAGCTGTGGGTCCTGAGGCTACAGCCGAGTTCTGGCGACTGTTCAAGGATAACTATGTCACTCGTGCCGATATCGATTTTATTGCTTCACAGGGAGCAAACACCATCCGTCTGCCTTTCAATTACAAACTCTTCACTGACGAGGACTATATGGGACAGACAGGTGCGAAAGACGGTTATGAGCGCATTGATAGTGTCGTTAGCTGGTGTCGCGCCAACAATCTTTTTCTCATTCTCGATATGCACGACTGCCCAGGTGGACAGACGGGTGATAATATCGATGATAGCTACGGCTATCCTTGGATCTATGAGAGTGAATCCTCACAACAGCAGTTCTGCCAGATATGGCGTGAAATAGCTGATCGCTATAAGAACGAGACTACCATTCTCGGCTATGAACTGATGAACGAGCCCATTGCCCATTATTTCGAGAACAAGAATTCGCTTTACCAGATGCTGCAGCCTCTCTATAAGCGTTGCGTGAAGAGCATCCGCGAGGTCGATCAAAACCATATCATCCTTTTGGGCGGTGCCCATTGGAACAGTTTCTTCTGGATGCTCGACGATGCCAGCTACGACGACAAGCTGATGTACACTTGTCATCGCTATGGCGGTCCAGCCACCAAGGAGGCTATTACTCATTACGTCAATTTCCGCGACTCCATCAATCGTCCTATGTATATGGGAGAGTTCGGACATAACACGATGGAGTGGCAGAGCGATTTCGTCAAGGTGCTGAAGGATGTCAATATCGGCTATACCTTCTGGCCCTATAAGAAAGTCGACAATTCTTGTATGGTGGGCATCAAGCGTCCCGAGGGTTGGGACAGCATCGTGGTGAAGTATTCCGAGACCTCACGTAACACGTATCAGGAGTGGCGCGAAGCACGTCCTGACCAATCTCTGTTCCGCCAGCTGCTCAAGCAGTTTGCTGAGAACAGCCGCTTTGAAAATTGTACCCCGCAGACGGACTATATCCAGAGCATGGGGTTGAAATAAATACTCTTATTTTAAGTCATAAGTTATGAAACAAATATTAATGTCTGCCATCCTTTTCAGCGCTTCGGCATCAGCTGAGGCACAAAACTTGCCCGTATATCTCGATGAGAGCAAACCTGTAGAGCAGCGTATTGACGACGCCCTGAGTCGCATGACACTCGACGAGAAGATTGCCGTCATACATGCTCAGAGTAAATTCAGCAGTCCAGGAGTAAAGCGCTTGGGATTCCCTGATTTCTGGACGGACGACGGCCCTCACGGCGTGCGCCCTGATGTGCTTTGGGACGAGTGGGAGCAGGCAGGACAGACCAACGATTCCTGTGTGGCTTTCCCTGCGCTCACCTGTTTGGCAGCTACGTGGAATCCCCAGATGGCACGTCTCTATGGCGAGAGTCTGGGTGAAGAGGCTCTGTATCGTGGAAAAGGTATGATCCTGGGGCCTGGCGTGAACATCTATCGCACCCCTCTCGGAGGCCGCAACTTCGAGTATATGGGCGAGGATCCTTGGCTGGCTTCGCGCATGGTGGTACCTTATATTCAGGGGCTCCAGTCAAAGGGCGTCGCAGCCTGTGTGAAGCACTACGCTCTGAACAACGATGAGGAGTATCGTCATCAGGTGAATGTCGTTATCAGCGACCGTGCGCTCCACGAGATCTATCTGCCAGCTTTCAAGGCAGCAGTCACCGAGGCTGGCACATGGGGCATCATGGGTGCCTACAATCTTTATAAGAACCAACACAATTGCCACAATAATATATTGCTGAACCAGATCCTGAAGCGCGACTGGAAATACGATGGTGTAGTCGTTTCTGACTGGGGAGGATGTCACGATACGGAAGAGGCCATCACGAATGGACTCGATCTGGAGTTTGGCTCATGGACTGACGGATTGACGATGGGAGCCACAAATGCCTACGACAATTATTTCCTGGCGCTGCCTTATAAGCGACTGATTCAGGATGGCAAGTACTCAACGAAGGAACTCGACGAGAAGGTGCGCCGCATCTTGCGCTTGTTCTATCGTACGACGATGAAGCGTGAGAAGCCCTTCGGTTTCCTCTGCTCTGAGAGTCACTACGATGCTGCTTTGAAGATTGCTCAGGAAGGTATCGTGCTGCTGAAGAACGAGCGCAACCTGCTCCCCCTCAGTCTCTCGAAGGGCAAGCGCATCCTTGTGGTAGGCGAGAATGCCATCAAGATGATGACCGTTGGCGGAGGTTCCTCTTCGCTGAAGGTACAGAAGGAGATCTTGCCTCTCGATGGTCTGGCTGCCCAGTGCGCAAAGTACGGTGTACAGTGTGATTACGCACGTGGCTATGTCGGCGATACGGTTCAGAGCTATAACGGTGTGACCGTAGGTCGTAGCATCGCTGAGACCCGCAGCTCGGAGGAACTGCTGGCTGAGGCTGTGGAGAAAGCAAAGGGTGCCGATTATGTGATTGTGTTTGGCGGTCTGAACAAGAGCAACTATCAGGACTGCGAGGGGCACGATCGCCAGCAGTATGGCTTACCCTATGCTCAGGATCAGCTGATAGAGGCACTTGCAAAGGTCAATAAGAACCTGGTCTATGTGAACATCTCTGGTAATGGCGTAGCTATGCCTTGGGTGAAAAGCGTACCCGCTATTGTGCAGGGATGGTTCATCGGCTCTGAGGCTGGCGAGGCATTGGCTTCTGTCCTCGTGGGCGATGCCAATCCTTCAGGTAAGCTCCCCTTCACGTGGTATCAGCGTCTTGATGATTGTGGCGCCCATGCCCTGAACGCCTTCCCTGGTGTTTGGCGCGACGACTACAAGATTATCGACGAAGAGTATAAGGAGGGTATCTTCGTGGGCTATCGCTGGACTGACAAACAGAAGATTCGCCCGCTTTTCGCCTTCGGACATGGACTGAGCTATACCACCTTCAAGTTGGGTAAGCTGGTGGCTGATAAGAAGCAGCTGACTGCTGGTGGTCAGATTTCCTTTACCGTCAGCGTCACCAATACGGGTAGTCGTGCTGGTAGCGAGACCGTTCAACTCTACATCAGCGATAAGCAGTGCTCTGTAGAGCGTCCTGTAAAGGAGCTGAAGGCTTTCCAGAAAGTCTTCCTCCAGCCAGGCGAGAGTCAGGATGTCACGTTGACAATTGGTTGCGACGCCCTCAGCTTCTACAACGAGGCTAAGGGTCAGTGGACGGCAGAGCCAGGTATCTTCGAGGCTCTGGTGGGAACGGCCTCCGACAATCTGACGGGTAAGATTTCTTTCGAATTGCAATAGTTTTCTATATAGTTATGAGTAATTTTAGTTAGTAGTTGTAGTTAGTAAAAAGTTGTTACCTTTCGAAGGGCGAGTACGCGATGTATTCGTCCTTTTTCATTTTTATGTATTATTATTTGGTTCGTATCATTATTTTGCTTATCTTTGCACCGAAACTAGCTTTTTATGAAGAAATTACAACTATTAATATTGCTTTTCCTGGCTGTTCTGCCTCTCAATGCCAAGGATGATGATGATTTGCAGGCTATCTATAAGCAGATTGATGAGGCTATTGATCACTCACCCGAATATGTGGCCGAATACGAAAAGGAGATTGAGGGGAAGCGTCTGAAATACGTCAAGGCGTCAGCTCCTGAGGAGAAATATCAACTGGCATTCCAGTTGTATGAGTCCTACAAGTCCTTTATGAACGATTCTGCTCTTTTCTATATCGACGAGGCTGAACAGTGGGCGGTCCGTATGAATCAGCCCGCTCGTGTCGGCAACTGTCGTGTGCTCAGAGCCTTCCAGTGTTCTACCGTAGGTTATTACAGCGAGGCGCTTACCTTCCTGAAATCCGTCAAAAAAAACGAGCTCGACAGTGTTGGCCTGAGAAACTATTACATGACGCAGATGCATGTCTACGGCGAGTTGGGTTATTACTCGAAGATCCTTTCCATGCAGAGTGGCTACTATAAGAACCGTTCGCTCTACCGCGACTCGCTCTTTGCGATTGCCAGTCACGACAGCCCTGATTATTATATGAACAGGATCTATCAGCTGCAGGAGCAGAACCGTATGGCAGAAGCGCGTGCCATCAGTGAGAAGTGGCTCCGTCTGGTAGCCCCCGACAGCCGTGATTATGCAATCGTCTGCTATTACCGATGGATGAGTAGCGAGACGGCAGAGGAAAAGCAGTATTGGCTGGCGCAGTCGGCTCTCAGCGATATCCGCTATGCGGTGATGGATCAGGCATCGCTCCTGCAGTTGGCAGAAATCCTGAACGATAAGGGCGATCTGGAGCGCTCGTATAAGTATATCCGATTCACGTGGGACTGCAACAACCGCTTCAACACCCGTATGCGCTCTTGGCAGATTACGCCCATCTTGAATGTCATCGAGAACAATTATCAGAAGGCCGTCGACCATAACACAAAGGTGCTCTGGACGTCAGTCGTGGTGGTGAGTGTCCTGGCTATTCTGCTTCTGGGGGTTCTCTTCTTCCTCCATCGCCGTAATCGTCAGCTCGATGCCGCCCGTCAGGCTTTGAAAACCTCGAATGATGAACTTGAGGGCGCCAATCGTATGCTGGCTACACAGACGGAAGAACTCTCAACACTCAACACCCAGCTCTCGGCCCTCAACTCACAGCTCTCAGAGAGCAATCAGGTGAAGGAGGAGTATATCGGGCGCTTCATGAGCCTCTGCTCGCAATATATCGACAAACTCGACGATTACCGCAAGATGGTTAATAAGAAGATGAAGAACAAGGAGTTGGAAGAACTCTATCGCCTCTCGAAATCATCAGAGCTGAAAGAGCGCGAGCTCGACGAGCTGCTGCAGAACTTCGACTCCGTATTCTTGCACCTTTACCCCAATTTCGTCGATGAGTTCAATGCCCTCCTGCAGCCCGAAATGCGGTTCCAGAAGAGAGACGACAACCGCCTGGTCACCGAAATCCGCATCTTTGCCCTCATCCGTCTGGGCATCGAGGACTCGTCGAAGATAGCCGAGTTCCTCCACTACAGCGTAAACACCATCTATAATTATCGTGCCCGCATCAAGAACGGAGCCCTCGACAATCGTGAGAGCTTCGAGCGCCGTGTGAAGATGCTGGGGCGTGTACAGTGATTATCAGGCACCAGGGAATTTCGACTGAAGATACTGCTGGAATGTCTCGCGGTAGGCTTCTGTGACGCGGATAATCTCAGCAGAAGTGCCTTCCTCACCGATGTAGATGCAGTCGTTGCGGTCTACCTTGCGGATCTTGTCGAGTGCCACGATATACGAACGGTTCACGCGCATGAAGAGCTGCTGGGGCAGCATCTCCTCCACCGCTTTCATCGTCAGGTGCGTAATCAGAGCCTTCCGCTCGCCTTCGAGGTAGAACATCACGTAATCCTTCATACCACAGACATAGATAATCTTGTCGAGTGCCACCTGTCGGTATTCACCGTCGACTTTGAGGAAGATGGTTGAGCTTTGGTTTACAGTTGACGGTTTACGGTTTACAGATGATAACTCTGAGGGTTCAGAGGAGTTTGCCTGCAAATCACCTGTAAACTGTAAACTGTAAACCGTAAACCACTCCTTTGCTTTCTCTACAGCAGCGAGGAATTTGTTATAGCGGATGGGCTTCAGCAGGAAGTCGAGTGCGCTCACCTCGTAACTCTCAAAAGCATACTCCTTGAAGGCGGTGGTGAAGATCACCTTCGTGCCCTCTGGCAGCATGTGGGCCAGCTCCATCCCGTTGAGGTCGGGCATCTGGATATCGAGGAAGAGCAGCTGTGGCCGCTTCTCCCTGATGGCATTGATGGCTTCTACGGAGTCAGTAAACGACCCCAGCAACTCCAGATCAGGTGTCTTGGCTACGAACGACTCCAGCAGTTTCACCGCCAGTGGCTCGTCATCGACTATTATACAGCTCAAACTCATCTTTTAATGTTTAATCTTTAATGTTTAATGTCACCCGTACGTGATAGATGTCATTCTCAAGCCACTGCTGCCAGGTGTAGTGGTCAGGATACATCAGGTCGAGGCGGCGGCGGGTGTTCTCGAGGCCTATGCCCGATCCGCTACGGTCAGCATCGTCTTTGGGATAGTTTGTATTGTTGCAAGTGAAGACCAGGTCGTCGCCTTCCGTTACCAGACGGATGTCGATCTTCGACGGACGGTTGCTGCTCACGCCATGCTTGAAAGCGTTCTCGATGAGTGAGATAAAGAGCAGCGGGGCAATATCCATGTTCTGTTCGATGTCGAAGGTGGTTTTTACCTCCGTCTTCTCATTACAGCGTAATTTCATCAATTCGATATAGTTGCGCATGAATTCCACCTCACCGCTGATGGGCACCGTCTTCTTGTTGGTCTCGTACATCGCATAGCGCAGCAGGTCGGAGAGCTGGGCGATGGCATCCTGAGCGGCATCGGGGTCGATCTGCGTCAGACTCGAGATGTTGTTCAGCGTATTGAAGAGGAAGTGGGGGTTGATCTGGTTCTTCAGCCAGGCGAGCTCCGCCTCCGTGTGCTTGGCTTGTTCGTCCTTCAGCTGCTGACGTATCTGGCGGGTGCGGATGAAGTGGCGGATGCCGATGGCGATCGCTGCCACGATGCAGTTGAGCAGAAAGAACATAAACATGCCACCGAAGAAACCGATCCACATGTTAGTAGTCATCTCGGGCATATTGGGGATGCTGTTACGATGGAACCATAGCATGAAGAACTTGCTATTGAACAATGGAATCGCAATCAGATTACACAGGGCGAAGATCAGGTAGCGCATCCGGTTGCTCAGTTTGTTGTAGAGGCGGAAAGCACGGGCTTCCTTTTCATCCGCGAAGAACAGGATAGGTCCGAACACGTAGAAGTTCACGAAATAGATCAGGAACGGCGACAGCAGCAGGTCAAACACGACATTGAATGAAGTCTTGGCAGCTCCTGCGTCCTGCGTACTGAGCCATGTGGCCATGGGGAGAGCCAGGATGATGATGGCCCACACGGCAATCTGCACCAGCCACAGCGAAAGGTGTCTTCCCCCCATTGCCTCATAAAGTTCTTTCAAGAAATCCTTCATACGACTGCAAAATTACGAATTAACGATTAAACTACCAAATATATTCCTTGATATTTTTTACTGCACATTGCCCACGTTGTTGATCACCTCGCCCTGCGACTGTTGCTCGATGAAGTCGTTCTCTACGCGGCTGGTGTGCTGCTTGGTCTTCACTTTCGAGTTTCCGAAGGTGTAGCTGACGGTGAAGGTCACGCCGTAGATGGGCACCTTGACGCTCGTGCGGCTGACGAAGTCCTTGCCGCGATTCTCGCTCTCGATGTTCAGCTTACCGCCGCTGTTCAGTCCGAGGATTCCGCTTACGCTCAGGTTGAGCTTGTCCTTCAGTAGCGACTTCGACAGGCTTGCCGTCACCAGATTGAATCCACCACTCCATCCCTGCAGGGTATAGTTCTTGGTCGATGTGATGGCGAAGGCACTGAGCTTCAGGTCCCAGGGCAGAGTCTGCTGCAGACCTACCATCGCGTTGGCTGTCCATCCGCTGTTGCTCTGAGCGAGTGCGTCGCTGCGCAGGTCAAGATAGTTCACGCCGCCGTTGAAGAATATTCGTGTGTCCTTTGTCAGCAAGTAGTTCACGTAGCCGTTCAGTCCCGTCTGGTGGCGCTTCACGATGTTGCCGTAAGTCGTGTTGAGCAGGTTCTCAGCGTCGTAGAAGCTGTACTGCGAGATGGCGTTGTCCACGAAGTTGTGGTGCAGGTTCAGGTTCACCATCAGCTTCGGAGTGAAGAGATTGTAAACCAGCGAGAGGTTGTGATTCTTCTCCACGCCGAGCTCAGGGTTTCCATAGCTGATGGCGATGGGATTTGTCTTGTCCACGTAAGGGTTCAGGTAGCTGATACCAGGGCGCGAGATGCGCATATTGTAGGTCAGACCGAGGTTCGAGCCCTGCGAGAGCGTGTACTGCAGGCTGGCAGTCGGCACGAGGCTGCCGTAGTTCTTCGTGAAGTCCTCGCCGTTGCCCAGGTGGTACTCCACGTCCTGCCAGGTGTGTTCGTAGCGTAGTCCCGCCTTCACGCCCACCTTGTTGAAGTTTCCTGCATACTCGCCGTAGCCTGCGAGGATCGAGTTCTTATACTCATAGTCGCTGCTCGAGCTGGGGTCGTAGACATCCTTCAGGTAGTATTTCGAGTCGGCAGTGGCGTCGTGCAGCTGCAGCTTGGCCCCGAGGCTCAGCGTCTGTCCTGTTCCTAACGGCATCGTGTAGTCTGCTTGGAAAGTGTGGTTCGTCGTGTTGTTCTTGCTCTCCGAGTAGCGGTTGGTCAGGTCCATCAGCGTCGACTGCGTGTTGAAGATGTTAGTCATCTCCGTCTTGGCGGGGCTGTAGTTCAGCTGGTAGGTCAGTGCCAGCGACTGTGTGTGATCCTTGTTGAAGAATCGCTGGTAGTCGAGGCTCCCGTTGAATGAGGTGCGCGAGTTCTTCATGTCCGTCGTACTGCCGTAGCTGAATTCTGTGCCTTGTCCGCCATTGTTGATGGTGGTCATCGAGGTGCCGTTTGTCTTCATCGTCATCGAGTTCACCTGCGCTGTGAGGTTCAGCACGCTCATTGAGTCGATCTGATAGCCGAGTGTCAGACTTCCCATGGTGAACGGTGTCTTCAGGTCGTTGTCCGACGTCATCAGCTGGCTGTTGCCGTTGTCCTGCAGTTGCTCCGTTTCCGTCGTGGTGTTGCCAGGGGTGTTATACGAGGTCATCACGTTAGCGCTGTACGAGAGTTTGCCCTGCTGTCCGTTGATGAACACGCTACCGCCGAGCTGCTTGTTGCCTGCCGATGCGCGCACCGTTCCGTTGAAGCCGTTCATGCTCTGAACGCCCTGTCCGTCCTGCTTGTTCATGATGATGTTCAGCACGCCAGCGGCACCCTCGGCATCATATTTCGCACCGGGGTTGGTCAGCACCTCAATGCTCTTTACCGCAGTGGCAGGCATACTCTTGAACACCATCGAGGGGTTCGACGAGAACATCACGTTGGGCATACCGTCCACGTAGACTTTGAAGGATGACGAGCCGTTCACGGTGATGTTATCCTGTCCGTCAACGGTCACCATCGGCACCTTGCGCAACATGTCGAGCACGGTGTTCGACTTCGAGTCCTCGTCCTCAGCCACGTTGTAGGTCATCTTGTCTACATCCATCTTCACCAGAGGCTTCTGGGCCACGATCTCCACGCCCTTCAGCATCGTGGCGTTCTCCTTAATATATAAGGTACCCATGTCGAGCGGGTTCTCCTGTCCGAGTGTGACGGTCTGCTTCAGATCCTCCTTGCCGATACTGCTGAACACGATGTCGAAGCGCCCCTTGCCCTTCACCTCCTGCTTGAACTCACCGTTCTCGTTGGTCAGGAACATGGCGACGGGCTTCTCAGTCTTGCCCGCCTTGAACACGCGTACGGTGGCGAAGGGCTCCGCCTCTCCCAGCGTCTCGTCCATCAACACGCCCTTCACCGTCGTCTGGGCCATCATCACCTGTGATGTCATCATCATCACCATCATCACGAAAAATGTTTTAAACTGTTTCATATCTATCTTATTTTATTTTTTGTTCTTTTGACGCTGCAAAGATAGGATGATTTCCATTTCGTTCAAAATGGATTTCGACGACTTCCTGGATTTTTTTCGACGAATTTCCCTCTGCAGCCCTCGGGTCTGGCACCAAGGTACAGCCGCTTGCGACTTTACTTTGGGGCCTGACCCCAGAGGGAAGAATTTTACTTTGGGGCCTGACCCCAGCGTGCACTTTCAATGCCATAATTCAATTCAAATTTTAATGGTTAATAAATTGTTTGTCAATTAATTTTGTATGTCGCTGATTAGACTCCTTTTTGCGATTTTACTAGGAAACACGTGCCTGCGCGCTAGGAAATTTTTGTTGCCCAGTTAGGCCGCAAATTTCGTTTTTTTTCATTGACAATGCAAAGGTACGAATTTTTCCAATGTCTTCAAAAAAATAATCGAAAAATGACACCCAAAAAGACACTTTTAAAATAGTGTGCCTTCAGCTCCGTCATCATGTCTTTGCCATGAAAACGTTGCAGTTGCAGTGTTGCAGTTAAAAATTACATACCTCCAAACTTGAAAATTAATTCTATATATTTATATATATAGCATATATATAAATATATAGATATATTTTTGGGGATAGGGAAGGCATCTCCACGAACTGCAACACTGCATCACTGCAACGCAGGATAAGACTTCCGTCTGCAGAACTCTCTCCCGACGGTAAAGCCAAGGCGTGGCCGCTCTACGACCTGAAGGACAAGCAAGTGATGGTATTCGACGAGTTCAACATCCATCCTGAGAAGGAGTCGCAGAGAAAGATTGTGGACTGGGAGCGAACCTATTTCCTGACCAAGTGCTACGGCTTCTGATCAGTCGTAAAGCAGAGCATCAAAACCCGTCACGGCTCACGAAGGATCTACCCTTCGTGAGCCTTGTCATAGCGTGTCTGGCACCGTGTGACCCTAGCTCATAGCTCACAGGGGGTCTGACTCCCTGTGAGTTCGAGATTTTACTACTCTCCCATAATTTTTTTCTAAATTCGAAACATAATTCACAAACTTTTCGTAACTTTGCAGCCGTGTATCGTATAAAACCGATATGATGGCACTTATGCCGGACGAACTGATGGACAAAGAGCAGTTAATACAATATTACCACCGTTTCTGCCGCTGGCAGCAGGCAGAGCCGTGCTATGTCAATCGGCATGAGGGCGAGGTGCGGCATTGCCATAACTGCGGCACGGAGTTTTCCGACAATTTCTGTCCGCGCTGCGGCCAGCGTGCCGAGGTGGGTCGGGTGGGGTGGCGCTCCATCCGCGATAACATCGCACTGCTCTGGGGGCTCGACTCCCGTTCGCTCTCCTATACGCTCGTACAGCTGCTGGGGCGTCCGGGCTATCTGGTGCGCGACTATATCAGCGGCCATCGCCAGGTGTCGTTCCCGCCCGTTAAGATGCTGGTCATCGTTTGCCTATTCGTAGTTGTTTTCGAATCAGTGTTTCATGTGAAGAATGATGTTCTGGGTATTAAGTTCGACGTTCGGAAGATAGACGAAATTGTCGAGTGGATTAATGCCCAGAAAAGTTGGGCTACGTTG
>CAMHAM010000024.1 GCA_946183415.1 uncultured Prevotella sp.
ATTCTGATTTTACAGGCTTCTCCGAGAGCCAAAGGAAACACCGCTTGGATGGCGGAAGAGTACAAGAACGCTGCCGAGGCAGCAGGTCACAAGGTGACGCTGGTCAACGTGTCACGCAAGAAGATTGCAGGCTGTCTGGCTTGCGAGTATTGTCACAACAAGGGCAACGGGGTCTGCATCCAGAAGGATGACATGCAGGAACTCTACCCGCTGATGGACGAGGCCGAGGTGCTGGTATTGGCTGCGCCTATCTATTACTTCACGCTCTGCGCCCAGATTCAGGCTCCCATCCAGCGTATGTACTGCGTGAACAGTCCTGCCAAGGTGAAGAAAATGGCACTGTTGATGTCCTCCTATTCGCCTGGTGTTTATTCTGGCGCAACGGCTGAGTATCACGACATCTGCAATTACTGGCATGCAGAGGACTCTGGTATCGTCACCGCCAAGATTGACGAGCAGAAGACCGACGAGACCAAGGCTAAGATTCAGGCTATTGTCAATAATCTGTAGATGAAGGTACGCATCACAGCCAAAGTTTCTTTGACAACCAGCATCTCCTACAACTACATCAACTACCGCGTGAAGAACGAGAATTTAGATGAATCTATCGGGAATCAAACGTCTTTAGGCTGAGAAATTGACACATGTTCCACAAATTCGTTGTACAATGGGCACAGAAGTTCCTGGCAGCTTTGCGCCCATGGACAGTGGAGTGAAAATGTAACCAATAGAGGGGCACTCGCTGGGTGCCCCTCTATTGTTTTTGCAACTTGGGGCCTGGCCCCAGGAGATAGTTTTACAGGCGGATGAGGGTGGAGCCGAGCTTGCCGAGCTGCACGGCATAGACGCCCTTCTGGAGGCCTGCGAGGCTGACGCTGCCAGCCTGGACGGTGGTCTGGCGAACGATACCACCTGACAGGTTGTAAAGCGTAACGGCTGTACCGTCTTCTGCTCCCTCTGCTATCAGTTGTCCGTTTTCTACGCGGAAGGTGATGTTATCCGGCTGTTTCTGACTGAGTCCCTGAATGCCGGTGTCGAGGCCGAGCACGTAGAGCAGTCCCTTGTAGGCATTGATTTTGCCAGCTCCGAAACGGTGCGGGGCAGCCTTGGTGAATTCATCCGTGTCGCAACTGTGGCTGAAGATGTCCTTAATGTCGGCATTGGTAAGCGTCTTGCCCTTGTCGGCAGCAGCCTGCACCCAGAGGGCCACGATGCCTGCGGCAGTGGGCGTAGCCATCGACGTGCCGTCGTTCACGGCCCAGTAGTACGCCCAGTCTTCACTCTGGCCTTTGAACTGGCGGGGAAACTTCCCCACGGCAGAAATGGTTTCATTTTTCAAGTCAGAAGCTGTCATCATCGAGTTGATGGCTGCGCTGATTCTTGTTCCTGGCGTACAGGCGTCGGGGAACTGATGCCCGGCATAGTCGACACCCCAGCTGGAGAATACTGCAATATCGCCGACTATAAAGGGGGCTGACTGGATGTCTGCACCTTTATCAATGAGGTCGAGATACTTGTTGTTGGCCGTCCAGGCTCCGATGGATACTGCATCTCCCGTCGTGCCGAAGTCGCCCATCGATACGGTGGCAGATCCCTCTGTGTAGCCTTCGGCCTTGATATATCCGGGATCGCTACCATCGGACCATGAGAACGACTCGCAACTCTCCTCTGGAGTATAGTGCAAGACGAATCGATAGGTCTTTTTCTTCATGGGTGTCTTGTCTGTAATGAATATTCCAGATATATAATAGCGGTTGCCGCCCTTGGGGTCTTTGCCTGTACCGGAGGCCAGCTCAACCCAAACCTTTCCCTCGAAATAGGGCTGCAGATCGTCATAAAGTTTCTTTGCCGTTGCGCTCTCTTTACCTGATAGCGGAGCCTTCAGTTTCAGGCTGATGGCTATCTTGTCTGACGATGAGAGGGGGTCTGAGAGGTAGACCTCTTTCTTCTGGTCCGTGTCATAGACACCTATCCTCAAGGTGACAGGCTTCTGGGTTACGAAGAAATTATATGATTGTGATCCGTCTTCTGTGCTTTTGATCATCAGCTTCAGCGTCTCGCCGCCTTTCACAGTCTTATGGACATGAACGGAGTCACCGCCCTCGTTACTGGCACAGACGACGGCAATGTTGCCCTCCTGGCAGAAGTTCTTCAAGAGCTGGGCTGAAGCACTCGTACCGTCGTGGAAACCATCATGAGAGTTCTCGCTCCAGCTGAACACCACTGGCTTCTTCTGGGCCTTGGCATATTCAGAGATATACTTAAGGGCGAGTGATTGAGCCAGACCGCCCGCTGCCTCTTCACCGTATTTTTTATCCATGATACTGTCGGTTTCGCGATTTAGCAGGATGAGGTCTGCCTTGGGTGCCATGCCGCCGAGGGGCTTACCAGTGAGGCCGGTCACACTTGCTATATGGCTGCCGGCAGCGCAGGCAGCACAGTGGGTACCGTGCGTACCGCTATCCCCCAGCAGCAGCGTGTCGAGGATCATTTCGGGCTTGTCGAAGAGCGACCCCTCTGCCTCCTTGCCATCGATAGTGGCCTTGTTGCTGCCTTTGACAGTCGCGCCAGGATAGTAGACGGACTTGATGCGAAGGTTGTTGTTTTCATCCTTGAATGCGGGGTGGGTGAAATCATAGCCTCCATCAATCAAGGCAATGATAACACCCTCGCCCGTATAGGCCTGTGGCAGGTTGGCACCGCTGCCGTCGAGCACCTCGTCGACATGTGAGGCAGCACGGGAGTGATCGGTACGACTGGTCGGCTTTGACAATCTCTCCACAAGGTCTACGCCCTCTACGGCGGCCACCTGCTCAAGGATGTCGCCTGTGAGGGCCACGGTCATCTGGTTGCCCAGCGTCACTTTCACTTCTGCTCCCAGGGCCTCTATGCGGCTGGCCACGTCGGAGGGCTGCGCGCCTGGCTTCAGTCGCAGGGTCACGATGGTTTGCCGGGCAGCCTCGGCACTACGGGTCTTCGCAGCAGTCTTGTAACTCTCAAGATAGGCGTTCACCTCTGGTGAGAGATTCGATTGTGCCTGTGCGCTCATGAAGGCACAAACAGTAAAAATAGTAGTAAAGATTTTCCTCATTTTTTATAAATTTTGAATGTATAAACTATCTTCCGCCCGAAGTCCTCGGGGAATAATAAGTGCAAAGTTATGAAAATAAATCCAAACGTCATAACAGTTTGGACTAAAAAAATTCTTAATTTACAATTTTTTATCGTATCTTTGCGCCCAAATTTGCAAAACAAACATGAATTATGGCACAAGAAGATGTATTTAAGAAAATCGTAAGCCACTGTAAGGAGTATGGTTTTGTGTTCCCCTCAAGTGAGATTTACGATGGTTTAGGCGCCGTCTACGACTATGGCCAGAACGGCGTGGAGTTGAAGAACAACATTAAGCAGTATTGGTGGAAGGCCATGACGATGCTGCACGAGAACATCGTGGGTATCGACTCGGCCATCTTCATGCACCCAACAATATGGAAGGCTTCAGGTCACGTGGACGCTTTCAACGATCCCCTGATCGACAACCGCGACTCGAAGAAGCGCTATCGTGCTGACGTGCTGATCGAGGATCAGATTGCGAAGTACGACGAGAAGATCCAGAAGGAAGTGGAGAAGGCGCGTAAGCGCTTCGGTGACAGCTTCGACGAGGCGAAGTATCTGGAGACCAGCGAGCGCGTGAAGGAGACCAAGGAGAAGCGCGACAATCTGCATGCCCGTTATGCCGCTGCCATGCAGGGGCCTGACTTGGCAGAACTGAAGCAGATCATCCTCGACGAGGAGATCGTGGATCCCATCAGCGGCACGAAGAACTGGACTGACGTGCGCCAGTTCAACCTGATGTTCTCTACCGAGATGGGGGCCAGTGCAGATGCTTCGATGAAAATCTACCTGCGTCCGGAGACGGCTCAGGGTATCTTCGTGAACTACCTGAATGTGCAGAAGACGGGCCGCATGAAGATTCCCTTCGGTATAGCACAGATTGGAAAAGCCTTCCGTAACGAGATCGTGGCTCGCCAGTTCATCTTCCGTATGAGGGAGTTCGAGCAGATGGAGATGCAGTTCTTCGTACAGCCCGGCACGGAGCTGGAGTGGTTCCCGAAGTGGAAGGAGACGCGTATGAAGTGGCATCAGGCCCTGGGCTTCGGTGCTGAGAATTATCGTTTCCACGACCACGACAAGCTGGCTCACTATGCCAACGCTGCTACCGACATCGAGTTCAAGATGCCGTTCGGTTTCAAGGAGGTGGAAGGTATCCACTCGCGTACGAACTTCGACCTCTCGCAGCACGAGAAATTCAGCGGCAAATCGATTAAGTACTTCGATCCCCAGACCAACGAATCGTACACCCCGTATGTGATCGAGACATCTATCGGCGTCGACCGTATGTTCCTCTCCGTGATGTGCCATTGCTTCGAGGAGGAGAAGCTGGAGAACGGCGAGACCCGCACGGTGCTGAAGCTGCCTGCAGCCCTGGCTCCCGTGAAGTGTGCCGTGATGCCGCTGGTGAAGAAGGACGGTCTGCCCGAGAAGGCTCGCGAGATCATCGACCAGCTGAAGTTCCACTTCAATTGCCAGTATGATGAGAAGGATTCTATCGGCAAGCGCTATCGTCGTCAGGACGCTATTGGTACACCATACTGTGTCACTGTGGATCACGACACGCTGAACGATGGTTGCGTGACGCTGCGTTTCCGCGACACGATGGAGCAGGAGCGCGTGGCTATCAGCGACCTGAACTCAATCATCGAGGACAAGGTAAGCATTGCCAGCCTGTTGAAGAAACTTCAGTAAACATGAAGAATAGAATATATATATGGCTCGCTGCGATACTGTTCCCGCTCATAGGAACAGTATCTTGCAGCAAGGATACTGAGGAAGAGGATGAGCATGCCAACTGGAAGCAGAGGAACGACGCTGTAATCGAGCAGTGGTCGGCCAACAGCGCATTCACCACCTACAAGACGTTTTCGAAGTCGCCTACAACTGCCGGCAAAAACAGTGACTACATCTACGTGGAGGTTCTCGAAGAGGGTTCCGAGTCAGGCTCTCCGCTGTATACCGACACGGTACGCGTGATGTACCGGGGGCGTCTGATTCCTTCCAAGACCTACCCGGAAGGCGAGGTCTTCGACGAGTCCTATTCGGGCGACTTCGACTGGAAGACTGCCAACGCCCAGGACTTTGTATGTTCGGCTCTGGTAGACGGTTTCACGACTGCTGTGATGCACATGAACACTGGTGACCGCTGGCGCGTGCATATCCCCTATACGCTGGGCTACGGATCCAGCACGTCAAACTCAGCAATCCCTGCCTATAGCGACTTGATTTTCGAGGTAGCCCTTGTAGACTTCTGGTCGCCTGGCGAAAAGCATCCGTCATTCAAGACAAGATAGGAATAACTAAAATACGCCAACACTATGCCTAAGTATGCCGACTATATCAAACGGATAGAGATTGACTCGCTCTGGAGCGGGAAGAAACATATCATCTGGGAGCTGAACCGTCAGGTAAACATCCTGAGCGGCAGTAACGGTCAGGGTAAGAGCACCATACTTAACAAGGTGGTGAAAGGACTGTCGGCCGGTGGAGAGTTCCCGAGCCACATGCTCAAGGGCGTGAAGATTGATGTCGAGCCAGAGGATGCCAAGTGGATCCGATACGATGTCATCCGCTCGCTGGACTCCCCTATGGTGGAGTTCACGGAGTCGGGCCTGATGAAGTTCCGCGAGATTACCGGACCTGTAGCAGTGAGGTCAGCCCTTGATTTCCAGATTTATCACCTGCAGCGTAAATACTTAGACTATCAGGTGAATATCGGCAACCGCATCATTGCTGAGCTGCAGCAAGGAAACATGGATGCAGCCCAGCACTTATCGATTCAGAAGAAGCGCTTCCAGGATATTGTCGATGATTTGTTTTCAGAGACGGGCAAGAAAATCGTACGTACGGAGAACGAAATCCGTTTCTCGCAAATTGGCGAGACCTTGGTTCCCTACCAACTCTCCAGCGGTGAGAAACAGATGCTGGCCATTCTCCTGACCGTTCTGGTGGAGGACAATCAGCCTTACGTGCTATTTATGGACGAACCAGAGGTGTCGCTCCATATTGAATGGCAGAAACGCCTGATTGACCTCTGCATCGAATTGAATCCTAATGTGCAGATTATCCTGACGACTCACTCCCCTGCAGTTGTCATGAATGGTTGGGTGGACAGCGTGACAGAAGTGAGCGATATCACGCTATGAGTAAACGTCTGAAGGACAATATCAACAGTAGTTATTTCGAGGCGGCCAATTCACTGACTTCGAAGAAGGCACGACACAGGATAGTGGCCTATGTCGAGAGTTACGATGACATCTACTTCTGGCGGACTGTCCTCAGCGAGTTTGAGAACGACAAGCGCTATTTCGAGGTGATGCTTCCATCGAAGGCCAACCTGACGCGTGGTAAGAAATCCGTGCTGATGAATTTCTTGGAGGGAGAGCCTCTGGGGCGCGACATGATTGCCTGTGTCGATGCCGATTATGACTATCTGATGCAGGGTCGCACAGTCCAGTCGCGCAGGGTGCTTGAAAGCCCATACGTGTTTCACACCTATGTCTACGCTATCGAGAACTACCAGTGCTACGCTCCCTCACTGCATAATGTCTGCGTATCGGTGACGCTCAACGACCACCGGATATTCGACTTCAGAGACTATTTTCAACAGTTCAGCGAGGCCTTGTTCCCGCTGTTCGTATGGTCGATCATGGTCTATCGCAATGGCAACTACCCCAAATTTTCGATTACAGACTTTAACCGCATAGCCGACCCTGGTGGATTCAATGTGCAGAATCCAGACGTGTCGATAGCCAATGTGCGCCGCAAGGTGCGTACGAAGATCAACGATCTACAGCGCCAATACCCCGATGCCAAGGAAGAATATCTGGCAACGAAGGATGACATCAAGGCACTGGGAGTGACCCCACAGACCACCTATTTATATATACAGGGGCATCATCTGTTCGACACGGTGGTATCACCAATCTTGTCGAAGGTGTGCAATCTACTGCGCCAGGAGCGGCAGAATGAGATCTACCATGCCTCAGCCCACAAGACACAGAAACGCAACGAGATGTCGTGTTACGAGAACTCCCTGCAGGACATCAAGGTGATGCTGAAGAAGAACAACGGCTATATGGGCTCCGAGCAGTTCAGACGCGTGCAGGAGGACATTAGAGCCTACATCGACTCTGTCTAAACATAAGTCTCAAGGAACTTGATCGTCCCCTCCACCTTGACCTCTTTTGTCGTGGCAGGCAACAATACCGTGTCACCCATCTGGAATGGCATCTTTTCACCTTCGCAGCACAGCTGTCCCCCACCCTTCACAGCAATGAGAATGACAAATGAATCCAGCTCAGAATAATCGAGCGTCATGGGTTCTGTCAGGTCGTAGACAGCTGTTGTAAAATAAGGACAGGTGACGACTTGAGTGCCTTCGTTCTTAACACGTTCATAATCCGTGCGATAATTGTCGACCACGGTGTAATCGATGCTCTCAGAGGCCAATTGTGTATGGAGTTCACGGTAATTGCCGTTCTTGTCTTTACGCTTGAAATCGTAGATACGATAGGTCACGTCGGATGTCTGTTGAATCTCTGCCACGAAGCAGCCAGCTCCGATAGCGTGAATACGACCTGCGGGAATGAAGAACACGTCGCCCTCTTTTACTTCATATCGAGCCAGTGCATCGGTGATTGTGTCGTCGGCTACCATCTCTTTATACTGCTCGGGGGTGATCTGCTGCTTCAGACCGTTATAGAGCTGTGCCCCGGGAGCAGACTCCAAGGCATACCACATCTCAGTCTTGCCACGGCTTTTGCCTTGACGATGGGCAATCTCGTCAGTAGGATGTACTTGAATGGAAAGATCCTGACAGGCATCGATGAACTTAATCAGCAGAGGGAACTCATCGCCAAAACGCTGGTAGTTCTCATCGCCTACCAGACTGCCCTTCAGTTCTCTGACAAGTTGGTTCAGACTCTTGCCTTTGTACGGACCATTGGCCACAATCGTCTCATTGCCGTTGACGCCTGAGATTTCCCAGCTCTCGCCAACATTCTCAAGTTGCGCATCTAAATGCTTAAAAGGAATAATCTTACTGCCTCCCCAAAGTGTCTGTTTCAGCAGCGGTTCAAATTTAATCATTGTTGTAGTTATATATAATGTTAGTTCTCTTTCCAGAAACTGGGGGTGAACAGCACCAGCACCGTCATGATCTCAAGACGCCCCATGAGCATCAGCAGACAGAGCAGCCACTTGAGATAATCGGGAAGCATCCCCCACGACATGACATGACCTATCTCGTTCTCCAATGATGGTCCCACATTGCTGACACAGCTCAGGGCTATGACGAAGGAATTGGTGGTGTCGATTCCAGATACAAGCATAACAGAAGTCGTTACAGCAACCATGAGGATGGTCATCGTGAAGAAGGCCATCAACGAGATCAGACGGTTTCTCGGAACGTTCTGTCCGTTCACCTTCACAGGCAACACAGCATTAGGGTGCAGGGCCTGACGGAAGTTATTCTGTATCACTTTCAGCAGCATCCAGCCACGGATACACTTGAAACCGCCACTGGTACTACCTGCGCAAGCTCCCAGATACATCACCACTCCCAAAATAATCCAAGTGATATGAGGCCACTGAGCCACATCGTCGCTGAACGTACCCGTGGTCGTAACGAATGACACAACCTGATACAAAGCATGCCGGAAGGCAGGCTCGACATCGTAGCCCAACGCCGTTATCAACATATACATAATCCACATGGTGGCAATAAAGACCACACTGAGGTATAGCCTGAACTCTGAATTCTTGAACATGGCACCAACCTTGTATTTGAAGATGGCCACGTAAAGCAAGGTGAAGTTGATACCAGCCAGGAACTGGAAGATGATGCTGATATAATCGATGGAAGGCGACTGATAATGAATCGTGCCTTCGTTATGAATAGAGAATCCACCCGTGGCTGTCGTCGTCATCGAGTAGTTTGTAGCCTCAAACCAGTCCATTCCTGCTACCCAGTAAGCCAGCCCGCAACCTATGGTCAATGCCAGATAAATGGACCAGATCCACTTGGCTGTCGTCGTCAGTCTCGGATGCATCTTTGCCTTAATAGGTCCTGTAGCCTCAGCAGCAAACACTTTGACGCTTCCTCCTACTAATGACGGGAGAATGGCGATGGTGAAGAAGACTATTCCCAAGCCTCCAACCCACTGCATCAGCGAGCGCCAGAAAAGGATGCCGTGTGGCAGGCACTCCACATCAGCAAAGACTGTAGCTCCTGTAGTGGTAAAGCCCGATGTCGACTCGAAGAAAGCGTCAGTAATATTAGGCAGACAGCCATGGATGAGGAAAGGGAACATGCCAAAAAGCGAGAAGATCACCCAGACACTTGTTACCAACAGAAAAGCATCATGACGATTCAGGAAATTCTCTGCATTCTTCCCTAAAAGGAAAAAGAGGCATCCACTTCCGAAGGTAACCAGCATCGACAGAAGGAACGCCATCTGGTCGTCTTCATGGTAGGAAAAGGCCATAATGGCACACCACGCCATGAAGAATGCCTCGATGAACAACAGCGAACCGATGATTTTACTGATGATACGGAAGTTTACCATATCGCATTCTTTTGGAAGTATTTCTCTAAATCGTTCAGTTTCTGTTCATGACAAAAGACCATCACAGAATCACCTGCCTGGATCTGGGAGTTACCATTGACGAGCATGCCGACGCCATCGCGCACCAGTCCGCCAATCGTCGTCCCGAAAGGCAGCCGCAGATCCTTCACAGGTTTCTTAGTCACCTTGGAGCCCTCTGCAGCCGTGAACTCCGCCACGTCGGCATCAACCAGCATTAGTGAACGCAGATTGTCGACGTCGGCTTCGAGCATCATCTGGAAGATGTGACTGGCAGCAATGGTCTTCTTGTTGATGATGGTGCCGATATCCAGACTCTCAGCCATGCTGACATAGTCGAGGTTCTCAACCATCGCAACAGTCTTTCTCACGCCTAACTTCTTGGCTGTCATACAAGCCAGGATATTGGTTTCGGCATTACCCGTCAGTGCCACGAAGCCCTGGGTATTCTTTATACCTTCCTCCTCAAGCAGTCCCAGGTCGCGCCCGTCACCATGAATGACCATCGCCTCTTCTTTCTCGAGCAGTTCATTCAATTTCTCGCAGCGCTGACTACTTTTCTCGATAATCTTCACATTCATGTAACTGGGAATGGATAAGGCAGCACGTACTGCCGTCTTTCCACCGCCCATGATAATCACATTCTTCACATCGGTATAATGCTCCTTACCCACAATCTTACGAATATAGGGGATGTACTCCCTGGTAGTCATGAAATAAGCCAGGTCGTTGGTACGCAATTCGTCCATACCGCTGGGGATGATGGTGTCATCATCGCGCTTGATGGCTACTATATGATAGGGGTCTTCAGGTCCGCAGAGTTCACGAAGCGGGCGGTTTAGGATTTCTGCTGAGTCGCGCAGTTTGACGCCCAGCAGGATCAGGGCCCCATTATGCACATCCCAGCGCTGTCGCACCCACGACAACTTCAGACTATTCGTGATGTCTATAGCCGCTAGAACCTCGGGATAGATCATAGAGTCGACACCCAGTTTCTTAAAAAACGCCTGATTCTCATTAGACAGATACTCATAGTTATCGATACGCGCCACCGTCTTCTTGGCGCCAAGGGCATGAGCCAAGATACAGGCATTCAGGTTTACACTTTCCTCAGGTGTGACACCAACGAAAAGGTCAGCCTTGTCAGCTCCAGCTTCCTTCAGGGCTTTGATACTTGTAGGTGAGGCATTATAGGTCATCACGTCATATTCCGACAAAGTGCCCAAGCGCTCATCATCATCATCGATCAGCACACAATTCTGGTGCTCGCCCGATAAGAGTTTTGACAGATGAGTACCTACGGCACCTGCACCGGCAATGACTATTTTCATATCTCCTTAACGGCTTTAATGATACTATCAGGGTCGAGACCTACAATCTTATGCAACTCGGCTACCGTACCATGTTCGACAAAGCTGTCAGGCAGTCCAAGGCGTTTCACGCGCGGCTGGAAGCCATGATCATTCATCCACTCCAATACGGCAGAGCCCAGACCACCCTTAATCGCACCATTCTCTACGGTGATGATACGTGTAAACTTCTTACCCACCTCTTCAAGAATTTTCTCGTCGATTGGTTTCAGGAATCGCATGTCGTAATGAGCCACACTCGGTGCTCCATCCTCACTGCTCAAATCGGCAATGGCCTTCGTCACATTGTTGCCTATGGGGCCAATGCTCAGCACTGCCACATCACTGCCATCACAGAGTTTACGGCCTGTACCCACTTCGATTTTCTCGAACGGACAGCGCCAGTCATGAAGCACACCGCCACCTCGGGGATAGCGGATCACGAACGGACCCATATCAGGCAACTGCGCCGTGTACATCAGCCTGCGCAACTCATGCTCGTCCATCGGCGATGAGATGGTCAGGTTAGGAATTGGGCGAAGTGCCGCCAGGTCGAAAGCACCATGATGCGTAGCACCATCTTCACCTACCAGTCCTGCACGGTCAAAACAAAGCACAACGTTCAGGTTTAACAAAGCCACATCATGGATGATGTTATCGAACGAGCGCTGCGCAAAAGCACTATAGATATTACAGAACGGCAGCAGTCCATCCTTAGCCATTCCGCCCGAGAACGTCACGGCATGGCCTTCAGCTATACCCACATCGAAGGTACGTTCAGGCATCTCCTTCATCATGATGTTCATCGAACAGCCAGAAGGCATGGCTGGCGTGACCCCAACAATCTTGTCGTTCTGTCTGGCCAGTTCCAACAGTGTATGACCAAACACATCCTGATACTTCTGCGGTTTATTAGGATCATTGTCGACGAGTCGCTCTCCTGTGTCAGGATTGAACTTTCCCGGAGCATGCCAAGTCGTCACATCTTTCTCTGCAGGAGCATAGCCATGTCCCTTCTGAGTATGAAGGTGTAACAGCTTAGGGCCCTTCATATCCTTCATCTGACGGAGTATGCGCACAAGCTCTTTCACGTTATGGCCGTCAAACGGGCCAAAATAACGAATGTTCATACCCTCAAAGATATTCTGTTGATGAGAGATAGCACTCTTCACCGCATTCGACAGTCGGATAATGCCTTTGCGACGGTCTTCGTTAAGTATACCCTTATTGTGCATCCAGCGTGAAGCCTTGAAACGGAGGGCATTATAGGTCTCGTTCGTACTCAGGTTCAGCAGGTACTGCTTCATGCCACCTACAGAACGGTCAATCGACATGTTGTTATCGTTGAGGATAATCAGCAGATCGTTAGGCGATGACGATACGTTATTCAATCCCTCGAAAGCCAATCCGCCACTCAAGGCGCCATCACCGATGACAGCTACGACGTGACGATCAGACTTACCCTCCAACTTGGCAGCGACAGCCATTCCCAAGGCTGCAGAAACAGAATTGCTGGCATGCCCACAGGCGAAGGTGTCGTACTCACTCTCTGTGGGCGAAGGGAAGGGCTTGATGCCGCCCAACTTTCGATTGGTGCAGAACTGATCTTTGCGACCAGTCAATATCTTGTGGCCGTAAGCCTGATGGCCCACGTCCCATACAATTCTGTCTTCTGGGGTATTATAAACGTAATGTAAGGCTACAGTAATCTCTACAACGCCAAGACTGGAAGCCAGATGCCCAGGGTTCACGGCTACTTCCTCCACAATATCCTCGCGTAGTTCCTTACATACCTGAGGGAGATCGTCCACTGACAATTTTCGTAAATCCTCTGGGTATTGAATCTTATTGAGTAGTGTAAATTCAGTCTTTTCCACTTAAATATTCTTTATTTTGCTGCAAAGATATACATTTTTTGTCAATATACAAAAAAAAACTCCTTTTTTGCATCTTGAAATATGAATAAGACTTAAAATTAATTCTCGGGCAACAAGACAACACCCTGTTGTTTCTTGCCGTCCATCATAATCTTCAGAGGACGCTCGAAACGGACATGGCGCACATGAACCGTCTCCTCAACTGCCGGCATCGCGTCGAGCACTTCCTGCTGGAAGATACCATCGCCCGTAAAGGTATTGATGGTGAAGTAACCCACGCCAAACGAGGTCAGGTTCTGGAAGAAGTGAGTGCCCTGCGAGGGATCCACGTGATAGTTCTTGAGTGCCGTCTCCACAATCACACGGGCGGCAGAGATATGAGGCCATTTCACAGGAATGCCCAACCAGTAGTCGCTGGAGCCCCAACGTCCTGGTCCTATCAGCACGTAGTTCTTGTCCTCTGCGAGGAACTTGCGGTTGATCTGTTCTATCTCGTCAGCGATATAGGGATTGTCAGCTGCCGTAAAGTCGTCGCCAGCCTTGACATAGACCACATCCGTCACATCCTCTGAGATACCATGCCCCAACGAGTTAGCAGAGCGCAACAAGCAGGTCTCGTCAGGAATTGCCTCCAGATCCTCATCGAGCATCTGTTTAGAGTCAACGATAGGACGGATCTGCAACAGGTAAAGCTCACCCGTGCGATCATCGTTCAGGTTGCAGGCAAACTCTATCTCCACGGGGCGTTTCATCTCCTCAGAGCCCAGTGTCTGTACCATCTGTAGCAGTTCAGGCAGCGGGAACACCCCATGCTGCAACACGCCACAGAAGGAGATGATCTTGCGCCCGCCTTCATAGATACCATCACGGATAATCTGGTCAACGGGATCGAACGTGGAGGCAATATAAGTCAGGGCACCGTCTTCCGCAGCCTGCTTTACACGCACCTTCTTTATATTAAAGCCATCATCGACTTTGAAATCGTCACCCACATGCGACATATCGAGGGCATAGAAGCGTGTCTGCGTCTGAGAGAGAGCAGTCTCCATCTCTGATGTCTGAAGCACCTGCGTAGGATGATAGGGGGAGACACGAAGCGTCTGTCCGCCATCCACGATATACTTACCCAGACCAAGGGCAAGCGAGGCAATACCCTCCTCTGCCTTCTCCTCACCTATCGGATAATAGTTGAGCGAGCGCAGCACACCAGAGAAGTTTGGATAATACAAGTCGCCATAGCACTTACCCACCACCTCCTGCAGGATGACAGCCATCTTCTCCTGGTCGATCACGTTCTGCGTTGCAGTCATATAAGCCTTGGAGTCCTTATAATAGACTGAGGCATACACACCCTTGATGGCACATGCCAGCATACGGAGCATCTCATACTTATCGCTGAGATAAGGAATCATATAAGTGGAATAGATACCTGCAAAGGGCTGATAGTGGGCATCCTCCAGCAGTGACGACGAGCGCACGGCGATAGGCGACTTCACGGCATCGAAGAAGGTGAAGAAGTCGGCTATCAGCGAGTCTGGCAACTGCGCGTGCATGAAGTGCTTCAATATCTCCTCGTCAGGTGCATCACTGAGGGCAATGGGATAAAGGTTGTTCTTCTCCATAAACTCGTCGAAGAAGTCAGTACAGAGCACCACCGTCTTGGGAATCGTCACATGGGCGTTCTCATACTGGTTCAGCTCTGGATGACGCTTGATGATATTATCGAGGAAAGCCAGGCCACGCCCCTTGCCACCCAACGACCCTTCGCCAATTCGGGCGAAATGGCTGTAAGCATCAAACTTCAGGCGGTCGAACACTGCCACCACACCGATGTTCTTCATCCGACGGTATTGCACAATGGCATCGAAGATGATCTGACGATGGGCATCGACATCTTGAAGTTTATGCCACGTGACGTGCTTCAGGAATGCACTGACAGGGAAAATCGCACGGGCACAGAGCCAGCGACTCATGTGGTTGCGCGACACGTGGTAGAGCATCGAGTCGTTAGGAATCTTGAAGATGTTATCCTGCAACTCCTTCAACGACGACACGCGAGCCACCTCCTGCTTGGTCACAGGGTCACGGAAGATAAAGTCGCCAAATCCCATGTGCTCCTCAATGAGCTTATGCAGATCCACGTTCAACTTTGTGGAGTTCTTGTCGATGAAATGGAAGCCCTCTGCCTCAGCCTTGGCTCGATTGAGGGTCTCTGAGGAGTCAAGAATCAGGGGCACATACTCATCACGCCGACGAATCTCGCGCAGCAGTTTCAAGCCAGCTTCAGGATCGCCTTCCTCTACATGCGACAGGCGCCCATGCACCGTCTTTATCGGGAAACGGGTATCTGATATCACGCCGAGGGTGTTATCGTGATACTTCTCGTAGATCTCCATCGCCTCCTCGTAGTTGGTGGCCAGCACCACCTTGGGGCGACCTCGCTTACGCTGGGCTGCGGCATGGGGATTGAGTGCCTCGGTAGAGAACCGTTTTGACTGGGCGAGAATATAATTATAAAGGTTGGGCAGCACAGAAGAGTAGAAGCGGATGTTATCTTCCACCAGCAAGATCATCTGCACCCCAGCCTCGTTGATGTCGTGCTCGATGTTCATCTTGTCCTCCAGCAGCTTGATGATCGACATGATGAGGTTCGTATTGCCAAGCCAGCAGAACACATAGTCGAACACCGACATATCCTCGTTTTCGATGCGCTTGGTGATACCATGCGAGAACGGCGTGAGCACCACACACGGGATCGTGGGATGAGCCGCCTTCACCTCACGGGCCACAGTAAAGGCATCGTTGTCGGCATTACCTGGCATACAGATCACCAGGTCTATGTCGGTCGTGCGCAGCACCTCGTTGGCCTCATCGGTGGTCGATACCTGCGTAAAGGTGGGCGGGTAGCGCATGCCCAACTCCATATACTCGTCGAAGATTTTCTCATCGATTCGCCCATCGTCTTCGAGCATGAACGCATCGTAAGGATTAGCCACAATAAGTACATTGAAGATGCGTCGTGTCATCAGGTTCACAAACGACACATCCTTCAGATAAAACTTGTTCCACTCCTGTGGTATCTTGCTTGATTCTTCCATACGGGCTACAAAAGTAAGCAAAAAAGTCGAAAGTGCCAAGCTAACGGCTGATTTTTTTTGCTCTTACGACACGTTCCTACCCCATCGTCCCCACTTTGTCGCAATTCGCCTACCCTGTCGCAACAAGTCTGCAAAGAATCTCGCGGATTTCTTGCATTCACTCCAAAATCGCCGTATCTTTGCATCAGAATTAAAATTCATACGTTAGTTGTTTCATTTGAATAGTTTTTCATATTGGTTTTTAGTTATTTGGTTAGGTTTGAAATGCAAGGGGACTCGCAGCGGCGAGCCCCTTTTGTTTTCCGTCAAACATTTATCATTAAATCTAGATATTGCTAGAATTAAATCTAAAAATTGCTAGAACTAATAGTAGCAAGATTTTCATTTAAATCCTGCGAAATCTTACGAAGTGACGAAAAAACCATGATAAAAAAGAAGATTTTGAGTTTTTTTTCGTAGTTTTGCATCCTGAATGTATGAGCATTACTTAAAACCATTTACTTATATGAAAGCTAACATCCTGGAAACGACGCTTGCAGTGGCCTGCTGCATGATGCTGGGTACTTCGTGTGCCACCAAACAAGAAGAGGCAAAGAAGGCTGAACTCACAACCGTTGGCAACCCCTATCTTCCACTCTGGGAGCACATTCCCGACGGAGAGCCCTATGTGTTTGAGGATCCAGACCAGCCTGGTAAGCAGCGTGTGTATATCTACGGCTCGCACGACAATCTCAAGACGATGTATTGCGGGCGCGACCAAGTGGTATGGTCTGCTCCCGTAGAGAATCTGAGCCAGTGGCGCTATGACGGTGTGATCCTCGTTGTCGACAAGAATGCCAAAGGAGAGCCCTTCGACTCTGCAGGTACTGCCGATGTACTCTTTGCACCTGACGTCACACTGGTGTGCGACAGCACAGGAAAGAAGACCTATTACCTCTTCCCCAACGACCAAACGGGAGGCCGTAACAGTCTGATAGCCAAGAGCGATCGTCCCAATGGTCCTTTCGAAGTATGCAACTGGAACGCTGACGATCCCAATAAGGTGGATGGCATCTATGGTTTCGATCCTGCCGTCTTTGTCGATGACGACGGGCGTGTGTATGGCTACTGGGGCTTCGAGCACTCTTACGCTGCCGAGATCGATCCCGCGACGATGTGTACCGTGAAACCTGGCACACAGATTGTAGACGGCATGATTTCAGGCCGCAACGAGCCAGGAAAATTCCGTTTCTTCGAAGCCTCATCCATCCGTAAGATTAAGGACAAGTACGTATTCATATACAGCCGTTGGACAGAGCCTGGCGAGTTCGGACTTCCTGACACCAACTATACTCTCGCCTACGCTTACAGCGACAAGCCCCTGGGACCTTGGACGTATGGCGGTACTATCATCGACGGACGTGGGCGTGAAAATAACGAAGTGGGCGACACCATCGCCTCGGGTGTAGTCAGTGGAAACACCCACGGAAGCATCTGTGAGATCAACGGCCAATGGTATGTCTTCTATCATCGCCAGGCCGGTACTGACGAATATGCCCGTCAGGCTATGGTTGCTCCTATCAATGTAAAGGTCGAGGAAGGTGCAGGTGGAAAGGTTGAGATTTCTGAAGGTGAATACAATTCTGAAGGTTTTGCCATCGACGGTCTCGACCCGCTGGAGCGCCACTCAGCAGGACTTGCCTGCTGGATTACAGGGCCTAAGGTGGCAGAGCACGTCTGGCCAGGCACCAAGTACTACGGTTCATACGTGGAGACATCCTACGGCACGGAGACAAACTTCGACGAGCCCTACGATCTGAAAAACAACACCAACCGTGTTGTCAACAATACCGACGGGTCTATCGTTGGCTACAAGTACTTCAACTTCACGAAAACCAACGGCAAGGACGGCATCCAGCTTTCCCTGCGCCTCATCCCAGAGGGCATCGACGGTACGATCACCATCCTCGCCGATCGTCCCTGGACATCGCAGGGCGGCAAGGTTCTGGGCACCATCGAACTAAAAGCGGATATGCCCCAGGTGTCTACAGAGTTTACTGCTGACCTCCCCTCGCTCTCCGAGTTCACAGGCAAGCATGCTCTCTACTTCACCTTCGCCTCCGAGACCAAAGAGAAGTCGCTCTGCATCCTCGAAGACTTCGCTTTCACCTATTAACAACTCCCCCTGAGCAGGGGGAGCACCTTATCTAGCTTTCTCCCCCTGAGTAGGGGGAGCCAGAGGGGGTATGGTCGGAAAAACTCACACAGCCCGCAGAGACACTTGGCAGAAGAACGAACTGGCAAATTGCTCAAGACTCAAAAAGCCTGAAGCCTTTCTTATAGTCGATCTCAGCCCCTTCCTGCCTCTTTTCTTCCATCATCGTCAGATAATTCTGGTAAGCCTCCTCTATCTCGTCTTGTTTCTGGATGAGCATATCTCTGGCCATATCGTGGCAGTTGTCGCTCACGCCGTCAAGAGCCTTCAAGGCTTCATCAGCCCCCTGTGGCGATACCTCGGCAATCACTTGGATGAGACCGGCCTTGTTGTCAACATATATCTTGTCAAGGCGCGCCTTGCACTCTTCGTAGAGCGCTTTGACGGCATCCATCAGGAAGTCGTGCCGGTTCTTGTCCACCTCCGGCATGGTGTAGAGCACGTGCTGCGACGCTTCGTCGTCACCGTCGTCTTCCCTTTTCATCTCCATCTTGAATTCCGGATGCGCCTCATAGATGCCCTGAATGATGTCTTGCAGCAACTGGGGATCCTTCGGGTAGACGGCAAACTGGAACTCACTGGGCCGGCTCACGTTGGCAAACTCCTCGATGTTGCCTTCCTGTCCGTCGACATAAACCGTCACGGGGAGCAGCGACGCTATATCAGCCTTCACACAGAGGTTCATATATCTGAAGCTCAACAGCGCGATATAGCCGCTCATACGCTTCTGTACTCGATCGATTTCGGATATGATAAGACTATTCATAATTCACAATTAATAATACACAATTCATAATTAATCAGTAATGTTCCGTGACTTAAACGACATCTTGGCCTCCAGCTTGTTGAAAGTGCCCTGCGAGCCCTTCACCTCGCCCTTCACGTCGGCATCGCCAGAGACTTTCTCGCTGCCGTTGACCTCTGTGTCGCCCTTGATGGTGGTCTTGCCGTCAATAGTGGTCTCGCCCTTCACGTCGACCTTGCTACCCGTTACTGTCACGTTTTCGCCATTGAGAGCTACCACAGCCTTCTCTTCTCCCTGCTGGGCCTTAAGTTCCTTCGCAGCAGAGAGTGTAACAGTCTCACCGACTGCCTGCAGCAGTTTGCTCTTGTCCTTCTCGCCCAGAGTCATGCTCTCGGCAATCACCTTCACACTGCCGTCCTTGGCAACTTCCGAATCCTTGTGGCTGTCTTTGTCTGTATCCATCGCCTTCACACTGACATCCTTGGCGTTCAGGCTGATGCTGCCCGTGGCCTTGCCCTCTGTGTCGGTAGCTGACAGGTCGGTCTTCTCAGCCCGGATGGTGATGCGCCCGTCTTTGGCCAGTGCCTTCTCCTGTAGTTTCTTGTCAGCCACCTCGTAGTCTATGCTCTCCAGCGTGATGGTCTTCGACCTGATGACGACATCGCCTTCAGCGAGATGAGTGGCAGCGACGGTCTCGCCGCTATTCTCGTCGTACTTCATGTCAGTGTTGTCGGTTGTCGAGATCTCCACGTTTTTGGCGTTGACGCTCAACCGGCCTTCCTTCTTCAGCGAGCCGTCAGCTTCCACCGACTCCAGGATGATATCGCTGGCCTTCACCGAGAAGCCGGCCTCTTTGTTGTCGCGCAGGTTGCCGTCGCCGTCGACAGAAGCAAGCGTTATCTGCTCTGCAGCGATGGATACGCGGGCACCGGTACTGGTGTTCTTGAAGGCATCGCCCTTCTTGATGTTCTTCTTCTCCTCATCGAGGCACTTCAACTGGCGGCTGGTCTCTGCCAGGAGCGACAGCACGTCAGCATAGCTGCGCACCTCTTCCGAGAGCTGCAGCGACATCAGGTCTACCTTCTCGTTGAGCTCCTGCAGCACGTCATAGCCGCTGCGCACGGTCACATCGTCGACGAGCACCAGCCTGCGCTCCGTCAGCAACTTCTCCATTTCAGCGACCATCAGTCCGAACGACAGCTTGTGCTGCATGGCCTGTTTCTCCAGGTCGCTGCTGCGTTCCTTCAATTGTGCGACGAGTTCCGACAGCCTCTTCTCCCTGAGCTCGCTCGACACAGCGGCTTCCACCCTCAGTTCTGCGTCGGAATGGATCAGGATGCCACTGCCGCCCGTGGTGCCTGGCACCTCTGAGAACAGCCCCTTTGCGTCGTTGCTCTGCAGGGTGATGTTACGCGCCTGACTCATGATTCTGGAGCCTGAATAGACCACGTGCTCGCGCCCGTCGCTGCCCGGATCCTCAGCAGTCTGGCGGATGCAGGAAGCCTTGATGTCCACCTGTCCGCCCTCTCCGATGCCATGCACACCGACCTGGGTGCCGCGTACCACCACCACAGACCCCTTACCCTCAAGGAGGGTGCCTCCCTGGTCTACATGGCCAATGATGATTTCGGGTGCGGAGAGTATCAGCCGCTGGTCGTCGCTGATAAAGCGGCCTTTCTGCTCGCTGGCCATCTCCAGTTTCATCTGCTGTATGTCAGCCTTGCACTGCCGGATCTCGGCCAAATCTTTCTTCACGCTGCTCTCAAACTTCGAGAGTCTGTCTTGCCAGTCTTTAAATATATAGTCCATAACTGTATCCTTTTAATTACTTCAAACCATATAACTTCTTCTTCAGCCAGTCGAGATTGCCGGTATTGGCTTCTTGCTTCCCGTTGGCTTTTCCCTTCTTGAAGTCGACCGTCCAGTCGGGATCTTGCGATAACAGGATGTCGCCTGCCTCCTTCTCGTTCCACATCAGCAGGTCTTTGACGGGGTTGGCAAAAGGCTTTAGCGTATCTTCATAAAGCGGTTTCTTGATGACGGTGTCGAAGGCTGCCCTCAGCAACGGGTGTCCCATCTTGTATTTCTCCAGATTCGACACATAGGAGTTCCACTTGTAGTTGTCCTTCAAGGTGCTGTCCGACGGCATCTTTCCACCCAGACAATCGAAGACGAACTCGTAGGTCCTTTGCCCTGACGCATCCTTCTTGTCCGACAGTTCTGCCAAGAGATGAGCCGCCCATTTACGCTTCAGGAAAACGGGATCTGCGAAAACGTCGGTGGGTTCAGCCGTTGTTAGGAACTTCAAAGGATTATTGTTGCAGAAATTACTCCAGGAAGCGCGCGATTCGTTTTTCAGCTTGTCGAATGCATCCTTCATGGCATTCTTCGCATCCTGCTCTTCCTGAGAAAGATTGACGAGACTGCCCGGATTATATAGAACTTTGAAATAATTCAGATGCCCATTCATGGTGAAAAGGGCTCTGCCGTAAGCATTGGCAGAAAAGATGACAATTCGTTTAGCAACCAGACCTGTGCCATCTTTAAATTTACCGTCAAATTTATCATCTAAACAATAATCCTGCCAATCTCCTAAACTTGACACCTCTTCCCATATATCAGGATCATCTTTATCTTTCAGATGGAGACGAGAAGCTTTAAAATAGGCATTCCGCTTAGTGAAACAGTCTTTCCAGTTTGCCTCGTACGTAGCACAGAATCCTTTTATGAGCGTGTCGATATCAGTGATGCATGAAACAACCTGCTTGATGA
Source organism: uncultured Prevotella sp. (assembly GCA_946183415.1). Taxonomy (GTDB): domain Bacteria; phylum Bacteroidota; class Bacteroidia; order Bacteroidales; family Bacteroidaceae; genus Prevotella. The sequence continues at coordinate 21,737 of CAMHAM010000024.1, forward strand.
TTTTCTCTGTCTTTTCCAACTTGTCGCTGGTATCGACCAATTTCTCATATTTCGATGTATAGCGGTCGTGCTGGATCATGGCCTTGCCCGAGCCGGCTTCGAGCTTCAGGTAGCGGCGCGACTTGATGAGGGTCGTTCCCTCGACGGGCTTAAGAATCATCTCCCATACCGAGCGGGCCAGACTGACATCAACGAATGGCGTGACGAAATCCTTGAGGGCCTGTGACACCAGTTTCTTTCCGATGCCTTCCACTACGTCGACCTTGCCTGCCCAGTCGAATTTCTTGGCCAGTTTACCGCGCGTGTCGATATTGTTGCCGGATGAGATATTGAGGTTGTTGCCGGCCTTGATGGTGACGTTCTTGCCCTCTATCCTGACATCGCCATTGGGTGCAGTGATGGTGATGCCCGTAAAGGCATCGAGCCTTACCGTGCCCAGCGAGGAGCTGATCCTGACGCTACGCTTGTCTGACGACATGTCGATGGCATACAGTCCGTAGCGGTCGCCAATACGGATGCCGCCCGCCAGGTCCTTCGCCTGTGGGAGTTTCTTGCCCCACCCTTTTCCGTCTGAGTACTTTGACACGATGCCCAGTCCCGGATAGACGCTCGACACGAATCCGTCGCCTGAACCGGGGTCCTTGAAGGTGATGCCATGTCCGTTGGGTGAGACGATGGCTATCGAGGCGCCGCTGTGGAGAGCGGGTCCCACGGTGCGGTTGATGCGCTCGTCGGGCTCCAGCACGTTCTTGGAGAACAGGCTGCCCACGACGTAGGGGCGCTCCACATTGCCGCACTCATAGTTGACGAGCACCTCGTCGCCCACTCTCGGCTTGAAGAGGGTTCCGCCGCCGTCGGTGGCCATCGGGGTGGTCATACGGATCCAGGGCGACGAGACGGCAGTGATGGCTTTCGAGCATTTTTTCGCCTGCGTCTTGACTTTTTCTTCCGCATTCGTCAGCGTGCCGTCTTTGCCCTCAGCTTTCTTGATTTCCTCCAGCAAGTCGTTATACTCCTTCTGTTTTCCGCCAGTCAGTTTCCTTTTATTATCCTTAACCTCAATCTCCGCAATCTTTTGCTCAAGAATCGTATCGTCGGTTTTACTCTTTTCCAGCAGGTTTATATAGGCCTCTTGCTCCTTCTGTATTATTAACTGATCCTTTAACTGCTCCTCCAGATTGGCCTTTTTCTTCCTGGCCAATTCTTTTAACTGCTCCTCCAGCTCGGCCTTTTTCTTACTGGCCTTTTCTTTATCTTCAGCCTTTGCTTTTGGATCGTTGATAATCTTCTGCTCAGCAGCGATTTCATCCTTCAGATCTTTAACAGCCTTGTCCTTTTCGTCTGTAGCCGGTGCACTTGGATTGTCGATGATTTTCTGCATAGCAGCGATTTTTTTCTGCAGATCTTTTACAGCCTCGTCCTTTTCGTCTTTTTTCTTTTGAATAATCTTGTTCTTTTCATCATTAGTAGCGGCATTTCTGATGCTTTCCAGATCAGCCCTTTCTTTTTTGAGCACTTCGAGTTCAGCTTTTATTTGAGCCAGCCGCTCTTTTTTCTCTGTCTGTTTCCTCACCTCTTCAGCATAAGCGGCCTCGGCATCTGCCAGTTCCTTCATCTTACCAGTGCTGTCGGTCTGCCAGGGATAGACGATGCGCACCCTGCCCTGGTATTTGGGGTCTTTGTTGTCAGCGACGAAGGCAGTCTGTGGCTCTGCCTTTCTCACCACGGGTACATCCAGCACAGGCGGATAGGGCTTGTCAACGTGATTTCCGAGCGCATCCTTGGTTTCCAGTTGGGGTATGGCAAATATCTTCTGGTTCTGTATCACCTCGGTCTTCGAGCCTCCATCCCCGTCGTATTTCATATACGTCAGGTTCCAGGCCGTATTGTCGACCATCACTATCTGTATGACGGTGTACAGCGTGTCGCCGTCAAGTTTGATAGTGTCGCCCAGCTTCACGTCGGCAAAATTGGTTCCCATGTCGATACAGATGATGCCGCGCTGCTGTTGTTCCTCGTATTTTCTCACGTCGCGGTAATAGTCGAGTGTGGTCCAGCCGTCTTTCGAGAGAGTTCCGAAGGGTACGGCGCAATTCTCTCCGTCGCCTCTTTCGAGCAGTTTTGCCCTGTCGGCAGTATCACCTATCTCTATATATGCCTCCTTTCCGTCATTGTTCTTGTCAGTAGCCGACTTCTTTGCAGCGGCTATCGTCTTTCCCTCATCCAGTGTGAGTTTGACAGCGAAGTCTACGATGTCCGACATGTTGGCGGTGATGTCAGCGAATTTAGGGAACATCTGGGTCGCGGCCCTCTCCCCGTCAGTGCCGTCCATGCCAATCTCCCGGTTGTAAGTGGAGAATTTCTCGGCATAGAGGGGGAAGAAGAACTCGTCGGCAGCCAGTTCAGAATGATAGGATGTATGGCTCGGGAACACATCGTGGGGATAGCCAGCCGCGTTCTTCCTCGACACGTCATAGTTGGTTTCCTCCATCATGCCCCACTTGTCTTTCATGCTGTCGCGCGCATATCGGTTGATGTCTAGATGGCTGGTGGAGACGCCCTGATAGGTTACAGACTCGGAGCCTGTTATCTTTGTGATAACAGTATTGCCACTGCTGTCTCTGCTCGGGGTCAGTCCTAAGTTCAGCCTTCCGTCCTCGAAATAGAGGAACTCCCCGCAGCGGTTGGCCGTTCTCGCAAGGAAGTCGTAGAACGACTCATTATACTGCACGAGATAGGGATGGATGAATTCCGATGGAATCTTGATGGAGATGGACTTACCCGTCTGACTGTTGGTCATGGTTCTCGTATGCATGTATTTCAGCATGCGCAGGTTGTCGAATTTCACGCTGAGTGCCTCCGTGCCGAGGGTGAAGTTCGTGCGTTCCTTATTGAGGATCTCCGCCCCCAGTTTCTTCACTGCGTAGACCTTGCTATACTTGTCGAGAGTGGCCAGCTTGTCCATACTGTAGATATAGAGCCTGACGTAGATGCCGGTTATACCTTTCTTCTTCTGTGGAAGAATCTCTTGAACGTAATAGTTCTCTGCGAGCGTTTGATCACCCTTCATGAGTGTCACCTTCTTCCCGAGGAGCATAGCCGTAAGTTCGTCTATCGTTTTTTCGGGATCGATGTTCACCTCTGCCTCAATCTCTCCCGGCTGGTAGATCTTGCGATTAAACCTAACCCCATACAGAGTATATTTTGTAGGTGAATATGGGAATTCCTGGTCACCTATCACAAGCTTAAAATTATAGTCTGCCATAGTAATTGTTTTTAGTTATTGATGGTTTCCTGTCTTTTATCTGAAATCAAACAGGTCTGTAAACCCCGTCATTTCAAACAGGTTGGTCACGAAACTGTTGACTCCCGTGACAGTGACATGTTTCCCTGTCTCCTGACTGTTGATAGCGATACTGAGGAAGATGCGCAGGCCGCTCGATGAGATGTACTCCATCTTGGAGCAGTCGAGTATGATCTCCTTGGTCTCAGTAGTATAGATGGGCCGGATAGTTTCTTCCACTTCCGGCACGTTGATGGTGTCGAGGCGTCCCTCGAATGCTACGGTCATCACGCCGTCCTTTTCTTCGATTGTTGTATTCATTGTCTTATCTTTTAATTGGTTATTCTCAATGTTCAATCTTCAATGTTCAATGTCCATTATACTGTATGGCCAGCATCGTCAGGTCGTCGCTCTGGGGCGCTCCGGCCACATAGGTGTGTACGGCCTCCGTCATGCGCTCTATCAGGCTCTGGGGTGAACGCCCGCCGTCTGCCACAAACTGTCGGGCCACCTCATTCATGCGCTCTTCGCCAAACATGGCCTGGCTGGTGTCCTCTGCCTCTGTCAGTCCGTCGGTATAGAGGAAGATGGTGGTATGCGGCTGCATGGTTGTCTCTTGCAGCACATAGCGGATACCCCTCATCGCTCCTATTGGCAGGCGCCTGGCCACAGGCAACTCGGCAACCTCCGTCCCAATCATCAGCGGCGGATTATGGGCGGCACAGCAGTAGCTCAGATGGCCCGAAGCCAGGTCGAGGCATCCCACGAACAGGGTAACAAACATGTGTGTGTCGTTACCGGCAGCCATCAGATTGTTCATCTCTATCACAATCTGGTCTGGCTGGTCCAGATGCCTTGAGACGGTACGGAACTGCGACCTCGTCACCGTCATCAGCAGGGATGCCGGGATGCCCTTGCCGCTCACGTCACCGATACAGAAGAGGAGCTTCTCGTCGCGGATATAAAAGTCGAACAGGTCGCCGCCCACTTCCTTGGCTGAGGTCAGCTGTCCGAAAATGTCGATGTCCTTACGGTCTGGGAATGGCGGAAATATCTTTGGCAGCATCGACAGCTGAATGCCCTTGGCCACATTCAGTTCGCTCTCGATGGTGGCTTTCTGCGCGGTGGTTGTCTCCAGCTCTTCGATATACCTGACGAGCGAGTGTTGCATATGACTGAACGTCTGGCTCAGCTGCCCTATCTCGTCGGTACGGCCAGAGACAGGCAACTCCATGTCGAACTTGCCCGAGGCAATCGTCTCTGCCCCTTTCGTCAGCTGGCGCAGCGGCTTCAACTCCTTTGTGACGATACGGCTGAAGAGCCACAGCATCAGCAACAGACCGATAGTCAGGATAAGGGTCATGATGCGCTTCAGCCGGTTGTAGCCGCCAAAGATGTCGCTTTCAGGACAAAGGATGGACACGCTCCAGCCCGTTTCCGGGAGCGGTTTGTAGAACACCAGGTAATCGTGCCCGTCCAGTTCTATCTCCCGCATGCCCTCCTCACCAGCCTGCATGGCCAGCCCGAGTGCCTTGAGCTGGTCATTGGGCTTGAGAAGTGTCTGGGTGAAGACCGTCTGATAGAACAGCATCGTCGAGTCGGGATGCACCAGATAGGTGCCGCCTCGTCCCAGCATGATGTTATAGGAATGGGGATAGGGTTGCATGGCAGAGATGGTGCTCGACAGCCAGGATAAGGAGATGTCGGCAGAAAGCACACCCACGAACGCGCCCCCGCTGTCTTTCAGTGGCTTGCAGTATGAGGTGATGATCTCCTTGGTGTAGGTGGAATCGATGTCAAGGTCGATGAACGGCTCTGTCCAGCAGGCTTTGTCCATCAGCTTGGGCATGAGATACCAGTCCATGCTGAAATAGTGGTACTGATCGTTGCCTTCCTGCACGGTTTCTATAGAGTCGGGCGACTCACGGAAGGAATAGGCTGAGAAGTAGAGCCCTTTCTCCTTGAAGTAGTTAGGCTCAAAAGCCAGCGAACAACCATAGAGGTTGGGATTGTTCATCAGGATATGGCGCGAATAGGCATACATTGAGTCGGGCGTGTCGAGATGGCGCTGCACCAGCCAGTCGGTGTTGTCCACCGCCGTCTCCACATCTTTCAGGATGGCCGACACCCGCTGTACGGTCAGGTCGAGCGACAGCGTGGCGCGATCGACAGCCTCCCGGCGTATCGCCTCGCGCGACACAGAAAACAGGTAGTTCAGCGACCCGACAAAGATGACGGTGGCGAAACACAGAATCCAGAGGCTTAGCCTGACTGACAGCTTGCGTCGTATATAGTCGAGTATCTTCATAGGCATTACCGGGCTATCAGTTCCTCATACTTCACTTCGCGCTCCAGCACGCCTTGCTCATGCATCAGGCGGCTGGCCTTCTCCACCATGTCGCGGCGCAGACGGAACTCACGCTTCTTCGACTCACGGTCTATCTGCAGGCGCAGTATCTCCTTGAGCATCAGCTCCTGCAGCACGCGGTTGGTGCCCACGCGGTTTCCCCTCACATACTTCATCACGATGTCGAGCGTCTCTTCCTGGTGACTGGCAGCCCACTCCCAGCCCTTGCGGGTGGCATCGGCAAAGCGCCGGGCCTGGTCACGGTGCCGCACGTAGTAGGCCTTCGTCATGTATACTCCGTCGTCCTGGATATTATATCCGTGGTCGCAGAACCGGTACACCGTCTTATCGTCGAGCGGCATGCCGGCCTGCAGCAGCTGGTAGTACTCATTATAGCTCATCGCCAGTGTGCCGTCAAGCGCCCCCGTCACGAAGAGGTTCATGTTGGCGGCATAGCGCACCCACTCGTAGTCGAGGTTCTCCTTATTGCTCATACAGATGCCCAGCAGTCCTGAGCCCGCCTGCCATGTGCCCATACGTGCACCTTTCTGGGTCAGCGGATTCTTCCCCCGTCGGGAAATGATCATCAGGCCATTGTTCATCGAGGTCTGCAGGATATTCACTAAGGGCACGCCTCTGTCGATGATTTCCATTGCCTGGGGAAGCATCAGCATCGTAACCTGGCACTTGCCGCCAATGATGCGACTCATCACTGGTTCCGACACCGAGGGATGCACAATCTCCACATCGACACCAGCCTCACGATAGAAGCCCTTTTCCTGAGCCACATAAAAGCCCGCGAACTGAGCCTGCGCCGTCCAGTTGGGCGTGAACACCAGTTTCTGAGCATATACAGGCAGCACTGCTAGCAACAATACTGTCAAAAGCCAGAGCACAATTTTTCTTTCATTGTCTGTTCTACGCATATCGTCATGTAATCTTTATAGTTAAGGAGTATTGTGTCACTAATAATCGGTGCAAATATACAAATAAAAATGAAAAGACGAAACAATATACTGTTAAAAAATCAGAAAAGGATGCAAGTTCTGGCAATTTACTGTGTATCATTGTCAACTGCCACTGGTGGCATGGCCGTTGGCGGCGAAGATCCTGACTTTGGCGATGCGTCACCCTGCTTGCGCGCCAGCTGGCCAATCACATACTCTACCCAAGGTGTAGCCAAGGTCAAAACGCTGGCATTGCCTTGGATAGAACCAAAGTACTACCTAGATAGGGTAAGGGTAGAGCGAAGGAATTCATGGGACCGGATTCCATGAGGAATGGAAAAACGGGGCTTCGCAATCACTGCGGGCCCCGTTTACTTTCATTACTAACAATAACTCTAAAACTATTCAATCAAATGGAAAAAAGAAAATCACTAATAATAACCAAACGTATGCAAATATGAATCAAAAAACTATTTCTAACTTATGTATGAATCTTAAATCTGATGCAAAGGTAAGGGGATTTTCGATTGATCCCAAATAAAATGGTCATTTCTTCGCTGACTTGTTGCGGCAGAGTCATGGATTTGCGACAAACTGCGGCCATCCCCCACTTGCGTGTCGCAAAAAAAGGAGTTTCAACAGCTGACGGGCTGCAAGAACGAGGAACATATAGTGCGACGAGCCTCCTCCAAGCACATACTCCACCTGCTGCCACAGGAATGGGAACTCCAGGAGTTCAGGGAAGTCAGGACGGATGAGGGCCGTGCCGGAAACCACGCCTCCTGGGATGTACGACCAGTCAGCACGATTCAGGCCATAAGCAACGGTAGCCGACTTGGCACCTACGCCTGAGGCGAAAGAGGCGCTGTTGCTGCCGGGGTGACAACCCAGAACAAAGTTGAGTGCATCATACACAGTTGTTGCTGGGAAGATATCAGGATAGGCTGCAGTGAGGAAATAATATTCGAAACCGAAGCGCTGGATATCCCAGCCTGCCCCCCAGATGCTCAGACGATAAGGCACGCCGTAGGGCGTCTCTGCCGATTGCTTGTCGGAAATCCCCGATCTCAATAAGGAGTCGGGGATTTTCATTACAGTCTGTTTCTCTCGTCGTTTCCAGCACCAGAGCCCTTATACTTCGAACGCGATGCGTTGAAATTGTAGCTCAGGGTCAGCCCTACACACTGCGTATAAGTGTATACGTCTTGGTCTGTCAGGCCGATGGCATAGTAAGTGGTCATTTTGTTTCTTGACGTACGGAAGATGTCATTGGCATAGAGCGTACACGAAAGCCGTTCATTGAAGAATGACTTCTGCAGGCGGGCATTCACCGCAAAACTGTCGCCACGATACATGAATGCCCAATGGTTGCTGCCTGTATAACCAATCTGCAACAAGGCCTTCATCGTTGAGCTGATGACAAACCAGCTCTTGAGATCGAAGGAGAATTCGGGCTTGTTCAGTTTCTTTGGTGCGCCATACGCTTCGGCATCGAACATCTGCTGATAGTAGTGCAGCGTAGCTGTGGGTTGCCAGAAGCCAAGCTTTGGCGAGGCGACGAGGGTGGCATAGACACGATCCTGATGATCGAAATTCATGGGTTGGAAGATGGCAATCTCCTTCTCTTCATCATACACTCTACCAATGTGGGTAAACAGGTCGTTCTCACGCGTAAAGCCTGCTACGAACGTCAGCCACGAGTAGGTGAGATTAAGGTCGATGCTTTGGCGCACCGACGGGCGTAACAACGGATTACCACCCTCATAAAACATACGGCTGTCATAGACAATCATGGATTCCAGCATACGGTAGGGCGGACGAGTGATACGCTTGCTATAGCTCAACTGGGCACCCCATTTGTCCTTCTGCCATGCAGCTGACAGGTTGGGGAACCAGTCGTTATAGGTGCGGCTGGGCTCTTGCTGCCATTCTCCAAACGAGTAGTAATCTGTTTTTACGTGCTCAAAGCGGAGGCCAGCATTCAGGCGCCACTGCCCTAACTGGAGCTCGTATTCAGCAAAACCAGCTATGTTCTTTTCCTTCATCTCGTTTTCGGTCTCAGGTATGATGCCTTCTTCATTGAAATTGCGCCCATAGCTCTTCGTACTCGTTGCCTCAGTTCCACCACTCAGAACACCTTTCCAAACAGGATAAGACAGCACCAGTTTGCCCGCCATCATCTTACGGTCTTCATTGTTGAGGGTCGTGATGGTGCGGTCGCCAAGTTCTTGACTATACTCCTGCTGGTTAAGATGGCTCTCCGTCTTGCGTTGCAACATCGTCGCGTTTAAGTCGATGTCCAGTTTTCCTACCTTCCCCACATAATATGTATTCAGTTCCCATACAGGTTTGTCGAGTTCGTCGATATCTGTCTTCAATAGGACATCCCCGTAGAAGGCGCCATTCTTGAGATAGTTCTGCGTCATGTCTGACTTGAAATTATTATAGAATATCTTCTGCGATGAGAAGCTCAGTCCAAGAGAATGGTCGGTATTGAAATCGTAACTCAGGCCACCCTTGTACTGCAGTTCTGTCCAGCTACTCCTTACGGGTAAATCCGCATGGACATCGTAGATGTCTTTCTTGATATGCAACTCCTGCTCAAGGTCCTGATCATTACTGTAATGTCCGTTGTCGAGGGCCACGTTGGCAAAGACCTCCAGTCCGCCAGTGCGATATTTCAAGGTCAGATCGTCATAGTTGTTCCACTTGTTGTTCTTCCATGTATCGCTGGTCACCATCAGGCTCAGTCCGTCGCCTTGCGCCTTCAGTGTCTTGATGCGGATGACGGCATTCACCTCGGCATTGTATTTGGCTCCAGGAGACGTGATGACATCGACACTCTTGATATCCACCGATTTCAGTTGTTTCAGTTCGCTGGGGTCGCGTACCTTTTTATTATTGATATAGATCTCTGGCTCGCCTTTGGCCAGCACCTCGAACTTACCGTTGCTACCCTGAATCATCGGAATCATCGATAGCAGATCGTCGGCAGTTCCTACATCATGTAGGATAGAATGCTGAACGTCAACCGTCATTCCGCCTTGGACCGCCTTATATTGTGGAATCTCTCCTTTGACCTCTACACCTTTCACCATATAGGTCTCTGGCAGGAGGGTAATGGTACCGATGTTACCGACACTGACATGGCGAGTCACCGTCCTATAGCCCACATAGGTCACCTTCAGCATGATCCTCTTCTCACTGCAAGGAATCACGAAGTCGCCATTCTCATTGCTGACACCGCCATTGATGTATGTGGAATTTCTATCACTGCTATTAGGATCTGCTGCGCCATGCAATGAGATATTGGCGAATTCTATGGGATTACCGCTCTCATCGACCACGCGTCCGATTACTTTCGCGTCCTCCTTTTGGGTACACTCAATGAAGATGCGGTTGCCATCGTAGGTCACTTTCATCGGATAGAAGCCAATAATCTCACGGATTGCCTCTTTGATAGGCAGATTGCTGAAGCTACTGGTAATGGTAAAATCTTCCAGTTCGTCATAGATGAAATAGATGGTATAGTCGCTGGTAACTGCGTTCAGGTCTTCAAGTACTTTCGAGAGCGACTCATTCTGATACTGTCGGCTTATCCTCTGTGCTTGGGCACATAATGAAAGTGCACAGAGCAATGCTGTGAATATATACTTTTTCATAAAGTCGATGGTTTGTGTTATTCTACAATCAGCTTCTTGTTGTCGCGAGTGATATGGATGCGTTCGAATTTATTGAACGTATCGATAATATCATCTATGTTTGACCGTCTATCCCATGTAAAGTAGAGGCGGATATGCTTGCATTCCTCATTCTTATAGACAGGCTCCAACTGATGAAAAGTTGCTATATCGCTAAGGATCGTTGCCAGTTCCTCATCTTCATAGAGAAGGGGCTTATTCTGTGCCGAGTCATCCTCGTCAATACGAGTGTCAATTGCTGATTGACTACTGCCAGCTACCGAAGTAGTTGTCTCTGTCTGAACCTGCTGCTGTGTCTGTCGCACCATCTGCACAGCAGCGTATGCGATGCCTGAAAGCATCAACAGACCGATGAACATAGCTGCAATCTTGGAAATCACAGACCCGCGATTCAGAGCAGATTTCCATGATCTATCCCCATTATTCGCCTGATGCTTCTCTGCATACATGGCATCTGTCGCCCGTACCATCTGTTCGTACAGCTGGCGATACTCCTCGTCAGCCATCAGCTGGCGCAACTCTTCGTCAGTGTAGCGCTCTGGATGCTCCTGCATCTCCAAAAGCCGCAGTAATTTCTCGTTGGTGTTCATTTGCTGAATCGGTTTTTGAGTTTAACGATAGCCTGCGAAAGATGCTTATAGACGGCTGCCTCACTGATACCCAGTTGCTCGGCTATCTCGCGATACTTCAGTCGCTGAGAGCCGTAATGCAACTGGAACACACGACGCGTCTGCTCCGTCAGCCCAGTCTTGATGAACTGCTGATATTCCAGGTACAGCATTTCCTCATCGTCATGAGCATCCTCGTCGGCAGGGACATCGAATGGCAGAGCCCGTCGCATACGTTCTTGCAACTTCATCCGCTTCAGGCGGTTCAGGCATTCGAAGCGCACACTACTCATAGTATAGGCTCTCAGTCTATCGCCATCAGGCAAGAGGTCTGTAGTCATCAGTCTGGCCATCACATCGCCGACGGCATCACGTGCATCCTCCTCATCATGGAGCAGGATGCACGCCCTTCTGAGCAGCTCTTCGTAGTGCAGACGGTAGAGTTCCGCTATTATCGCTTCTTTCTTCGGCATTTTTTATTGTCTTTTTACTTATAAGACAATCAAGCGTCTGATTTCCCTACCCCTCAATACCGATTATTTCATAAAAATCTTTAGCACATGTACAGTTGCCCAACTTCATGTATGGTTCCGATAAATTATCTATTGCTTCAAGAGTTGCTGAGCTGCAAGGACGAGGAACATATAGTGCGACGAGCCTCCTCCAAGCACATACTCCGTCTGCTGCCACAGGAATGGGAACTCCAGGAGTTCAGGGAAGTCAGGACGGATAAGGGCCGTACCTGATACCACTCCTCCTGGGATGTACGACCAGTCAGCACGATTCAGGCCATAAGCAACGGTAGCCGACTTGGCACCTACGCCTGAGGCGAAAGAGGCGCTGTTGCTGCCGGGGTGACAACCCAGAACAAAGTTGAGTGCATCATACACAGTTGTTGCTGGGAAGATATCAGGATAGGCTGCAGTGAGGAAATAATACTCGAAGCCAAAGCGCTGGATATCCCAACCTGCGCCCCAAATGCTCGGACGATATGGTACACCATAAGGTGTCTCTGCCGATTGCTTGTCGAGTTGCGCCTTATAGCCTTGCAAAGCCTCACGGAAAGCAGCCACAAACTGACGTGAGCGTTTATCTTTCTTACTACTAAGCAGTTTTGCCAGACGGGCAGTGAACCACCCCGTACGCCCGACACCTTTCATGATCATTTCCTGATGAGCAAGTACGAAATCGAGATACTGAGCCTCACCAGTAGTGAGATAGAGTTCTACGGCAGCCTGAATCTTGACAGCCTCAAGCCATCCTGTAGCCTCAGTCTGCTCATAGACATCGCGCGCAATCTCAAGGCACTCACGGCTGAGGGCATCGTTGAATCCCTTCAGCACGCGAGAGGTGCCAGCCAACTGAGCTACCGTAGAAAGAGCACGCATGGGATTATTTTCAGTGAAGATCCAACGATCATCCGCATTGCCAGGTTTTCCATCCGTCATTGCCGAGGCATCGCCCAATAGCACATACTGACGCACTGTATTACAGATGATACCACGATAGAGACGCCCCAGAGCCTGATAAGACCGAACAACGGTGAGGGCACCATTCTCCACCTGCTGCAACAGGTCGTTGCGACCGTCAGGCTCATGGATTTCAACAGTATGCTTCTGCTGATCAATTGCCGTAACATCAATCTCTGGATGGAATGCCTCGTAGGCCAAAGAAAGAATATACGACTCGCCTATCTGCGACTCGATGCGCAGGTCAAAATCACCAGCATCATGCCAGCCTCCAACATTGACACCTGGAACGACATCACCCTCGGCATATTTTGAGAGACCAGGCATTTGGGCGTAACCATCGAAGAGATTACCTGCGCGAGCCATACGGGCATCATCCATGTGACAGGCATCATGCCATACACGATACTTCTCGGCTACTCGCATGTGGCACATCTGGACAGGCAGGAAATACTCGAGCACAGGCTGCCAGACGCCACGATCGTAGACATCATTGGCAATACGGAAGACCGAAGACTGCGCATCACCATAGCGAATCTGATAAAGGCCCGGCTCTGTAACAGAAGAGAAATCAGCAACAAAGTAACGGTAACGGAGGAACTTGCCCCACTCTGCCGGCTGTAAGGTGGAAACGACCTTCTCGCCATTGGCATCGACCTTCACCAACTCAGCCTGTACGCCTTGTGACTGTAACCTGGCATCAGTCTCGATGATGGCACACTTAGGCTGACGGGGATGATAGCCCACCTGAGAAGTCTGTATCACAGCAGGATAGCGCCAGCCCTTAACTACAGTTGGCGTAATCAACCACTTCACAGCCCCTTTGGTAGCACCCTTCGCAATCTCGCTGCGCAAGACGAACCAACCGTTATTATGATTCATGCGCCCGTCATAGAGCTTCAGGTCGCCTGTGAGCGACTCTATTGTCAGTTTGGAGTAAGGATCATCAGGGCGAGACACGAAGCGACGCCCCACAGCATAAGGCTCGGCTATAATCCCATCAGCCGTATAGGGACTGTAGCCCTCACCCGCCATCTGCTTGAGATCAGCACGCAGACCTTTGCCGGCATAATAATCTCCACGATGCTCCATATTCGATGACTGCACCACAAGCGGGGCATTAGGCTGCTGGGGATAGATGCCCGTCTGATCATCCATCACCCATGGTTTGCCAAAGAGCCAACCTGGGAAAAACTCCAAATTAAAGCCTACACGACCCAAAAGATAATCGGGAACGGGCTTATCAAGGTCGACAGTTACCAAAATGCCATTCCCTTGGCTCTCTGTCCTCACGGTATAGGTGAACTGATAGTCGGGATAGAACATCGGATTGAACCCCGTCTCGTGACGTGAAGAATCAGGATAACACAACGTGGTAACGATGCTGTTGCCCTCCACTTTACGCTGTAATTGCTTAGGCACAGCCTGCCACTGACCTGGCGTAGCATCGAGACGGATATCTCCATTAGTGGCCACACGATGCCCATTCATAATCACGCAAACACCCCCCTGATGGCCCTCTGGATAAAAATCACTAAACGCCATCACATCGACACCTTCCGCGTTGAAATAGCCATCAGGCGTCAGTTGAAAATCCTGTGCCTTTGCCACTATGGCAATAAAAAGCAACAGAAACAGACTTTTAATTCTCATTATCATCATTCAGTTATTGTTGGTTGATACTAAGTTATTCGGCACAAAGATACAAAATAATTCATAAATCTTCATGCTTAATACATATTTTTTAGTAATTTTGCACACAAAATACTTAAACCTATTCATAAATGGACAAGAAACTAAGACGTGGTACGCTTTGCGTACAGGCAGGCTACAAAGCCAAAAACGGAGAACCGATAGAACTGCCCATCATCCAGTCGACAACTTTTAAGTACGACGACTCCGATGAGATGGCAAAGTTGTTTGATTTGGAGAAGGAGGGGTATTTCTATACCCGTCTGCAAAATCCTACCAACGACGCAGTGGCAGCTAAAATCGCTGCACTTGAGGGCGGTGTCGGAGCGGTGCTGACTTCTTCAGGACAAGCGGCCAACTTCTACGCCATCTTCAACATCTGCGAGGCTGGCGACCATTTTGTAACCTCGAACGAGATCTATGGTGGAACCTATAACCTCTTCGGTGTAACCCTGAAAAAACTCGGCATCGAAAGTACATTCGTATCACAGGAGGCCAGCGAGGAAGAGATCCAAGCTGCTTTCCGTCCGAACACGAAGGCACTTTTTGGCGAGACTATCTCGAACCCTGGCTGCGCAGTACTCGATATTGAGAAGTTTGCCAGAATAGCACATAAGAATGGGGTGCCTCTAATTGTGGACAACACGTTTGCGACACCTATCAATTGTCGTCCCTTTGAATGGGGAGCCGATATCGTGACCCACTCCACCACTAAATATATGGATGGTATGGCCACTCAAGTAGGTGGAGCCGTAGTAGACAGCGGCAACTTCGACTGGATGGCTCATGCAGAGAAATACCCCGGCCTGTGCACGCCAGACGAGAGCTATCATGGCCTGACCTACGTGAAAGCCTTCGGCAAGATGGGCTACACCACAAAGCTCGTAGCCCAGTTGATGCGCGACCTGGGGAGCATCCCCGCACCACAGAACTCGTTCCTGCTGCATCTCGGTCTGCAGACACTCCACCTCAGAATGGCACAGCACTGCAAGAACGCCCAGAAGATTGCAGAATTCTTGAATGAGAACGAGAAAGTTGCGTGGGTACACTATTGCGGACTGCCAAGCGACAAAGCCTATGCCCTCGGACAGAAGTACTTGCCCAATGGCAGTTGTGGTGTAATAGCATTCGGATTAAAAGGTACGCGCGAGACTGCCATTAAGTGGATGGACTCGTTGCAGATGATCAATATTGTGACTCACGTGGCTGACGCCCGTACCTGTGTGCTCCATCCAGCTTCTCATACCCATCGCCAACTCAGCGACGAACAACTACGTGAAGCTGGCGTCGCCCCCGACCTGATCCGACTCTCGGTAGGTATTGAAGATGTGGAGGATATTCTCGACGATATCAAGCAAGCACTAGCCAAGATTTAACAAAATGTAACTCTATCAGAAAAATATTCGGCACTTTCCTTGGAAGGTATCGAATATTTTTTTATATTTGCACCATCATAAGTAACATTTTGGTAATTAACTACAAACCATTGAACACTATGGAAGTTGAGAAGATCATGCAGGCCTTGGAGCAGAAACATCCAGGCGAGTTAGAGTACTTACAAGCTGTAAGGGAAGTGCTTGAATCAATTAAGGATGTGTATAATCAGCATCCCGAATTTGAGAAAGCAAAGATTATCGAGCGTATCGTTGAGCCCGAGCGTATCGTGACATTCCGTGTGCCCTGGGTCGACGATAAGGGAGAGGTGCAAGTAAACCTTGGCTACCGCGTCCAGTTTAATAGCGCCATCGGTCCATATAAGGGAGGACTGCGTTTCCACTCATCTGTAAATCTCTCCATCCTGAAATTCCTCGGATTTGAGCAGACTTTCAAGAATGCGCTGACCACACTGCCCATGGGTGGTGGCAAGGGAGGCTCAGACTTCTCCATCCGCGGGAAAAGCGACAATGAGGTTATGAAATTCTGTCAGGCATTCATGACAGAACTTTACCGACATATCGGGCCTGATGAGGATGTACCAGCTGGTGACATCGGTGTTGGTGCCCGTGAGATTGGTTATCTCTTCGGACAATACAAGAAACTAACCCATCAGTTCCAAGGTGTGCTCACCGGTAAGGGTATGGAATGGGGAGGCTCTATCTTGCGTCCTGAGGCTACAGGATACGGGGCACTCTACTTCGTACATCAGATGCTCGAAGAACATGGGCTCGACATCAAGGGTAAGACTGTAGCCCTCAGCGGATTTGGCAATGTAGCATGGGGCGCTGCCAAGAAGGCAACAGAGCTCGGTGCCAAGGTCATCACCATCAGCGGACCCGACGGTTATATCTACGACCCAGCAGGCCTCGACGCTGAGAAAATTGAATATATGCTTGAACTCCGTGCCAGCGGTAACGATGTATGCCAGCCATACGAAGAGGAATTCGACGGTGCCACCTTCTTCCCAGGAAAGAAGCCTTGGGAGCAGAAGGCGGATATCTATCTGCCTTGTGCTACGCAGAACGAACTGAACGGTGCCGATGCAGATGCCATTCTCGCCAACAAACCGCTCTGCGTGGCTGAGGTTTCGAATATGGGTTGTACGGCAGAGGCTGTAAATAAGTTTATTGCCGCCAAACAACTCTTTGCCCCTGGCAAGGCCGTCAATGCTGGCGGTGTGGCAACATCTGGACTGGAAATGACCCAAAACTCTATGCGCCTTTCCTGGAGCAGTAAGGAGGTTGACGAGCGTCTGCACCAGATTATGTCGAACATTCACGGACAATGCGTGAAGTACGGCAAGGAAGCTGGATATATCAACTACGTAAAAGGTGCCAATGTCGCTGGCTTCATGAAAGTTGCCAATGCCATGATGGCACAAGGCATTGTATGACACGTAAATTATATATCGTATTTATCGCAACAACATTAAGCTTTACCGCTCTCCCACAGACCGAGAGGGGTAAAGCTTCTTATTATTCAAAGAGTTGGACTGGACGCAAGACTGCCGATGGCGGACAATTGCACCATGACGCTCTTACTTGTGCTCATAGAACCTACCCTTTCGGCACCTTACTTAAAGTGACGAACCCCGCCAACGGTCTCAGTGTCATCGTGACTGTTACGGACCGAGGACCTTATGTCAGAGGCAGAGTTGTCGATTTGTCCGTACGTGCCGCCAAGGAACTGGGCATTCTGTCACAGGGCATTGCTCCAGTGATTGTGGAGCGTATGAAGTTCACGCCCATCCCTTTCAAGCCTGAAGACGAAATCGATCTGCCCGAGTTGGATTTAGGAACAAACGACGGGCCGATGGAAAGGCCCATCTGGCAGATTATGCGTGACCAGATGAAACAAAACAAGAACGGTTCGGAGTAAATCAACTCCGAACCGTTCTTTCTTACAACTTCTCCGAACTATAGTTTGCTGGTCTTGATAGGGAACTCTTGTGTCTGCGAGATAATCTCCTTATTGTCAAGAAAGACACCGATCTTGAACACAGCATTTCCATCCTTCAGGCGGTCATCGGCCTTGATGACAGCCGTATATCGGATACCGCGACCAGGCATAATACTCTCCACCAATACATTCTCAGAAACACGGATATGTCTGTTACCTGTAATCTCTGATACCGACGGCATCACGCGATAGGCGGGCTTAGCTGAGACATTGAAAATCTCAAATACCAGACGAGCCTCCTCCCCACGGGTGAGCACACCATTACGATTGGCATCGACGATTCTGGGATTGCGAATTTCCAAGTTGGCAGAAGATGCAGTAGTCGTCTCTGACACCTTGCTACTAAAGTCCTCACCGAAACCGTAGAGCCTATCATCACCACTATTAGTAGCATCAAATCCACTATCAGACTGATTGCTACGATCATAGCGGGCATGCTCTGCTGCCTGTTGCTGCCGGGCTGCGACATGCTCCTCGTAACGTTGGCGCTCAGCATTGTCTGCAGCTGCACCCACAGCAGCTCCAACGGCAGCGCCGCCAGCCATACCTATCAGCGTACCGATATTACTTCCACGATATCCGCCAGCGATACCTCCGATGGCAGAGCCAATGATAGAACCAAAACTACCACCTGTCACAGCACCTGCTCCGGTGTATGTGCCACAGCTGCTCAACAACAAAAGCGCACTCATAGATATTACCAAATTCTTCTTCATAATCGTCACATTTTAATGTTCACAGTGCAAAGATACACATTCCTTTTGAAACCAAGGAAAGGAATTTCCCCAAATCTATATAGGGGAAACCCTATTTCCAATATAAGAAAAAAAGTCCGCATCTGATTGAATGCGGACTCATTATGTAGAGATTCAATAAATGCTTATTCAGCCTTTGCCTCTTCAACGGGAGCTTCTGCGGGAGCCTCTGCCTTTGCCTCCTCTGCTGCAGGAGCAGCAGCCTCAGCCTTAGGAGCTGACTTACGTGAACGACGTGTGCTCTTCTTCTTGGTATCCTTTGCCATTTCAGGATCAAAGTCTACCAGCTCGATGAAGCAAACCTGTGCAGCATCACCTTGACGGGTACCGAGCTTGATGATACGGGTGTATCCACCGGGACGGTCGCCAATCTTCTGTGCTACCTCACCAAAGAGCTCCTTGATAGCTTCCTTGTTTTGCAGGTAGCTGAATACTACACGACGTGAGTTTGTAGAGTCATCCTTAGCTTTTGTAATCAGGGGCTCTACATACTTCTTCAGGGCCTTAGCCTTTGCGACGGTCGTAGTGATTCTTTTGTGCATAATCAGCGAGATAGCCATGTTAGCAAGCATGGCACTACGATGAGATGCAGTACGACCGAGATGGTTGAATTTCTTACTATGTCTCATTTTGTTTTGTTCTTTTTATTGGGCGTTGAGTCTTACAGGCCTGTCCTGCAGTTACTCCTTGTCCAGTTTATACTTTGAAATATCGGTTCCAAACGACAGATTCAGACTCTCGAGCAAATCATCAAGCTCGGTGAGCGATTTCTTACCGAAGTTGCGGAATTTAAGAAGGTCAGTTTTATTGTACTGTACCAGATCACCGAGTGTCTCAACATCGGCAGCCTTCAGACAGTTGAGGGCACGAACAGAAAGGTTCATGTCTACAAGACGTGTCTTAAGCAACTGGCGCATGTGCAGAATCTCCTCATCAAACTCCTGATTGTTCTCCGACTCTGTATTCTCGAGCGTAATCTTCTCGTCAGAGAACAACATGAAGTGATAAATCAGAATCTTTGCAGCCTCCTTCAAGGCATCTTTCGGGTGGATGGAACCATCCGTCGTAACCTCAAGCACAAGCTTATCGTAGTCAGTCTTCTGCTCAACACGATAGGGCTCTACTGCGTACTTCACGTTACGAATCGGAGTGTAAATAGAATCGATTGCTATTACATTCACATCGGTGCAGAACTCGCGATTCTCATCAGCGGGTACATATCCGCGACCTTTGTTGATTGTAAGGTCAATCTGCATCGAAGCCTTGGAATCTAAATGACAAATCACCAAATCGGGATTCAGCACCTCAAATCCAGTCAGATACTTGCCGATGTCTGCGGCTTTGAATTCGGTAGAATTCTCGACCGTGATACTGACTTTCTCGTTCTCGAATTCTTCAACTACTTGCTTGAACCTTACTTGCTTCAGGTTCAAGATAATGTTGGTCACGTCTTCCTTTACACCTGGTACAGATGAGAATTCATGCTCAACACCAGCGATGCGGATGGTGTTGATAGCATAACCCTCAAGTGATGAAAGAAGAATGCGGCGCAGGGCGTTACCAATGGTTACACCGAAACCAGGCTCCAAAGGACGAAATTCGAACTTGCCGAATTTGTCATTGGCCTCCAACATTACGACTTTATCGGGTTTTTGAAATGCTAATATCGCCATTAATTTAAATGATTTTAGTTCTTAGAGTACAACTCAACGATTAACTGTTCCTTAATGCTCTCAGGGATGTCAGCACGCTCCGGCTTGTGCAGGAACTTACCACTCTTTGAATTCTCATCCCACTCGATCCAAGGGTACTTGCTGTGGTTAAATCCAGCAAGGGCAGCTTCAATCACCTCGAGAGATTTTGACTTCTCACGAACTGCAACAACCTGACCAGGCTTAACACTGTATGAGGGGATATTGACAACCTGACCATCAACAGTGATGTGCTTGTGACCAACAAGCTGGCGGGCAGCTGCACGTGTAGGAGCAATACCCAAACGGAACACTACATTGTCGAGACGGCTCTCAAGATTCTGCAGGAGCACCTCACCGGTGATACCCTCAGCCTTTGCAGCCTTCTCAAACATGTTACGGAACTGGCGCTCAAGTACTCCATAAGTATACTTGGCCTTCTGCTTCTCTGCCAGCATGACAGCATACTCCGACATCTTACGACGACGGTTATTGCCATGCTGTCCCGGGGGGAAGTTCCTACGGGACAAAACTTTGTCTGCGCCGAAAATGGGCTCTCCAAAACGGCGTGCAATTTTTGATTTCGGTCCTAAATATCTTGCCATAATCTTTTTTAAAAATGGAAGAATTGAAAGATGGAAGAATTGAAGTCTTCCTTCACTCAAACAACTTCCTGTTAAATTTCAATTTTTCAATTCTTGAATTTTTCAATTCTTTATACACGACGACGCTTTGGAGGACGGCATCCGTTGTGTGGAAGTGGAGTAACATCAACGATTTCCATAACCTCGATACCTGCACCGTGGATTGCACGGATAGCTGATTCACGTCCATTACCTGGTCCCTTAACATAAGCTTTCACCTTGCGCAGACCAAGATCGTAAGCAACCTTTGCGCAGTCCTCTGCTGCCATCTGAGCAGCATACGGTGTATTCTTCTTAGAACCACGGAAACCCATCTTACCAGCTGACGACCAAGAGATAATTTGTCCCTCATCGTTAGCCAGTGAAACGATAATATTATTAAAAGAGCTATGTACGTGGAGCTGACCGATAGCGTTTACTCTCACGTTTCTTTTCTTTGAAGTGACTGTTTTCTTTGCCATAATTCTTAAACTTTAATTTTAAATGTTTAATGTTTAATTTAGGAATTACTTCGTAGCCTTCTTCTTGTTAGCAACAGTCTTCTTCTTTCCCTTACGGGTACGAGCATTATTCTTGGTGCTCTGACCGCGAACAGGAAGACCATTACGATGACGGACTCCACGATAGCAACCAATATCCATCA
>CAMHAM010000025.1 GCA_946183415.1 uncultured Prevotella sp.
TCGGTTTCCTCATTAATAAGTTTGAGTGTTAACATGTTAAATACGTATTTATTTGTTTGAATTCATTTTCTAAGGTGCAAAATTACAAAATCCCGCTGACATATCAAAAGAAAAAGGCATAAAAAAGCAGAAATCCCTCTCTCCATAGGAGAGAAGGACTCTGTTGTTTGTTTGGAATAAGTGTTTTTTAATTAAGCCTCAGCGCTAGGGATCACTGAAACAACGCTCTTGTTGAACTTGCCCTTGTGGAAGTTTACGGTTCCATCAACGAGCGCATACAGCGTGTCGTCCTTACCGATAGCAACGTTGTTACCGGGGTTGTGCTTTGTACCACGCTGACGAACGATGATGTTACCGGCAACGCACTGCTGACCACCGAAGATCTTGATGCCAAGTCGCTGAGCTGCTGACTCACGGCCGTTCTTAGAACTACCTACACCTTTTTTATGTGCCATTTCTTGTTCCTCCTACGTTTTAAGCGATTACAGACTTGATTTCTACCTCAGTGAACTGCTCACGATGACCGTTGCGCTTGCGAGAGTCCTTGCGACGTTTCATCTTGAAAACGATGACCTTGTCACCCTTTACGAGTGGGTTCACTACTTCACATACTACTTTTGCTCCCTCTACGGTCGGAGCACCTACCTTCACTGCACCGTCAGCATCTACGAGCAGCACCTTGTCAAATTCAACAGTCTTGCCTGCCTCAACATCCTTGATGTGGTGCACAAAGAGCTTCTTACCTTGCTCGGCCTTAAACTGCTGACCCTGAATTTCTACAATTGCGTACATTTGTTGTTTTGTTTGTAAATAGGGTTTTTTCCGCGAGGCGGCGCACGTTCGTACACACTTCACTCTGCCCCAACGGACTCTAATCGGGCTGCAAAGGTACAACTTTTAAGTGAAAAGTGAAAAGTGAATAGTGAATAGTATTGTAGATTTATGAAAGTTTAACATTTAATGTGGGGCAAAAAATAAAGCGATGACTTTCGCAAGCGATCGCTCCATATCTTCAATAGGTATTAGTTTTCTAAGGTAAAAAGATTGTTTTCAGGATAACGAGTGCAAAGATAACTCAATTTTCGTTAATGACCAAACTTTTCTTTGCTTTTTTTTGTACAATTTTGCTGTGTGGGCGCACAATCGCAAAATTTATCAAATGTTAACATTTTTGTATGCGCAAACGATTGATTTTGTCGATAAAATATGTGTATTGTAATAACTTTGTGAGTAATCCTTTTTGTACTTTAGGAAACATTTCTTAATTTTGTGGCCAGAAATAGTCAAATTGGAAACAAACAACAAATGTTTTGTGTGCGATACATCAAAAAAGCATGAAGGGTGATAAGTATACTTATATTCTTAGAAGGATAAAATAAATGCTGAGGTCAATCCCCAGCATTTATTCTTTGAGAAATAATCTATGGCGGTTACTTGATAAGATCTACGCTTCTCTTCAAAAACTTGTCGAGTGCTTCACCTTTCAGCATACCGTTCTGCAGCAGCGCTAAGTCGATCAGTTGGTGAACTACTGAGTTGCCTTTGGCATAGTCGGCAATCACGGCAGTCTTCTTGTCCTTCTGCTCCTGAACAGCTTTCTCGGCTTCAGCCTTCTGGTCTTTGTCCTCCTGAGTCAGTTCATCGTACTTCTTCTTGTCCTGGGCTGCACGGATGGCAGCAAGGCGTGCCTCTTGTCCCTTCAGCTCAGCAACAATGGGTTTAAGGGTCTCAGCTGTGGCTGCCTCAGATTCCTCAAGTACGCGCTTTACAAGCGGATGGTCTGAGTTGAGCACGATATTAAACGAATCGGGCATCTGTCCGTAGAAGTTCATGCCTGGCTGGAACTTGCTCATTTCCTTCATACGGCGCATATACTCGTTCTGGGTGATGATGACAGGACGAGCCTCTTCGCCGAGTGCATCGACTTGTACCATGAACTCAGCTTTGTCGATCTTTGGCATCTGCGTGCGGAAGACTGCTGACAAATTGTCACTCTGCTCCTCGCTCAATTGGCTCTTGGGGGCATCGCTCTTCACTATCAGACGGTCGATGATGTCAGCATCTACACGGGTGAAGTGGCTCTTCTCGAATTTCTGCTCCAGTGTCTGGATGGTGGGCACGTCGAGTTGTCCGTCAAGTAGCAATACGCTGTAGCCCTTGTCTTGTGCAGCCTTGATATATGAATACTGCTCTTCCTTGTCTGTGGCATAGAGATATACCAGCTGGTCGTTCTTGTCCTTCTGGTTAGCCTCAATGAGAGTCTTATATTCGTCGAAGGTGAAGAATTTTCCATCGGTGTCCTTCATCAGGGCGAAGTCCTTGGCACGATCATAGAAACCCTCCTCAGCGAGGATACCATAGTTGATGAAGAGTTTCAGATCGTCCCACTTCTCCTCATACTCCTTACGGTTCTCTTTGAAAATACTATTCAGACGGTCGGCCACTTTCTTGGTGATATAAGTAGAGATCTTCTTCACCTCGCGGTCGCTCTGTAGATAGCTACGAGATACATTCAGAGGAATATCCGGTGAGTCGATCACACCATGCAGCAAGGTGAGGAACTCTGGTACGATGCCTTCTACCTGATCGGTCACAAATACCTGATTGCAGTATAGCTGGATCTTGTTCTTCTGCAACTCAATGTTCGACTTAATCTTTGGGAAATAGAGGATACCCGTGAGGTTAAAGGGATAGTCGACGT
Source organism: uncultured Prevotella sp. (assembly GCA_946183415.1). Classification (GTDB taxonomy): domain Bacteria; phylum Bacteroidota; class Bacteroidia; order Bacteroidales; family Bacteroidaceae; genus Prevotella. Next base: position 2,702 of record CAMHAM010000025.1, read on the forward strand.
TCAGGTGGATCCAGAACAGCGGCTCATCACTCATGGGGTAGAGTGTGCGATAGAAGCTTTTATAGTCTTCGTCCTTCAATGTGCTTGGAGCCTTTGTCCACAGAGGCTCTACATTATTAATAATGTTATCCTCCTCGGTATCTACTTGTTTGCCATCCTTCCATTCAGTCTTCTTACCGAAGGCGATGGGCACAGCCATAAACTTGCAGTACTTCTGGAGCAGTCCTTCGAGCTTGTACTTATCCAGAAACTCCTTGCAGTCGTCGTCGATGTAGAGAATGATGTCCGATCCGTGCTCAGCACGTTCAGCATCGTCAATCTCGTAGGCAGGGCTGCCATCGCAGCTCCATTTTACAGCCTTTGCGCCTTCTTTGTAACTTTTGGTGATGATCTCCACCTTTTTTGAAACCATGAACGATGAGTAGAAACCCAGTCCGAAGTGTCCGATGATGTTGTTGGCATTGTCCTTGTACTTCTCAAGGAAGTCGGTAACGCCCGAGAAAGCAATCTGATTGATATACTTGTCGATTTCCTCCTCAGTCATGCCGATACCATGATCCGAGATCGTGATGGTACCCTTGTCGGTATCGAAGCTGATGCGTACGGTCAGGTCGCCTAATTCTTCTTTATACTCGCCCTGTTGTGCCAGCGTCTTCAGTTTCTGGGTAGCGTCTACTGCGTTTGAAACCATCTCGCGCAGGAATATTTCATGATCAGAGTAGAGAAACTTTTTGATGACGGGGAATATGTTCTCAGTCGTAACCCCGATGTTACCTTTTTGCATAATACTTACTTTTTATTTTTACCTTTTTATTCTTTATCATTTTACCATTTCCTTCTGCAAATAGTGTGCCAAAAATAAAAAGCCTCCCCGACGTGATTGTCAGGGAGGTCGTTATAGAGCAGTTGGGGAAATTTACTTGCCTTTCTTCTCGTTGTTCTCCATCTGAGCCTTCAGCTGTGCGAGGGCATCGATGTCGCCGAGCGTTGTGCTGGCAGCTACATTCTCGATCTTCGGAGAGTCCTCCTTCTTTGGAGCGCGTGCCTTCTTGGCAGCGGCCTTCTTCTCCTCGCGCTGAGGATCCTCGAAGGTGCGGCTGTGGCTGAGGATGATACGCTTAGAATCCTTGTTGAACTCGATCACCTTGAACTGGAGTGTCTCACCAGCCTGAGCCTGTGAGCCATCCTCCTTAACGAGGTGCTTAGGTGTAGCGAAGCCCTCAACGTTCTCCTCAAGTGCTACGACGGCACCCTTCTCGAGCATCTCAGTGATCTTACCCTCGTGGATAGAACCTACACTGTACTTAGCCTCGAATACATCCCAAGGATTATCCTCGAGCTGCTTGTGGCCAAGGCTGAGACGACGGTTCTCTTTGTCGATGTCCAGAACGACAACGTCGATCTGAGCACCTACCTGTGTGAACTCTGAAGGATGCTTTACCTTCTTGGTCCAAGAGAGGTCGCTGATGTGGATCAGACCGTCTACACCCTCCTCGAGCTCTACAAATACACCGAAGTTGGTGAAGTTGCGAACCTTGGCTGTGTGCTTTGAACCAACGGGGTACTTCGCCTCGATGTTCTCCCAAGGATCCTCGCGGAGCTGCTTGATACCGAGAGACATCTTGCGCTCGTCACGGTCGAGAGTCAGAATGACAGCCTCTACCTCTTCGCCTACCTTCAGGAACTCCTGAGCAGAGCGGAGGTGCTGGCTCCAAGACATCTCAGATACGTGGATCAGACCTTCAACACCAGGCTGAACCTCTACGAATGCACCGTAGTCGGCGATAACGACTACCTTACCCTTTACGTGGTCGCCCACCTTAAGGTTGGCATCCAGAGCATCCCAGGGATGTGGAGTGAGCTGCTTCAGACCGAGAGCGATGCGGCGCTTCTCGTCGTCGAAGTCGAGGATAACGACATTGATCTTCTGGTCGAGTTCGACAACCTTGTGAGGATCGTCTACGCGGCCCCAAGACAGGTCTGTGATATGGATGAGTCCGTCAACACCGCCGAGGTCAACGAATACACCGTAAGAAGTGATGTTCTTAACGGTACCTTCGAGAATCTGACCCTTCTCGAGTTTGCCGATGATCTCCTTCTTCTGAGCCTCAAGCTCCTGCTCGATAAGAGCCTTGTGAGATACAACGACATTGCGGAACTCCTGGTTGATCTTGACAACCTTGAACTCCATGGTCTTGCCAACGAACTGATCGTAGTCGCGTATGGGGTGAACGTCGATCTGAGAACCGGGGAGGAAAGCCTCGATACCAAATACGTCGACGATCATACCGCCCTTCGTGCGGCACTTGATGTAACCCTGGATGACTGCATCCTTCTCGAGAGCCTCGTTGACCTCGTCCCAAGACTTGCTCAGGCGGGCCTTCTTGTGAGAAAGGATCAGCTGACCCTTCTTGTCCTCAGCACTCTCTACGTAAACCTCTACCTTGTCACCAATCTTCAAATCGGGATTGTAGCGGAATTCAGAAGCGGGGATGATACCGTCGCTCTTGTAGCCAATGTTGACAACAACTTCCTTCTTGTCAACCGAGATAACTGTACCTTCAACCACCTGATGGTCGGCTACCTTGTTCAGGGTTTCATCGTAAGCCTTGTCGAGCTCTTCTTTGCTAACACCTGCGGTCGTGCCATTCTCGAACTCGTCCCAGTTGAAATCGTCGAGCGGCTTAACGTTCTTTGTTAATTCTGACATATAATTATAAATTGGTGCCCCTCGTTTTTTGTCGGGGCGAAGCCTGAACAGACGTTCATCAGGCATTTTTAAAGGGTTAATATTTGATAGGAGCTGGCGCCTGTTCCGACTCCTATTTCCCCTTCTGGGGATTAAAGCGGGTGCAAAGGTACAAATAAAGAATGAGAAAATATAAAAAAGCAAAAATGAAAATACTTTTGGAATGGATTATTTATGAATTATTAACAAAAAGGCGGGCAGCTAATCATAGCCGTCCGCCTTATTTGTTCTGAATGGTTAAAATCTCATTCTTTCATACTTTTATTGTTTACACGATTCCCTGAGCCATCATAGCGTTGGCTACCTTCATGAAGCCTGCGACATTGGCACCCTTCACGTAGTTGATATAGCCGTCGGGCTGTGTACCGTATTTCACGCAGTTCTCATGAATGTCGTTCATGATGCGCTTCAGATAGTCGTCAACCTCCTTGGAAGTCCAGCTCAGACGTTCTGAGTTCTGCGACATCTCCAAACCAGATACTGACACACCACCAGCGTTAGAAGCCTTACCAGGAGCATAGAGGATCTTGGCATCCTGGAATATCTTGATAGCCTCGGGCAGCGAAGGCATGTTGGCACCTTCAGCAACAGCGATCACACCATTATCAATCAGAGCCTGAGCCTGCTCGCCGTTGATCTCGTTCTGAGTAGCGCAAGGCAGTGCGATGTCGGCTTTCTCGTGCCAGGGGCGCTCGCCAGCGTGATATACAGCGTTGGGATATTCCTCAGCATACTCCTTGATACGTCCGCGCTCCACGTTCTTCAGTTCCTTCACGTAAGCGAGTTTAGCCTCGTCGATACCATCGGGATCATAGATGTAACCATCTGAGTCAGAAAGTGTCAAGGGGATTGCACCGAGCTGGATGCACTTCTCTGTAGCATACTGAGCCACGTTACCAGAACCAGAGATCAGCACTTTCTTGCCCTTCAGTTCGATGCCACGGGTAGCGAGCATAGAGGTCAGGAAGTAAACACAGCCGTAACCCGTAGCCTCAGGACGGATGAGAGAACCACCGAAGCTGAGTCCCTTACCTGTCAGCACGCCCTGGAACTGGTGGGTGAGCTTCTTATACTGTCCAAAGAGGTAGCCTACCTCACGACCGCCTACACCAATATCACCAGCGGGAACGTCCTCGTCAGGACCGATCACGCGGTACAGTTCGTTCATGAATGCCTGGCAGAAACGCATCACCTCAGCGTCACTCTTGCCACGTGGAGAGAAGTCTGAACCACCTTTGGCACCACCCATAGGCAGTGTGGTCAGTGAGTTCTTGAAGGTCTGCTCGAAAGCGAGGAACTTCAGGATACCCAAGTTAACGCTCTTGTGATAGCGGAGACCTCCTTTGTACGGGCCGATAGCGTTGTTGTGCTGGATACGGTAACCCATGTTGGTCTGTACATTACCCTTATCGTCTACCCATGTGATACGGAACTCACATACGCGATCGGGGATGCAAAGACGCTCGATGAGGTTTGCCTTCTCAAACTCGGGATGCTTGTTGTACTCTTCCTCGATGGTGGGAAGTACCTGAGAAACTGCCTGGATGTACTCCGGCTCATTGGGGAAGCGCTGCTTCAACTCTTCTACAACTTTTGCTGCATTCATAATCTTTTGTCTTTTTTTAGTTGTTTGTTATACTGATTAAACTTTCTGAGTGCAAAATTACAGCAAAAAAATGAAATACAAAACATTTTATCAAAAAAATCGCCAAAAAACTGTCTTTTTGTAACTTAATTGACATAAATCAAGCCAAAAGGTCATAAATATACGTTTTTCTTGTGCTCGGACACAAAAAGAGCCGCATCTTTTTCTGATGCAGCTCTTCTTTATATATATATTAAGGTGTATGGATTTACTTCCCGATGGCAGTCAGTTTCGACTTAATCTTATCCACGTAGGCATCGATGGTAGCCACGGCCACGATGTTCACTACGTCGCGAACTGATGCACCGAAGTCGATGAAGTGGATAGGCTTGTTCAGACCCATCTGGATCGGACCGATGATTTCAGCGTCGGCACCGAGCAGCTGTAGCATCTTGTATGATGAGCGCGCTGAGGTCAGGTTGGGGAATACCAGCGTGTTCACCTTCTTGCCAAATACCTTCGTGAATGGATATTCCTCATCGCGCAGTTCATTGTCGAGGGCAAATCCCAGCTGCATCTCGCCGTCGATGGGCAGGTCGGGATACAGCTCCTGCATCCTGGCAACGGTGTCCTTTACCTTCAGGGCACCATCGCTGGTGTTACTGCCGAAGTTTGAGTGGCTGACGAGTGCGATGACAGGCTTCTCGTTGAAGAATCTGACTGCTGTCGCTACCAGTTTCGAGATGTCGAGAAGTGTGTCGCGGTCGGGGTTCTCGTTCACCAGTGTATCGGCGATGTAGTAGGTTCCCTTGGGAGAGTTGATGATGTGCATCGTGCCGAAGTGCTTGAACTCAGGACGTATACCGATGACCTCGTTGACCACCTTGATGGTGTTTGAGTACTTGGTATAGAGACCTGTGATGAAGGCATCGGCATCGCCTGTCTCCACCATCATCATGCCGAAGTAATTGCGTTCAAACATCTTGTCGTTGGCCTCCTGGAAGGTGTAGCCCTCGCGCTGGCGCTTCTGAGTGAGGATGCGTGCATAGCGCTCACGACGCTCCTGCTCGGATGGATGGCGCAGGTTTACGATTTCGATACCCTCGATGTTCAGGTCGAGCTTCTTGGCCAGTTTGGCGATTACCTCGTCATTGCCCAGCAGCACGGGTTGGCAAATGCCCTCGGCCTTGGCCTGAACGGCAGCCTTCAGCATCGTGGGGTGCACTGCCTCTGCGAATACCACGCGCTGAGGGTGGGCGGCTGCTGTGGCATAGAGCTTCTGGGTGAGCTTCGTCTCCTGGCCTAGCAGTACTGTCAGTGAGTGCTTATACTCATCCCAGTTCTCAATCTTCTTGCGAGCCACACCGCTCTCGATGGCAGCCTTTGCTACAGCCGAGCTGACCTCCGTGATAAGTCTTGGGTCGACGGGCTTCGGGATGAAGTAGTTACGTCCGAAGGTCAGGTTGTTCACCTTGTATACATCGTTCACCACGTCGGGCACTGGCTGCTTAGCCAAATCGGCGATAGCGTAAACGGCTGCGAGTTTCATCTCTTCGTTGATCGCAGTGGCGTGAACGTCGAGCGCACCACGGAAGATGTATGGGAATCCGATGACATTGTTAATCTGGTTAGGATAGTCTGTGCGACCTGTCGACATCAGCACGTCGGGACGAGCCTCCATCGCGTCCTCGTAGGATATCTCGGGTACAGGGTTGGCCAGTGCGAAGATGACGGGATCCTTAGCCATCGTCTTCACCATTTCCTGAGAGAGCACGTTACCCTTTGAGAGACCAACGAAAACGTCAGCACCGTTGACGGCCTCAGCCAGCGTGTGGATATCCGTTCGCGTGGTGGCGAAGAACTTCTTCTGTTCGTTCAGGTCCTGGCGCTCGGTAGAGATGACGCCTTTCGAGTCGAGCATCACGATGTTCTCCTTCTGGGCACCGATGGCCATATAGAGTTTCGTACAGCTGATGGCTGCAGCACCAGCACCGTTAACTACGATCTTCACCTTCTTGATGTCCTTGCCGATCACCTCCATCGCGTTCTTCAGTCCTGCTGCCGAGATGATGGCCGTACCGTGCTGGTCGTCGTGCATCACGGGGATGTCGAGTGTTTTCTTCAGGCGCTCCTCGATGTAAAAGCACTCAGGCGCCTTGATGTCTTCGAGGTTGATACCTCCGAAGGTGGGGGCGATGCGCTCCACGGCTTCGCAGAATTTCTCGGGGTCCTTCTCGGCCACCTCAATGTCAAACACGTCGATACCGCCATAGATCTTGAAAAGAAGTCCCTTTCCCTCCATCACGGGCTTGCCGCTCATCGCACCGATATCGCCCAGACCGAGTACGGCGGTGCCGTTAGAGATCACGGCCACGAGGTTACCCTTATCTGTGTACTTATACGCAGCGTCGGGGTCTTCCTGAATCTCCAGACAGGGATAGGCCACACCAGGGGAGTAGGCGAGACTAAGGTCGGTTTGAGTACGGTAAGCCTTCGTGGGCTTTACTTCGATTTTACCAGGACGCCCACTTTCATGATATTCAAGGGCGGCTTCTTTTGAGATCTTTACCATATTATAACTAATCGTTTTTGTTGTTAATTCTGAAAATCGCGTACAAAATTACAAAAAACTTGTGAAAAACATTTTCTTTTTTGATTTTTTTTCTACCTTTGCACATCAAATTGAATGAATATGCAAGAAATTAATACTTTCTCGCCTTATAGACGACAGCTGAAAACTAAGATCATAGAAACTGCCATGAAGGCATTTCGAACCCAAGGCGTGCGCAAAATCAGGATGGACGATATCGCTGACGAACTCAGTATATCCAAGCGTACCGTCTATGAGATTTTCGGCACCAAGGAGCAACTTGTCTTTGAATGTGTCAAAAAGTATACGGAGCGTGAAAGGTCAAAGTTGGCTGAACTTACCGTCCATTGCTCGAATGTGATGGAGATACTGCTTATCATCTATAGGCGCAGGATCGAGGATACGAAACGGACGAATCTCCTGTTTTATTTGGATCTGAGGAGATATTCATCTGTGATGCAGTTCCTCAAAGAGAAGAGTGAGCATAATCGCGAGCTCTGCCAACAGTTTATCAAGCGCGGCATAGAGGAAGGCTATTTTCGAACGAATCTCGACTACCAACTGACGAGTCTCATCTTCGATGCACTGGGGCACTATTTCATGGACAACCAACTTTACGAGCGTTATTCCATTGAGGAGATCTACCACAATCTTGTGTTCGTCTCCCTCAGAGGCATGTGCACAGAAAAGGGGCTTGCTGAACTTGAACGGATCGTCAGCCCCAGCCAGTCGTAGCCGACATTGCTCAATGACTGAAAGTTGTGTTAATAGTAGAACTTCCTAGAATTAATAGTAGAACTTTTTAGATTTAATAGTAAATATTTCTGGAATTAATAGTAAATAATCGGTCTATTCGAGGCCCTGCTTGCACCAATCTCCAGACATTTAGCTTCACTACTTAATTACAAAGAAGTTGAGCAAATGCGAAACTTGAATTAAAGAATAGAATACTTTCTGCCTGATCGCAGGAGGATAGAAATGCTGAAGAAATGAAAAGCAAATCCCCCCGCTTTTGTCTGAGCGAGGGGATTGTTGGTTACTGATGCTGTTCGCGGAGGAGATCGTTGACGGTCTTCACAGGATTGAAAGTCCCGAGAGGAACTTCTACGAAAACTGTGCTCCAGTTGCTCATGGCTCCATTCCAAAGACCAGGTAGTTCGAGTGCCTTCAGCTCCTTGCCGGCTTTCGACTTAGAGGAGATGAAGCCTGTGGTCTTATCGACGAACTCGGGCAGGTTGAACGGACGACCCTGGTAATCCTTCACAGCGCAGACAAGATCTACGGGGTTGAAGTGTGTGCCCTGGGTGAACATCTTCATGTAGGCTTCGTTGTTGGTATCGATCTGACTGCTCTCAAGGATTTGGAGGGATACGGTGCCATCCTGATTATAAGTGAGGAACGGACCTCCGCCAGGCTCGCCTACATTCTTTACGACGCCGCAGACGCGCATCGGGCGGTTCAGCTTGCCACGCAGATAGGCAGCATCGGCTTTCTTGCCCTTGGCATCGGTGCAGAGGCACTTACTGACAAACTTGGCAATCTCTTCGAGCTGTGCCTCGGAAGCGCCTGCATCGAGGATGCGCAGATACTCGAAAGCCTGTTTCTGCAGCGATACGAGCACTCCGGCAATAACCTGCTTCCACTCGACAGTCTCAGGCTTCAGACGGTCGGGTACGACGTTGTCGATGTTCTTGATGAAGATGACGTCGGCATCGATCTCGTTGAGGTTCTCGATGAGGGCTCCGTGACCGCCTGGGCGGAACAGCAGTGAGCCGTCGTCGTTGCGGAACGGGGTGTTGTCGGGATTGGCGGCAACAGTGTCTGTCGACGGCTTTTGCTCTGAGAAAGTGATGTCGTACTTGATGCCGTACTTCTTAGCGAACGAGTCTGCCTTCTCGGCCACCTTAGCCTTGAAGAGTTCCATGTGCTCGTGACTGACGGTGAAGTGCACATGAGCCTCGCCGTTGCTGGCAGCATAGAGGGCACCCTCTACCAGATGCTCCTCCATTGGGGTGCGTGGACCCTCGGGGTACTTGTGGAATAACAGCAGTCCCTTTGGCAGCTGACCATAGTTCAGTCCCTCAGCCTTCAGCATGTTGGCGGCGACAGCCTTGTAGTTGCCTGCAGCGATGAGCTCCTTGATGCCTTTACCCTCGTTCTTTTGGCAAACGGCGTCGAGCGCATCGTAGAAGGCGAACTTCTCGATCTGGTCGAAGTATTTCTTCTCAAAGTCGGTGGTTGGTACGTCGTAGTCGGCATCAACGAATGCGAACATGTTTTTGAACATTCGGCTGGCAGCGCCTGATGCGGGAACGAACTTCACGACGCGCTTGCCCTCAGCCTTATAGGCATTCCATGTGTCCTCGAGCTTCTTGCGCTCGTCGGCAGCGGGAGCGATGATGCCATTGCCGATGCTTGCAGCTGCCTCCAACTTCAGGAAGGGGAATCCAGTTTTAAACTCATTCAATTGATTCTCAATCTGCTCAGGGGTGATACCCTTTTGGGCGATTTGTTTTAAGTCTTTTTCTGATAACATATTATTTTATAGCTTGGTGAAATTATTGCGGCAAAGATACGAATATTTTTTTTATTTTTCGTATCTTTGCAACGAAAATTGTTGATTATGGCAGAAATGTTTGCTTTTACATACGAAGAGAAGAAAAAAATGGCCTCTCAGACCGCTGAAATCCTCCGCGAGGAAATCGGTCTGAAAGGGGACGCACTGCAGGCTGTGACGCTGATTCCAGAGGTAGATGAGGGCAAACTGACGCTGGAGGAGGTCGAGGCTCAGTATGGCCCTCAGGTGTCGCGCATCCTTCACGGTCTGAACCGCATTCAGCAGCTCTATCAGAAGAATCCCGTCATCGAAAGCGAGAACTTCCGCAACCTGTTGCTGTCGTTTGCCGAGGACATGCGCGTGATCCTGATCATGATTGCCGACCGTGTGAACCTGATGAGGCAGATACGCGACACGACCAACATGGAGGCGAAGATAGAAGTATCGCAGGAGGCAGCCTATCTCTATGCCCCGCTGGCCCATAAGCTGGGTCTGTACAAGCTGAAAAGCGAACTCGAAGATCTCTCGCTGAAATATCTCGAGCACGATGTCTACTATATGATCAAAGACAAGCTCAATGAGACGAAGGCATCTCGCGACGCCTATATCGCAGCCTTTATCCGCCCTGTGGAGGAGAAAGTGAAAGCAGCGGGTATCAAATGCCACATTAAGGGGCGTACGAAGTCAATCCACTCCATCTGGGAAAAGATGAAGAAGCAGAAGTGCGGCTTCGAGGGCATCTACGACCTTTTTGCCATCCGCATCATCATCGACTGCGAGGAGGATAAGGAGAAGATGCAGTGCTGGCAGGCTTACTCGATTGTCACAGATATGTATCAGCCCAACCCGAAGCGTCTACGCGACTGGCTCTCGGTGCCCAAGTCGAATGGCTATGAGTCGCTGCACATCACCGTGCTTGGCCCTGAGCAGAAATGGGTGGAGGTGCAGATACGCACGGAGCGCATGGACGAGATTGCCGAGAGAGGTGTGGCTGCCCACTGGCGCTATAAGGGCGTGAAGGGCGAGGGCGGACTCGATGAGTGGCTGACAGGTATCCGTAACATGCTGGAGCATGCTGACGGACTGGAGGCGATGGATCAGTTTAAGATGGATCTCTATGAGGATGAGGTGTTTGTCTTCACGCCTCGTGGCGACCTCTATAAGTTCCCTGTGGGTGCTACCGTGCTCGACTTTGCCTATCACATCCACTCGAAGTTGGGCAATCAGTGTACAGGCGGTCGCATCAACGGTAAGGTGGTTAGCATCCGACAGCTGTTGAAGAGTGGCGACCAGGTGGAGATCCTGACATCGTCACAGCAGAAGCCCCGTCAGGAGTGGCTTAGCATTGTGAAGACCTCGCGCGCTAAATCGAAGATCCGTCTGGCGCTCAAGGAGACTCAAGTGAAGGAGGGCCTCTTCGCCAAGGAAATGCTCGAACGAAAATTTAAGAACCGCAAGATAGAGCAGGAGGAAGCCACCATGTTCCACGTCATCAAGAAGCTCGGCTTCAAGGAGGTGAGTGACTTCTACAAGCAGATAGCCGACGGACAGCTCGACGTGAATACCGTTATCGACAAGTATGTCGAGCTGAAAGAGGGCGAGAAGGTGGTGACGGGTGACAATATGGCGCGCTCTGCCAGTGAGTTCGACCTCGACGAGTCGCGCTTCTCGCAGATGAATGCCCACATGACAGACGATACGCTCGTGATCGACCGCGACCTGAAGGGGCTAGACTACCAGCTGGCTCGCTGCTGTCATCCCATCTATGGCGACCCCATCTTCGGCTTTGTCACTATCAATGGCGGTATCAAGATTCACCGTCAGGACTGTCCTAACGCCCCCGAGTTGCGCCGCCGCTATGGCTATCGAGTAGTGAAGGCGAAGTGGAGTGGTAAAGGTTCCTCGCAATATTCGATTACTCTCCGTGTAATCGGTAATGACGATATCGGCATCGTGAACAATCTGACGAGTATCATCTCGAAGGATGAACGGCTCGTGCTGCGCTCGATCAATATCGACTCACACGACGGACTCTTCAGTGGCAATCTGGTGGTGATGCTTGAAGACACCTCACGACTTGAGGCGCTCATTAAGAAGTTGCGCACCGTGAAGGGCGTGAAACAAGTGGAAAGAATTTAAAGACTGACAATTAAACCGACAATGATATGAAGAAACTAATTTTACTGTTTGCAGTGGGGGCTGGGCTGGCGGTATCCAGTTGTCGTATGTCACAGGAGAAACGCTATGAGCGCTATCTGGAACAGAAGAACGATACGACTTTCGAGTATATCGAACAAGCCCGCGACTCTGTCGTCGACGAAGAGGCTGGGGCAGTCGGCGCCATTACCAACGACGACGGGCTTGTCGCTGTGCCTGATATCCCCAAGGAGCGTGACGTCAACATGAATGCTGATGACTATGAAATGAAAAAAGTGATGTCGGGACGGGAATGATTATTCTCTGTAAATCCAGGCCAGCAATTGGTTGACCCACTTCAGAGAGAATCGGAACCACCTGTAGGTGCTCTGCTCCTTACCGCCAAAGCTTAGGATGAAGTCGCGGAAGGAGTTCTTCTCGAAAGGCAGTCCGACGTCCATAAAGCACATGTGGCGATAGCCCCGCTCATGGGCATCTTTCATGGCATCCCAGATGGTAAGAATGTCGGGGTGCATGTGGTGGTAGGTCTTGCGTAGGAAAGCGGAGTACCACATATAGGCATTGCCTTGACTATAGGCCACAGCAGAGCAGCCTATTACCTTGTCGTGATACTTCGTTACGAATAGTTGTCCGGAGTCCTTCTCAGCCATGAGACCACGGAAGAAGGCATCGTCGGGAATAAAACGCTTAGGTTTGAAAATGTTGTGCTTTCTCATCAGTTTCGAGAAAGCCTTGAAATCGTCCTCCGTTGTTACAACCTCCGTCTTGGCACCACGTTCGTGGGCTTGGTTAATGCGCTTCTGCATCTTTTCGGGGATGCGCTCTTCAGGGGGGTGGCTGTGGAGAGAATTGTGGACACTCATCCAGTGGACGGGGTAGAAGCCCTGTTGCCTGAGTTGCTTGTAGCCCAGCATCTTCTGGCTCAGGTTGCTCACCTCTATATATAATACGCGTAAGCCGAAGTTTTTATTCAGTGCTTCCAGCATCTCGCCCATCAGTACCTCCTTCGAATACTTGCTCTCGGCATAGACGCCTTCGCTCAGCACGCGACAATGCACCAGAAGGAAAGGTGGGAAGATGAATGTGCGGTATCTCAGGAATCCCAGCAGGTGGCTGACGATGCGGCCCTGGACATCGGTAACGACTACCAGGTATGGCTTGTGTCTGGGGGTTTTCTCCAAGATCTCAAACAACCGCCGGCTGTGGAAGAAATTGCTTTCGTCCACAGCTGGCAGTTCGCTGCTCTTCTTGTAGATGGTAATCGTCAGTCCGTCCATAGAAGAATGGGGCCGAAGCCCCATGAGAGATGTTATTTAATGTTCAAGACAATGACAGACTTGGCAGGCACCATGACGGTAAGCACGCCTTTCTTCAGTTTGGCATCGTTGTAGGCCTTCGGTGCTACGACATCGGGATGACTGAAATCGTTATAGTCATCAGCCTTCTTAGAGGTCAGGATGCGTCCAGAAACGCTCTTGGCTGCAAAGCCTTCGATGTTGAAGTCGATGGTCTGATCCTTGTCGAGGCTGACGTTGGTGATAGCGAGTACAAGGCTGCCGTCGGTTGTCTTTGCTGCGGAAGCAGAGAGCATAGGGCAGGGGCGGTAACCTTCGTCCTTAGCATCCTTCTTCTCCTTGTAATAGCTCTTGCTGACAGCCATTACTTCGCTCTCAAGGTCGAGTGGGAGATAGGTGGCCTCCTGGAATGGGGTGTACATCTCGAAGACGTGATAGGTCGGTGTGAGCACCATGTGGCCTGTGCCTTCCTGATCGGTGAGAATCATCGACTGGAGTACGTTGACTACCTGTGCGATGTTTGCCATCTTCACGCGGTCGGTGTACTTGTGGAACACGTTGAGCGAGAGGGCTGCCACGAATGCATCGCGAAGTGCGTTCTGTTGATAGAGGTGCCCGGAGATGGTGCCCGGCTCTTCATCCCACCAGGTTCCCCACTCGTCGACAAGTAGCCCAATTTTTCCCTCAGGATCCTTCTCGTCCATGATAGCCTTGTGCTTCTTGATAACTTCCTCAATTTCGAGGCACTTGCCCAGCGCCCAGTAGTACTGGTCGTTGTCGAAATTTGTAGCAGAACCCTTAGGACCATTCCAGCCAGAACATGTATAATAATGCAGGCTGATACCGTTCATCTGGCGTCCGATGTTCTCCATAAGCACCTTCGTCCAGTTGTAGTCATAGTCAGATGCACCAGAGGCGATGCGGTAGAGACGGTTCTCACCCTGATTGCGGAGATAAGTATTGAACTTGCGGTACTCGTTGGAGTAGTATTCGGGTGTCATGTTACCACCACAGCCCCACGCCTCGTTACCGATGCCGAAGTACTTCACCTTCCAAGCTTTGTCACGACCATTGGCACGACGCAGACGAGCCATCGGGGTATCGCCATCGCTGGTCATATACTCCACCCACTGAGCCATTTCCTTCACGGTGCCCGAACCTACGTTACCGCTGATATATGGTTCGCAACCCAACATCTCGCAGAGGTTCAGAAACTCATGGGTACCGAAAGAGTTGTCCTCGATGGTACCACCCCAGTTGTTGTTACGCAATGAAGGGCGCTTGTCCTTAGGACCGATACCGTCCATCCAGTGATAGTCGTCGGCAAAGCAACCGCCTGGCCAGCGCATCACAGGAATTTTCAGGGCCTTCAGGGCATCGAAAACATCTTTGCGGTAACCGTTGATATTGGGGATTTGTGAGCCTTCGCCCACCCAGAGACCGCCATAGATGCATGAGCCGAGGTGCTCGGAGAACTGTCCATAGATCTCGCGGTTGATCTTGGCACCAGCCTGATCGGCATGGATAGTTGCCTTCACATTTCCTACAGCTGTTGCCGATGTGGTAAAGGCAAGTGCGATCGTCGCGGAAATAATAACTTTTTTCATAATTTAATAGTGTGATGGGAATTACTTGTTATCAACAGCAGCCTGCTCGATAGGCAGACAGCGCTTGTAGTTCTCAATATACTTCTCGAAGCCTGCTACATCTTCAGCAGTGGGAGCGATAGATACGCCTGTGTTGCCTGCGAAGACAACTTTCTCGAGGTAATCTGCAAGTGAGAGTTTGTTAGAATTATTCACTGCATATCCTGCAAGCAGAGCAATACCCCAAGCACCACCTTCGCCGGCTGTCTCCATGACAGAGATGGGGCTGTTGAGGGCTGCTGCCAACATACGCTGACCTACACCTGGGGTCTTGAAGTAGCCACCATGGCCTGTGATGCGATCAACCTTGATCTTCTCTTCTTTCAACAAGATGTCGTTACCAATCTTCAGCACACCGATGGCACCGTAGAGGTGAGCACGCATGAAGTTAGCGAGGTTGAATTTATCGCCAGCAGAACGTACGAACATGGGGCGACCTTCCTGCAGACCTGTGACAGGCTCGCCAGAAACATAGTTGTATGCCATCAGTCCACCACAGTCAGTATCGCCCTCAAGTGCCTTATTGAAGAGTTTTCCGTATAACTCGTTCATATCAACTTTAATACCAAGTAGTTGCTGATACTCCTTAAAGAGACTTACCCAGGCGTTGATATCGCTAGTACAGTTGTTACAGTGAACCATAGCCACAAGTGATCCATCAGGTGTGGTCACCATATCAATCATTTCGTAAGGCTTACTCAGTGGCTTCTCAAGTACAATCATTGAGAAGCTGGATGTTCCAGCTGAAACGTTACCTGTACGCTGCTTAACTGCATTGGTAGCCACCATACCGGTACCGGCGTCGCCCTCAGGAGGACATACAGGGATACCTGCCTTCAGGTGTCCACTGACGTCGAGTTTCTTGGCGCCATCAGGCGTCAGGAATCCTGCATTCTCACCTGCGTTGAGTGACTTGGGGAGAATGTCGAGCAATTTCCAAGAGAATCCCTTTGGCGCGATAAGCTCGTCAAACTTTTTAACCATATCTGCATCGTAGGTCTTCGTTGTGGGATCAACGGGAATCATACCAGATGCATCGCCTACGCCGAGTACGAACTTACCAGTTACCTGCCAGTGAACATAGCCTGCAAGGGTTGTAAGGTACTTGATGTCACTGACATGCTCTTCGTTGTCGAGAATAGCCTCGTAGAGATGGCTGATGCTCCAACGGAGAGGGATGTTGTAGTTGAAGAGCTTGGAGAGCTCAGCAGCAGCCTTACCAGTGTTGGTATTACGCCAGGTACGGAAAGGCACAAGGATCTCCTGCTTCTCGTTGAAAGCCATATAGCCGTGCATCATAGCGCTGAAGCCAATGGCGGCAAGAGCCTCGATCTCACAGTCGTACTGAGCCTGAACATCCTTACGGAGTTCTGCGTAGCAGTCTTGGAGTCCGTACCAGATAGCCTCAGTGGAGTAAGTCCATAGACCATCAACTAACTGGTTTTCCCACTCATGTGAACCCTGTGCGATGGGCTTATTGTCCTCGTCGATGAGAACGGCTTTGATTCTTGTAGAACCGAATTCGATACCTAATATCGCTTTTCCAGCCTCAATAGTTTCTTTTGCTGTCATAGTTATCTGAGTGCTTTGTTCAACATGAAATATACCTCATTGTTACGGAGGGTCTGCTTGAAGTCAGCAATGTTAGTCTGCTTGTTGATCTTCACATACTCGATGCCTAGCATCTCAGCGAAGTCTTCCCAGTACTCCTCGTTGATGTCATAAGAGAAAGCGCTGTGGTGTGTACCACCTGCGAGAATCCATGCGGCAGCGCCAACCTCGAAGCTGGGCTGAGGAATCCATAGGGCAGAAGCCACAGGGAGCTTAGGCATGGGCTTGGGCTCGATACACTCAACCTCTTGAGAAATCAAGCGGAACCGGTTGCCAAGGTCTACGACGGTAGCCTTGATACCACTACCAGTCTTAGAAGTGAATACCAAGCGGGCGGTCTGCTGTTTGCGGATACCGATGCCCAGGAAGTGAACCTCGAGCTTAGGCTTGTCGGTGGCAATGAGCGGACAAACCTCAAGCATGTGGCTCTGCAGGCATGAACTCTTGTCGCCAGCGAAATTGAGGGTGTAGTCCTCGAGGAAAGAGCAACCAGTAGGCATGCCCTGCTGGATCACCCACAGTGTGCGATAGAGACAGGCAGTCTTCCAGTCGCCCTCTGCACCGAAGCCATATCCCTCTTCCATCAGGCGCTGTGAAGCGAGACCAGGAATCTGGTCGAATCCACAGAAGTTAGGATCGTCGATATTGGCATCGCCCAGGTCGTCGAAGTTGGTGGTGAAAGCTGTTGCACCCTCGTCCTTCAGTACACGGCGCAGTGCAATCTCAGCCTTGGCAGCGTTCTTTACCTTTTCCCAGTAAACCTGTTCACCGCTCTCGTCAATCTTGATGGTGTAGAGTTTCTTGTACTCCTCAACGAGCTCATCGGCCTCCTTATCGGTGACCTTCTTGAAATACTCCATCAGAGAAGATACTGGGTAGTAGTCAACATGATAGCCCAGACGCTGCTCAAATTCTACACGGTCGCCATCAGTGACTGCTACATTGTTCATATTCATACCGAACATCAGACAGCGTACGTTGTGTGCATCAGCCACGCCAGCTGCTACGCGAGCCCATACGGCAATCTGCTTCTGAGCCTTATCGTCCTTCCAGTAACCGCAAACTACCTTGCGGGCTACGCGCATACGAGTGCAGATGTGTCCGAACTCGATATCGCCGTGAGCACTCTGGTTCAAGTTCATGAAGTCCATGTCGATGTCGCCCCAGGGTATTTCGGCATTATACTGTGTGTGGAAGTGGCAAAGGGGCTTCTGTAACTGCTGTAGACCCTTGATCCACATCTTAGCGGGTGAGAAAGTATGCATCCAGGTGATGATACCTACGCACTTCTCATCATTGTTAGCAGCGAGCATAACTTGCTCTACTTCTTTTGAGCTGTTGGCTGTACCCTTGTATACTATCTTCACCGGAATATTGCCGCTATCATTCAGTCCGGCTACCATCTCCTTAGAGTGACTGTCAACTGCAACTACTGCGTCGCCTCCGTAAAGAAGTTGTGCACCAGTTACCCACCAAATCTCGTAATTTTCAAATCCTTTTTTCATTGTTTTTAAGTTTATTATTATTAATAGTTATTTTAATGCTTCTGTCCTTTCTGTCCGTAATATGCGTTGGGGCCGTGCTTGCGCATGTAGTGCTTCTCAACCAGCAGAGGATTCATTGTCAGGTTAGGATTAACCGAGAAGGCTACGAATGCCATCTTGGCGCACTGCTCCATTACTTTTGCGTTATATACTGCGTTGTCTGGAGAGGTTCCCCAAGAGAACGGACCGTGATTCTTCACTAAAACAGCTGGGGTGTGATCAGGATTGATCTTGCGAATGTTCAGGATCTCATCGACGATGACATTACCTGTTTCCAGCTCGTAGTTTCCTTTCACCTCTGCCTCTGTCATATCGCGGGTGCAGGGGATGTCCTGATAGAAGTAGTCGGCATGAGTGGTGCCGATGTTGGGGATATCACGACCTGCCTGGGCAAATGCCGTAGCATAGGTGGAGTGGGTGTGAACCACGCCCTGGATGTTGGGGAAAGCCTTATATAAGACAAGGTGTGTAGGAGTGTCTGATGACGGGTTCAGATCACCGTCAACCACTTCACCTGTATTGAGGTCGACAACTACCATATCAGATGCTTTCATGACATCATAGTCGACGCCAGAGGGCTTGATGACAACCAGACCGTGTTCACGGTCGATACCAGAGACATTGCCCCATGTGAAGATAACAAGATTCTGCTTCACGAGATCAAGGTTAGCCTTGAATACTTTTTCTTTGAGTTCTTCTAACATATCTATTAGTTATAATTAAATCTTAAAATTAGGGTCTTCGTTATAGGCCCGTTTGTTAAAACGATAAAGATAAGCACCACGTTTGGAACTGGTCTTGTCGATGAGTTCCGTCTTCTCGATATAATCCATCTCCTTGATGCGTTTCCGGAAATTGCGCTTGTCGAGTTCTGCGCCATTGACAGCTTCATAGAGCCTCTGAAGCTGAGTGAGAGTGAAGAGAGCTGGCAGCAGTCGGAATCCAACCGGTTCGTGAGCCAGCTTCTGCTGCATCATTTTGCGGGCCTTATTGACCATCTCATTGTGATCGGAGTAAAGTTGGGGTATCTCCTCGATATTTACCCACTGCAGACCGTGCTCCTTCAGAAGATTGTCTTCGTAATCATTCACATTGATCAGAGCATAGTATGCAATAGAGACTACGCGCTCACCTGGGTCACGGTCGACTTTTCCAAAAGCACCTACCTGACGCATAAAGAGATTCTTCAGTCCCGTGAGTTCATAGAGGGTGCGAGTGGCTGCCTCATCTACACTCTCGTCGCTGGCGACGAAACCTCCGTAGAGGCTCCATTCACCACGACCAGGATCCATCTGACGCTTGCCAATCAGTATCTTCAACTTTCCATCATCGAAACCGAAGATGATACAGTCTACAGACAGCCAGACTTTAGAATGTTCATTATAAAAAGTCATATTTCTTTTGGTTTACCAGAAGTATGCGTAGAAACAGCTGACGAGTCCGACAACAACCAGTGTTCCAACGACATCCCATACGCCCCAGCTCTCACGAATACTCTTCTTGAACTCTGGAGTAAATGTGATGGCATCCACTTGTTCTTTTGATGGAGCAGGTGTAAAACAGCTGACAACCACCATTAAGATGATGATAAAGACGAGCAGCCAGCACTCGAAAATAAGCCAGTTGGTCTGCCAGAACCATGAGGTGGCATCCCAGAAAGCACCATCCATAGCAGCCTTTCCTGAGTCGGTGATTACATTGGTAATCAGACGAACCATTCCAATCATGAAACCACCAATCAGGCCCCATTCACCAGCCTTAGGAGTAATTTTCTTAGAGAAGATACCCAGGGTGAAGACTGCAACCATTGCAGGAGCAATGAGTGACTGGATGTCCTGCAGATAGCTGTAGAGGTTGCCCATATTCATCATGATTGGCATCCATGCCAGACCCAGAAGCACGACAACAACAGTTGCCATACGACCTACGAATACGTAGTGAGCCTCGCTCATGCCTTTCTTCATCGGCTTGTAGAAGTCCTCCGTGAAGAGGGTGGCACATGAGTTGAAGAAGGCGGCCAGTGAAGCTACGAGGGCGCATACGAAACCGATGGTCACAATACCCTTGATACCTGCAGGCAAAATATTCTTCACCATCATTGCGAAAGCACCGTCGGTTGACTCGTGGTTGGTGATGTCCATTTCGATACCGCTTCCTGTTTTCAGTGAGAGAGCATAGGCAATCATACCAGGAATAAGGAACATAAAGCAGGGGAGGATCTTGAAAAATCCTGCTGCAATAGTACCACGACGTGCTCGAGCCATCACAACTTTATTGTCTTCGCCAGGCACCTGTCCAAGTACACGCTGAACAATATGCTGGTCAGTACACCAGTACCAGAAACCGATGATGGAAGCACCGAGGAATACCACATAGCCTGGGAACTGTGGGTACATCGGGTCGCCAGGATTGGTGTGGAACATGTGTGTTGTTCCATATCCTTCGTGTGCGGCATTACAAGCTGCCATCATGTTGGCCCAACCCTGAGTAATACTGCCATCGCCAAGTGCGGAAAGGCCAAGGAAAAGCACGAGGAAAGAACCGATGATCAAAATTGGAGTCTGTATAGAAGACAGTGTCATCACTCCCTTCATACCACCAAATACGGTAAAGACGGCTGTAATGGCAATCAGACCGATAGCTCCATACCAGAATGGAATGCCGAGAAGGTACTTGAAGAAAATACCGCCTGTGAAAGCTGTTACAGATACCTTAGTCAACACATAAGCCACCAAGGTAATGATAGAGAGCCACGAACCTGTTCGCTGCGTGTAGCGAAACTTCAGAAAGTCGGGCATTGTGATAATTTTACCCATCTTGTTGATGAGCAGCTGATAGAAGGGCACGAACAACCAACCGAGAATCAGGATCATCCATCCCTGCATCTCCCAGTGAGCCATTCCTACACCATCTTTGGCACCTGTACCTGCAAGACCTACGAGGTGTTCAGAACCGATGTTGGCGGCAAAGATAGCCATACCAATTACATACCAAGGTTCTCCCTTGCCGAATAGGTAGGCAGAAGAGTCTTCGCCCTGCTGGGCTTTTTTGTCTTTCCAGATGGCATACCATACAGCAGCCACCACTCCACACAGGCCTACGGTGAGTACCACCCAGTCAAGCCAGATAAATTCATTTGAACTCCAATTCATTGTTTTCTTTTTTTGGTTTAGTAATTATTTGATCGAAAATTTGTATGCAGCGTGGCTATAATATTTTTCATCAGGATTCAGTGTGGGCTGTAACCACTCTGGATGATTAGGAGAGTCGGGATACTTCTGGCTCTCAAGACAGATGCTCACATGCTTAGGGTAGGTGATACCATGCTTGCGGCTAATGGTGGCATCGGCACCGACCCCCTGAAAATTACCGCTATATACTTGTACGCCAGGTTCGTTTGTAAACATCTCCATGAAGATGCCCGACTTCGGAGAATAGAGGCTGGCACATACCTGAGTGTCATCACCCTTACCGTCTTTAAAAGTATTCAGGCAGAAGTTATGGTCATAGCCTGTAGCATTTTGAATCTGGTCGAAATCAGAATTGATGCTATCGCCAACGGCATGAGGTGTACGGAAGTCCATAGGTGTTCCCTCTACAGGTTTGATCTCACCCGTCGGGATGTAGAGCTTATCACTGGGAGTGAAGTTGTCAGCATTCACATAAAGTACCTGATCGTAAGCGGGCTGCGTAAAGTCACCACTCAGGTTGTAGTAATTGTGATTGGTCTGGTTGATAATGGTCGGTTTGTCTGTCTGTGCCTCCCATGTCATGTCAAGAACATTGTCTGCAGTAACCTTATACGTAGTGACTGCCATCACTTTACCAGGGAATCCGTTCTCGCCATCGGTGGCCACAATCGTCAGTTTCAGAATAGAATCACCGACCTGCTCAGCATCGTATACCTGATGCATCCAACCAGTGTTACCACCTCCGTGCAGACAGTTGGGACCATCGTTCTTCTTCAGCTGAATGGTGTCATTACCAAGTATGAACTGTCCGTTCTTAATACGGTTGGCATAACGGCCTACACTTGAACCGTAATCTGACGGAGAATTCAGTGTGTCGGCATACTGAGCGATGTTGTCAAAACCCAGCACGACGTCCGTAGGATTGCCATTCTTATCAGGAACGACGAGTGAAACGATTCGTCCGCCATAGTTAGTGATACATACTTCCATACCATTCTTGTTCTTCAGCGTGAAGAGTTTTACACGCTTAGCCTGAATGGTAGTGTCGAACTTGGCAGGGTCAAGACCCGATACCGTCAACTGTGGAGCCTTCTGGCCGCCAGCACAAGCAGAGAACATCAGCGCTGCAACGCCAATGCCCATCAATGTTGATCTGAATACTTTCATTTTTACTTGTTTTTAGTTGTTTTATTATTATTGAACGATTTTGGGTGTAAAATTACAATTATTTTTTGAACAAACAAATAAAAACAAGAAAAAAAAAGCGATAAAGTGTATTATTTACACCTTACCGCTCGTATTTAACTTTTATAAACACTATACAGTGTGTTTATAGCAAGTCAGAATTAGCAAATCTTGCGTGAACCGTCGCCGATGACAACATCATAGACTTTTGGTTCGTGTCCGTATTTTGCATTGAACTTCTGCTTGGCATCCTCAATGAACTTCTTATAAAGGTCATTGCGAACGAGGTTGATGGTACAACCACCAAAGCCACCACCCATGATGCGGCTACCTGTTACACCATTTTCCTTGGCGATGTCGTTCAGATAGTCGAGTTCCTCACAAGATACCTCGTAGTCCTTTGACAGTCCTTCGTGGGTCTTGTACATCATCTCACCGACTTTCTCGTAATCGCCTTCGTTCAAAGCATCGCAAACTGCAAGCACTCGATCCTTTTCACCGAGTACAAACTTGGCACGTTTGTAATCTTCTTCACCAACCTCAGAACGTACCTCGTCAAGCTGTTCCCAAGTGCAATCACGCAGGGTCTCAAATTTTCCCTCTGGATGTTTTGCCTGGATGTGTTTAACCACATTCTCACAACTGTTACGGCGGTCATTATAAGGAGAGCCTGCCAACTGGTGCTTTACGACAGAGTCGAGCAGAACCAAGCGATAGCCATCGGGCTTGAATGGGAAATACTCGAACTCACGGCTGCGGCAGTCAAGGCGCATCAGACAGCCTGCCTTTCCAAAGACAGAAGCAAACTGGTCCATGATACCACAATTGACACCACAATAGTTGTGCTCGGTAGCTTGACCTGCAAGAACCATATCCCACTGAGAAACCTTATTCTCACCGAAGATATCGTTCAGACCACAGGCAAAGCAACTTTCCATGGCAGCTGAAGAAGACATGCCGGCACCCAAGGGAACATCACCTGCAAAGGCGATATTGAAGCCTTTAACAGGAACGCCTAATTTCTTCATCTCCAGTGAAATACCATAGATGTATCGAGCCCAGCTGGCACGTGGACCAGCAGGATCACTTAACTTGAAGTCTACACGATCTTTCAGGTCGATGGCATAAGCCATTACGGTGTCTTCTGTACCATTGGCACGCATTTCGGCCATGACACCTTTATCGACAGCACCAGGGAATACGAAGCCGCCATTGTAATCTGTATGCTCACCAATGAGGTTGATTCGTCCAGGAGAAGCATATACGTTACCTGTCTTTCCATCAAAATGCTTGATGAAGCGGCTTCTTACAAATTCAATATCCATAATCTTAATATTTTAGAGGTTTGATAATTTAGTCTACTTTGATATCCTTGTTTACATTCTTGCAGCCGATGAGGGCATAGAATAGGATATATGCAAGCATGGCGATAACAAGCCAATAGCTGGCAATCGGACCTGCTGATTCTGCTATAGACTCTTGAATCAACGGCATGATACCGCCACCAACAACCATTGTCATGAAAATACCCGACGCAGCTTCAGTATATTTGCCCAAACCCTCTACAGAGAGGTTGAAGATCCCCCCCCACATGATAGAGGTGCAAAGTCCGCAGGCAGGAATGAGGAATGCTTTAGCTGGTACATCATGTCCGTTGAATCCGATAGTGACACTCTCCGGCATAAAGATGGCAATAATCAGGAGAATGATAGCTACGGCACTGACGGTTGAAAGCTGCAGCTTAGTGGAAACCTTACCAGAGATGGCACTTGAGCATGCACGTCCGATCATCATCAGGAGCCAGTAGGCTGCGGCCAATGTACCTCCAGCAGCTGCAGCACCCTCGAATGGAAGCTTAGTGACATAGAAATTCAACTCCATAGGGATGCCAATCTCAATACCTACATAGAAGAAAATGGCAATGACGCCAAGCACACAGTGACGGAAAGCCAGAGGGCTGCGTTCGTACTTTGGTTCAATTTTACCAAGGGTGGGCTCTGGGATTGAAACACGGCTGATAATGACAAATGAGATAGCAAATACAGCCATTCCAATGAAAAGCAATGGAGCCACGTCGCTCATGCTGGTGTCCTTGGTTACAGTACCAACGAGGATACCTGCCAACAGCGGAGTCAACGTACCAGTCAGTGAGTTCAAAGTACCACCAATCTGGATGAGCTGATTGCCCTTGTTACCACCACCTCCGAGAAGATTCAGCATAGGGTTCACTACGGTGTTCAGCATACATACACAGAAACCGCAGATGAAAGCACCCAGCAGATAAATAATCAGATTGAGAGCCACAGGGATGCTGTTGTATGAGAAAACGTAAGTGCCGGCTCCAAACTGGCTTGAAAGATATTGGAACACCAATCCCACGATACCTACGATAAGAGCTATCAGGGCAGTTTTCTTATATCCGTATTTAGTCAGCATCTTACCAGCTGGAATACCCATAAAGAGGTAGGCGGCAAAGTTCATCAGATTACCCCAAGCCTTTGCAAATGGATAATCAAATCCCCAAATGTTGCCAAAGGGGGCACCCATGTTTGTTACAAAACTGATCATCGCGAAGATGAAGCACATGGTGATAATGGCAATCAGCTTGCCATTGTTCTTAGTCTCAGTCATATTCTTGTCTAATTATATGTTGGAGGATTATTCGACAACACCAAAGCGATAGATCGTCTTCTGCTTATAGCGCTGACCTGGGTTCAGAACGACGCTGGGGAAGTAAGGACGATTTGGTGTGTCAGGGAAGTGCTGGGCCTCCAAACATACTGCTGAGCGGTATGGGAATGTACAATCGTTGGCTCCTTTGTAACCTGTTGCAAAGTTGGCTGTGTAAAGTTGCATACCTGGTTCTGTTGTATAGCACTCCAGTGTACGACCGCTCTTTGGCTCGGTAATTCTGGCAGCAAAGCTCAGTTCTCCCTCTTCATGCTTGTTCAGCACGTAGTTGTGGTCATAGCCATGCCCGAACTTAATCTGCTCATTATCAGCGTTAATTTCCTTGCCGAATGTTTTTGGAGCACGGAAGTCAAACGGTGTGCCTTCCACCTTCAGAATCTCACCTGTAGGAATAGCAGTTTCATCGGTAGGCAGATAGAAGTCGGCATTAATCTCACAGATCTGATCCTCAATGGTCGGAGTGGGATCTGCTGTACCAGCCAGGCTGAAGAAGGCGTGATGAGTCAGATTGACTATGGTCTTCTTGTTGGTGGTAGCCAGATATTCGATGATAAGTTCGTTAAGGTCTGTGAAGGTAAACTCTACGGTCACATCGAGCTCTCCAGTGAAACCTTCCTCACCATAGGATGATACACGGTGCAGAGCCAAGGAGCGTGGACCCATCTGACGGGCGTCCCATACTTTTGCATTGAAGCCTACGGTACCACCATGTAAATGGTTGGGGCCATCGTTGAGTGCCAGCTGATAATCCTTGCCGTTCAGAGTGAACTGGCCTTTGCAGATACGGTTACCCCAGCGGCCGATCAAAGTCGACAAATAAGGCTCTTTGCCGCTCATAAGCTGCTGGATACTGCCGTGTCCCTGAATAACGTTTGCTACTTTGCCATCCTTGTCAGGTACCATAATAGCACAAATTGCACCTCCGTAATTAGAGATGGCAACTTCATAACCTTTACGATTCTTGAGGATGTACAGGTCGGTTTTCTTACCATTAATCGTGGTCTGGAAGTTCTCCCGCTTCAGACCACACAGATTCGCTGTTTCTGTTGTATTAGCCATAATTGAATGTTTTTAGTTACAAAACAATTTTTTGCAAAGTAACAAAAAAATATCCAAATAGACGAAGGAATCAACGAAAAAAATGTTTCCTGTGTATTAAAAAAGCCTAAATGCAGTTTTTCAGGAAGTCTGC
This sequence comes from uncultured Prevotella sp., assembly GCA_946183415.1. Taxonomy (GTDB): domain Bacteria; phylum Bacteroidota; class Bacteroidia; order Bacteroidales; family Bacteroidaceae; genus Prevotella. The sequence continues at coordinate 28,695 of CAMHAM010000025.1, forward strand.
AACTACATAACTGCTACCTCCAATGAACACTAAGTCACCATTACTGGCAGTATCTCGGGCTATTTTATAGGCTGTTGCTACATCAGGGAAACTCTCACCTGAGAGGCCGATTCCCATGCCGTACATCTTCAGTACGTCGCCTGAAATGGCACGATGATTCTTGGCTTGTGTATAATAGTAGGTCGCATCCTTTGGCAGAAGGTTCATCACACCTTCGAAGTCCTTATCTTCCACCATGCCGAAGACGATATGCTTGTGGTGGCAGCTAACGGTACTGATCTGTTTGCTCAAGTATTTCCAGCCTTCCACGTTATGGCCTGTATCACAAATAGTAAGTGGAACGTCGCTCACTTTCTCCCAGCGCCCTCTAAGCCCAGTCAGACTGCAAACGTTCTTGAATCCGTCTCTGATCTCCTTGTTCTTGCAGGCACTTTCCCTATTGCAAGGGCAGTGATACAGATAGCCTAACTTCTCGAGTTCCTTGACGGCACACAGAATGGTATTGGTATTCTTCTCCTGATAGTTACCCATGAGTTCACCGTTCAGGATGCCGAAGTTTTTGGTGTGATATTCAGTGCCGTGGCTGGTATGTATGGTGGTGATAATTTCCTGCTCGTCTTCTGCAAAGACGATGGGAGCATGAGTATCCTCCGACATGGCCTCGAACACCATTCTAGTCTCAGGCGTGGTCTCTCCGATAACTACTGGAACATCTTTCTTCATGATACCGGCTTTCTCTATAGCTATCTGTTCGAGCGTGGTCCCCAGGAATTGAGTGTGATCCAGTCCGATGTTAGTGATTACGGAGAGTACTGGGGTGATGATGTTTGTACAGTCCAGCCTTCCACCCATTCCCACTTCGATGACAGCGATATCCACCTTCATGTCGTCAAAGTATTTGAAGGCCATAGCTGTGACAATCTCAAAGAATGTGGGTGATAACGGCTGGAAGAAAGCCTTTTCTTTCTCCACAAAGTCTATGACATACTCTTCAGATATGGGTACTCCGTTGATACGGATTCGCTCGCTAAAATCCACAAGGTGAGGTGAGGTGTATAGTCCTACCTTGTAGCCGCACATCTGCAGGATAGCAGATAACGTGTGAGCACAGGATCCTTTACCGTTGGTACCGGCCACATGGATGGTGCGATAGTTTCGGTGTGGGTGGCCGAAATGCTCGTCCAGGGCAATGGTATTGTCCAGTCCCTCCTTATAGCCGATGGCCCCTTGCTTTTCAAACATGGGCAACTGGCTATAGAGGAATTCACACGTTTCTGAATATGTCATATACCTTTATATATTAATTAAAGTAATTCTTGAATCTCTGGAAGATCGAGTCGCGTGTCTGCTTGTCGCCTTTGAAGTTGTCGCTGTCTTTGAACTGCTCAATGGCCAGCTTCTCCTCACGGCTGAGTGTCTTCGGCACATAGACGCTGATGTTCACCACCAGGTCACCCTTGCCGCTGCCATAACCCTGAACAGCAGGCAGTCCCTTGCCTCTCAGTCGCAGCGTCTTGCCAGGCTGGGTGCCATTGTCGAGCTTCACCTTCAGCTTGGTGCCCTCGATAGTCGGAATCTCCACCTCGCCGCCAAGTGCTGCTGTGGGGAAGTCGAGCAGGAGGTTATAGATCAGATCATTGCCGTCGCGAACGAAGGTGTCATGCGGCTCTTCTTCAATGAACACCTGAATATCACCGTTCAGACCATTATGCTTGCCGGCATTGCCTTTACCGGGAACATTGACAACCATACCTTCGGCTACACCGGCGGGGATGTTGATCTCAACGACCTCTTCGCCCTTTTGTATACCAGTGCCTCCGCACTCCTTACACTTGTTCTTGATAACCTCACCTTCGCCACCGCAGACAGGACAAACGCTCTGCTGCTGCATCATGCCGAAGATACTCTGAGTTGTATGGGTGATGACACCGCTTCCGTGGCATGTCGGACAAGTCTCCTTGCCGCTTCCAGCCTCTGCACCAGAACCATTACAATGTGGGCAATGGATATCCTTACGAACCTTAAACTTCTTGGAGACTCCTTTGTTGATCTCCTCCAGTGTCAATTTCACTTTCAGGCGCAGGTCACTGCCTCTGTGCTGCTGAGGACGGCGCGCACCACCCCCAAAGCCTCCGAAGCCGTGGCCACCGAAGATATCGCCGAACATCGAGAAGATGTCATCCATGTTCATGCTGGCACCTCCAAAGCCGTTGAAATCGAAGCCACCCATGCCTGGACCATCGAAGCCAAATTGGTCATACTGTTGGCGAGTCTTCGGATCGTGCAGCACGTTATAGGCTTCTGCCGCCTCCTTGAACTTCTCTTCAGCCTCTTTGTCACCCGGGTTGCGATCGGGGTGGTACTTGATGGCTATCTTACGATACGCTTTCTTGATCTCATCTTCTGTAGCGCTTTTCTGGACGCCCAGCACCTCGTAGTAGTCACGTTTCTGTGCCATTATTTATTTCCTTTTTTACTTTTTTACCTTGTTTATTGTCCTACGGCCACTTTTGCGTGGCGGATGACTTTGTCGTTTAGCTTATAACCCTCTTGGAGACAGTCGATGACCTTGCCTTTCTTGTCGTCGCCCATACCAGGCACCATGGCCACAGCTTCGTGAACATCAGTATCGAAGTCAGCATCCTTCGTCTCGATCTTGCTGACCCCCTGAGCCTCGAGCGTCTTCATAAACTTCTGATGAATCAGGGTCATTCCCTCACGCAGCACCTCTGGATCATCGGTCTTGGCACCATTCTCGATGGCGCGCTCCATATCGTCGAGGATGGGCAGTATGGCTGTAATCACCTTCTCACCACCGTTCAGAATCAGTTCTGCACGCTCCTTCAGCGTACGTTTGCGGTAGTTCTCAAACTCTGCTACTGAGCGTAGCCACTTGTCCTTCAGCTCTTCAATCTCTTCTTGAGCCTTCACCAGTGGGTCTTTTTCTTCAGCCTCTGGCTCTTTGTCAGCAGACTCCTCGTTTTCTGCTTCAGCGGCCCCAGTCTGCTCAGTGTTCTCAATGTTCTCTTTGTCGACTGCATCAACAGTCTCTTCTCCTTCAATCTTGATATCTTTTTCTGTCATAATAGCGGTTGTTTAAAAGTTCTGCTAACCTTTATGCAAATTCCGTGCCATTAAGCATATAGCTCGGCTTTCTTTTCCTTGATGGCCTCATCGTAGATGTAGTCATCATAGGTCATCAGCTTGTCGATGGTGCCCTTTGGTGTCAGTTCAATGATGCGGTCTGCAACGGTGTTGATAAACTCATGGTCGTGTGAAGCAAAGAGGATATTGCCCTTGAATTGTATCAGGTTATTGTTGAAGGCCTGGATACTCTCGAGGTCAAGGTGGTTGGTTGGGGTGTCGAGAATCAGGCAGTTGGCGTTCTTCAACTGCATACGCGCAATCATGCAACGCATCTTCTCACCTCCTGACAGCACGTTCACATGCTTCAGCACATCTTCTTCTTTGAAGAGCATTCGGCCGAGGAACGACTTCATTGTTACTTCGTTGCCTGGTCCCCATTGTGAGAGCCAGTCCACGAGATTCATCTCGCTTTGGAAGAACTCTGTATTGTCGAGTGGCAGATAGGCTGTGGTGATGGTGACACCCCACTTGTATGTACCAGCCTGAGCCTCGCGGTTGCCATTGATAATCTCGAAGAGAGCGGTCATCGCCTTGGGATTATGCGAGAGGAATACGGTCTTCTGACCTTTCTCGATGGTGAAGCTTACATTATCAAAGAGCACCGTTCCGTCAGCATCTACTGCCTTCAGGCCTTCTACCTCGAGAATCTGAGTACCAGGCTCGCGCTCCATCGAGAAGATGATACCAGGATATTTACGTGTAGATGGCGTGATCTCCTCTACGTTCAACTTCTCCAGCATCTTCTTTCGTGAAGTGGTCTGCTTAGATTTTGCCACGTTGGCAGAGAATCGGCGGATAAACTCTTCCAGCTGCTTCTTCTTCTCCTCAGCCTTCAATTTTTGGTTCTGAGCTTGGCGCAGAGCTAACTGCGAACTCTCGTACCAAAATGAGTAGTTTCCTGAGAACAGCGTTACCTTGCCGAAGTCGATATCGACGGTCTGTGTTGAGACAGCATCGAGGAAGTGACGGTCGTGGCTGACTACCAGCACGCACTGCTCCAGATTTGAAAGGTATTCCTCGAGCCATTGCACGGTGTCGAGGTCGAGGTCATTGGTAGGCTCGTCGAGCAGCAGGTTGTCTGGGTGGCCGAAGAGTGCCTTTGCCAGCATCACGCGCACCTTCTCATTGTTTGAGATGTCCGACATCTGCTTATAGTGCTGCGACTCCTGAACGCCGAGGTTCTGCAACAGTTGGGCTGCCTCGCTCTCTGCCTCGTAGCCGTTCATCTCAGCAAAGGCCATCTCGAGTTCAGCGGCACGATTGCCGTCTTCCTCTGTCATCTCGGGTTTTGAATAGAGTGCCTCGCGCTCCTTCATATTGTCCCACATGGGCTTATGACCCATCAGCACGGTATCCATCACCGTGAAGGCGTCGTATTTGAAGTGGTCCTGCTCGAGCACACTCAGTCGCTCGCCAGGTTGCATCTCTACCGATCCCTTATTGGGTTCTAGCTCTCCGCTGATAGCGCGCAGCAGGGTTGACTTGCCCGCACCGTTAGCTCCGATGATGCCATAGATATTTCCACTGGTAAACTTCAGGTTCACATCCTTGTAGAGAACCTTCTTTCCAAACTGTATTTGCAGGTTTGTAACTGTAATCATCTCTTATCCTTATACCTTATTATATATAAATTGGGCTGCAAAGGTACGAAAAGTTTTCGATTCTGCCAAATTTTAGCCCAATTAAAGCATTCCCTTCGTTGAAGGCAGCTCATAATGATAGATATCACGGCGCACAGCCATTTTCAGCGAACGGGCTAGTGCCTTGAAGATTCCTTCTATCTTATGGTGCTCGTTATGCCCCTCGGCCTTGATGTTCAGATTCATCTTCGAAGCATCGCTGAGGCTCTTGAAGAAGTGTAAGAACATTTCAGTGGGCATCTCTCCGATTTTCTCACGCTTGAACTCTGCGTCCCACACCAGCCAGGGACGGCCTCCAAAGTCGAGCGCCACGCTGCAAAGACAGTCGTCCATTGGCAGGCAGTATCCGTAGCGCTCTATGCCGCGTTTATCGCCCAAAGCCTTCAAGAAGCACTCACCTAGAGCGATGGCCGTATCCTCAATCGTATGGTGCTCGTCGACTTCGAGATCTCCCTTCGTGTGAATCATAAGATCCATCATACCATGCTTTCCGATCTGCTCCAACATGTGGTCGAAGAATCCCAACCCCGTGCTGATGTCGCACTTGCCTGTGCCATCGAGATTCACCTTGATGTGGATGTCTGTCTCCTTGGTCTTACGGCTCACCTCAGCAATCCTTTCTCCAGCGAAAAGTAGTTCTGTAATCTTATTCCATGACATTCCTTCGTCGCTCAGAATCAGTGATTTGCTGCCGATGTTTCGAGCAAAGCTTCTGTCTGTCTCGCGGTCACCGATAACGTATGAGTTGGCAATGTCATATGTTTCTGTATCGTTCATGTATTTCTCCACAAGCCCTGTGTTTGGCTTCCTTGTGGGTGCGTTGTCCTCGGGAAAGTGAGGGTCGATGAGTATCTCGTCGAATGTGATGCCTTCACCCTCCAGGGTCTGCAGGATGAAGTTGTGGACTGGCCAAAAGGTGTCTTCTGGAAATGCGTCTGTACCCAGCCCGTCCTGATTGCTCACCATGACAAGTTTGAAGTCGAGCTTCTCGCGGATGAAGGCAAGATTACGGAACACGCCTTTCACGAATTTCAACTTCTCAAAGCTGTCAATCTGTTCGTCGGCTGGCTCTTCGATGAGCGTTCCGTCACGATCTATAAACAATAGCCTTTTCTTCATTATTTTTCTTAATTGATTTCTGGTTGAATTCTTCGCGTTCTTTCTCTTGTAAGGCAATGGATACCTTAGCCAGATAGAGCGGGCTGAGGACGGTCAGCCACACGTAGGCTCTTAGGAAACCCGCTATCAGGAAGGCGCCGATCGAGAGCCACATCACGTATTCAGGCATTCCTTGAGGATCACCGTTGATCACACCCATCTGCGATTCCCAGTTGGCAGCCATCATAATGACTGAGGGTAACGAGGTGAACAGTATGAGTATCGATACGATGACGAGACACACGATTATGATCAGCAACAACATGCCCAGATGGCGTATCCATGCCTTGAAGCCTACCTTCTGTGTTGTCTCGAAGAAGCCACACTTATGGAGCTGTCTGTTGGCCAGCCACAAGAACACCACGACGGCCACGACCTCAATCAGCAAACCTGCTAATGTCAGGGCCGGCGATACAAGAACGGGTAGGGCAGAGGCTACAGCCGACAGCGCGGCAAAGCCGATGGCCCATATCCATGTATGACGAAATATCCGTCTGAAATTCTCTGTAAACATACGATATCCGTCGCGTATGCACGCACGGCTGCTGCGTATCTTCTGGAGTATGTCTTTGTCTTCTTTTTCCATCTCTGATTGATTTTTCGTGTGCAAAGATATAAAAAAAGAATGAATCTTTTTGTTCTCCCCCCGATTTTTCGTATCTTTGCACCAAAATTTTATGGTATGAAGCAATTAAAGTGGGGATTTATAGGTTGCGGCGACGTGACAGAACGCAAGAGCGGACCAGCTTTCAGCGAGGTCAATGGCTCGAGTGTTGAGGCGGTAATGAGCCGTACTGAGCAACGTGCGCGCACCTATGCCATCGAGCACGGCATCCGTAAGTGGTATACTGATGCTCAGGAGCTGATTGATGATCCTGACGTGAATGCAGTCTATGTGGCTACCCCGCCAGCCAGTCATGCCACTTACGCCATCATGGCCATGAAGGCTGGCAAACCCGTCTATGTGGAGAAGCCGCTGGCGGCCAGCTATGAGGATTGTGCCCGCATCAACCGCATCTCTGAGCAGACGGGCATCCCTTGTTTCGTGGCTTATTATCGTCGTTATCTGCCTTATTTCCAAAAGGTAAAGGATATCGTCAACAGCGGTCGGATAGGCAAGATTCTCAATGTCCAGATACGTTATACAGAGCCTTTGCGCCCTGCCGATGCCGAGGCCATCAGAAACGGTACGCCCCTGGCTTGGCGACTGCAGCCTGATATCGCTGGAGGCGGCTATTTCTACGATATGGCCCCTCATCAGCTCGACCTGTTGCAGGATATGTTCGGTGTTATCCTCGAAGCCCGAGGCATCTGTGCCAATCGTGGCGGCTACTACGAGGCAGAGGATTCCGTGAGTGCCTGCTTCCGTTTCGAGAACGGACTGCCTGGCAGCGGCTCTTGGTGCTACGTGGCCCACGAGAGTGCTCGCGAAGACTGTATCGAGATCATTGGCACTGAAGGGATGGTCAGCTTCTCTGTGTTCGATTATAATCCTATACGCCTGCAGACCAGCGAGGGCGATGAGAGCATCACCGTGCCCAATCCCCCTTACGTGCAGTATCCGCTCATTAAGAATGTCATAGAGCATCTGCAAGGTCTGTCGGTGTGCACCTGTACCAGTGTCTCAGCTACACCGGTCAACTGGGTGATGGATCGTATATTAGGCAAATTCTGATTACAGATTTGAATAGGTTGTTATTATTAATGATAGGGTGGTGGATGTGCCTCTGTGTAGGTGCAGCCACAGGGAATGGTAGGGGTGCCGTCAGTGCCCTGCCTGCTGATAGTGTGAAGATTTGCCAGCTGCTCAGCAAGGTACGCCAGCAACCTGCAGCGGCCAACGTTCCGCTGTTCTTTGCACGTCAGTTCCTGGGCGTGCCCTATGTGGCCTACACGCTCGAGAAGTTCAGTTCTGAACGGCTCATCGTCAACACCCGCGAGCTCGACTGCACCACGCTGGTCGAGAATGTTACAGCCCTGACACTCTGTGCCTATCGCCGTCAATTCACGTGGCAAGCCTACCTCGATGCGCTCAGGGATATGCGCTATCGTGAAGGCAAAGCCGATAGCTACACCAACCGCATCCATTACTTCACGGAGTGGATCACGGCTAACACGGCCAAGGGTGTCGTCAAGGAAATCCAGGCTCCTAATCCGCCGTTCAAGGCTGTTCAGACGGTGAAGGTCGACTATATGAGCACGCATCCTAATAGCTACAAGGCCCTGCGCGAGCACCCTGAATATGTCAGCGATATCCGTCGCATGGAGCAGAAGGTGTCGGGTGGCAAGTTCCGCTATATCCCCAAAGGGCTCGTTTCCAACAGCGCCTTGCTGAAGAAGGCTGTGCGCGACGGCGATATCATCGCCATCACCTGTAAGAAGAAAGGGCTCGACATTGCCCACCTCGGACTGGCTGTGTGGCAGAGCGATGGGCTCCACCTGCTTAACGCCTCGATGCTCCACAAGAAGGTCGTCATTGAGCCTATGACGCTGGCGCAGTATCTGCAGAAGCATCCCTCTCACACTGGTATCAGAATCATCAGGATAAACAAATAGTACTTAACCAAAAAGAATGAACTTATGGAATTACCCGATTTTATGAATTATTCAGGCAAGTTCTCGAAGAAAGAGTTTGCTGAGAAACTTGCACGTATCGCCAAGCGAGCCGGTGCCAAGCTGGTATATGCAGCGCTGATACTTTACTATACATTGCAGAGCGACAAGGTAAGCAAGAGCGACAAAGCCATCATTATCGGTGCTCTGGGCTATATGATCAGCCCGCTCGATGTGATTCCCGATGCCATTCCTATTGCAGGACTGACCGACGACCTCGCCGTGCTGCTCTATGTGCTGAAGAAGGTGTGGACGGGCATCGATCCTGAAATCGTGGAACAGGCCAAGAAGCGCCTTTCGAAGTGGTTTGATGAGGATGAAATTGCTGAGATCGGCGATCTCTTCTCTGAGGAGGCGTAGTGTTGGTAGCCATGTGGCAGACGTGGATTGTTGTAGCTGTTCTTGTTGCCGCCGTGAGCTATGCAGCTTATCGTGTATATCGGGCACTGACCGGTGTCAATGAAGCATGCAAAGGCTGTGCATTGGCGAAAAATTGCAAGAAGAAACAAAAAAATCACGAAAACATTTGGCAGTGTCGAAAATAATGACTATCTTTGCACCCGCATTTCGAATGAGGTACGCTCAAAAGAGCTGATACGAGTATCGCTCTCTATTCGCTGAAATGGTGCCTTGGATGAGTGGCTTAGTCAACGGTCTGCAAAACCGTCTACAGCAGTTCGAATCTGCTAGGCACCTCTCGAAAGCAAAAAGAAGGCTGAAGATGAAATTCTTCAGCCTTTTTTTATATTCTCACTCCTCACTCCTCACTCCACACTCCTCACTCCACACTCCTCACTCCTCACTCCTCACTCCACACTCCTCACTCCACACTCCTCACTCCTCGAAAATACCTATAACTTCGTCAGCTTCCTCAGTAGCACCTTGTTCACCCGCTGAATACGCTTGCCGCGCTTCTCGATGTCCTCACGTACATTATTTATATTATTAAAGAGGTCGCTGAAGGCATTCAACAGGAAGTTAGGCTGCGCCTCGTCCTCGATGGCCTCAGGATTGGTTACGATGCGGATGCCGTTGTGCTCGATGTGCACATCGATGTCAGTGCCTGTCATGATCGGGTCGCCGTCGAAATGTATGGCACCCTCCTGATTGCGGTGGATGTGCAGATGCTTCGTTCGGAACGTCTTGATTTTCGAGTTGTTGCCCAGTGTCTTCATAAAGAGGTCGGCTGCAATCTGCGGCGCGTCGAGCACATCGAATGGCTCCATCACGATCACGTCCATCTCGCCGTCCTTCATAGTGGCACCAGGGGCGATGTAGGCATTGTTGCCGTACTGCGACGCGTTGGCACAGGCTATCAGGAATGCCTTGTACTTCTTTGCCCCCGTCTCGTCCTCTACCTCGTAAGTCTCTGGTTTATAGCCCAGTCCCTCCTTCAGCACGTTCTCCACGTAAGTGATCGGTCCGCGCTTGCCAGCCTCAGCAAACTTCAGCGATATGAAGGCATCGAAGCCTACGCCGCAGGTGCAGAAGAATGGCATGTCGTTGATGATGCCGTAATCGAAGTCCTCGATCTTTGCCTTGTTGATGATTCTCAGAGCCTTCTTCACATCGAGCGGTAGACAGAGATGACGCGCCAGTCCGTTACCCGATCCGCATGGGATGATGCCGAGTGCGGTCTGCGTGTGAACGAGCGATCGGGCTACCTCGTTCACCGTGCCGTCGCCACCCACCGCCACCACGATGTCTGTGCCCGCCTCGGCACGATCATGGGCAATCTCGGCGGCATGTCCGGCATATTCCGTGAACACGATTTCTGCCTCGAAGCGCTCCTTGTCGAGAGTGCTGTCAATCAAGCCGGGTATCTCATCCTTCGAGTGCGTACCCGATATTGGGTTCAATATGAATGTAATTTTCTTCTTTTCTATCATATTACATGTGCAAAAATACAAAAAAATGCTGAAAAAAAGAGTATTTTAAATAATAAATTCACAAAATACATACATTTATTAATAAAAACTTGCACGAATTGATAAAAAATGTGTAACTTTGCAGCCTGAAATAAAAAGAAAAGAAAACCTATCAGTCAGAATGGGACAATTACAAGAGAAATACAAAAATTATCGTGAGCCACAGAAGTATATTGAGGCTGACGTATATCCCTATTTCCGTGCCATCGAAGGTAAACAGGGCACGGAGGTGGAAATGGAAGGTCACAAAGTGTTGATGTTCGGCTCGAATGCTTACACAGGACTCACGGGCGACCAGCGTATCATCGATGCGGCTAAGGCTGCGCTCGATAAGTATGGTTCTGGTTGTGCTGGAAGCCGATTCCTCAACGGAACGCTCGACCTGCACGTGAAGCTTGAGAAGGAACTTGCTGAATTCGTCAACAAGGATGAAGCCCTCTGCTTCTCTACAGGATTCTCTGTCAATCAGGGTGTGCTAGCCGTTATCTGTGGCAAGGACGATTACATCATCTGCGACGATCGCGACCACGCTTCTATTGTGGACGGTCGTCGTCTTTCGTTTGCCAAGCAGCTCCATTACAAGCACAACGATATGGAGGATCTTGAGCG
>CAMHAM010000026.1 GCA_946183415.1 uncultured Prevotella sp.
GTGTAAAGACGGTGACGTCAAAGCCGAGCACTACTAATTGCCCGAAATCTTTCGCAGTGAGTCATATTATCAGGTGTAGTTAAGTTTCCGAGGATGGAGCCAGGCTTTCGGTACTTGTGTGTAAATAGTCAACCCCATATCAGGTGGTTATTGCAGCGGGGTCCCACCTCTTCCCATTCCGAACAGAGAAGTTAAGCCCGCCTGCGCCGATGGTACTGCAATGCAATGCGGGAGAGTAGGAGGCCGCCATCTTTCATCAGTGAGCCCCGAGTCAGCAATGACCCGGGGCTCTTTTTGTATATGGTCCGGTCGAATGGGGGCAAGTGCCCAATTGGCAAAGAAACCTGTATAAACTTTAACATAAATAATTGCTTAATTTCAGAAAAAGTGCGTAAATTTGCCGCATGATTAAAATCAACACAATGTTACAGAGATTCCGATATGTTCCAGTATGGCTGAAACGTGTCGGGCATTGTCGTGGTTTTGGTATTCAGTCGCCGACTGACTATTGGTTCGTGCGATATGTCATTAATGAACATTGGCCTTATTATCAATATGCATCGTTAGGCAGACATGATGAATGGCTTACCCGTAAGATTGGGCGACTCTACTTCCGTATTGCTAATTGGCTTCAGCCCAGTGCTATAGAGAGTGATGGTTATCAGCAATATTTCCAGGCAGGGTGCCGAAACGCTAAGTTCGGAGATTCTGCGGAACTGATAAGGCTAACGCTTGAGGGAGATTATCGCAGCCGACTGGTGACAATATATAATAAGGTGGAACAGAATACCATCCTTATTGTTGAGTCCATCATGAAGAACCGGGCCTTCTGGCGCGAGATAGTAAGTGATGAACGGACTGGGGTGACATTCGACCTCTATTATTGCGGAATAGTCATGTTTGATAAGAGTAGGCATAAGAGAAATTATATCATTAACTTCTAACTAATAGGCAAAATATGAAGATAACAAAGGTGTATACTAAGACAGGAGATCAAGGCGAAACAAGCATTATTGGCGGAAAAAGAGTGAGAAAATCCTGTGAGCGACTTGAAGCGTATGGCACTGTTGATGAGCTGAGCGCACATCTTGGCCTTTTGGCTTCAATGCTTCCTGAAGGTGGTGATAAGGATATGATCATCCGTATACAGAATAACCTCTTTAGTGTGTGTTCCAACTTGGCAACTGATCAGAGTCAGACCCCTCTTTATGATTCTGCAAAGCTTGCAGATGGTGAAATCGAGTCCTTGGAGGTCGAGATCGATAAGATTATGCAATTGTTTACAGAGCGTCAAGGCTTTGTTCTTCCAGGTGGTGCTCAAGCAGCTGCCCAAGCTCACGTTTGTCGGACAGTTTGCAGGCGCGCTGAGCGGCGAATTGTTGTATTGTCGGAAATTGCGCAAGTAAGTCCTGAAATTCTGCAATACGTAAACAGATTAAGTGATTACTTGTTTGTTTTGGCAAAAAAAATAAATATTAACACAGGTGTGAGTGAAATAATTTGGCAAAAAGTTTGCAGATAGGAATAAAATTGTTACTTTTGCGGGCGAAATGAAAACATTGTAAAAACAAAGACTAAGAATATGTATTGGACACTTGAATTGGCTTCAAAATTAGAAGATGCTCCCTGGCCTGCAACCAAGGACGAGTTGATAGATTATGCAACGCGCTCAGGCGCTCCGTTGGAGGTTCTTGAAAATCTTCAGGAGATAGAAGATGAGGGCGATGTCTATGAGAGTATAGAAGACATCTGGCCTGATTATCCTTCAAAAGAGGATTTCCTCTTCAACGAGGATGAGTATTAAAGCCTGCTGTTAGGTTTAAACAATTGAATACCAGCGAGATGAACAAAGATAATTTTTTTTGTCTCGCTGGCGTTTTCTAAAAATATTTACTCAATTCTTTTGTCCCTTCTCTGACTTCCTCCATGATTTGCAAGCAACGGGCACGGGAGATGCGGATATTCGTACCAACGGCTATCAGGTCCTCGTCCGTAGGAAGGCACATCCTTCATCATACGCCTCGCTTTCTTGTACGGTTCTTATTGATTTCCAACAACTCCTCCATCGTATCGTATTTCGGTTCTGACAATAGTTGCATGATTTCTTCCGAGTAGCCTAAAGCCTTTGCCAACTTGACGTATGACTCCAAAGAGATGGAGTGCTTCAGTTCAAAGCGCTGAATGCTTGAGGCTGGCACGCCGCTCATTTCTGATAAGCTCTTCGTAGAGAGTTTCTTCTCCAGACGTCTTGCTTTCAGATTCTCAGCTAACCGCTGCATGGTTACCTGCAGAGGATAGGGGTCAAAAACATATTTATTCTGCACCATATATTATGCTTAATTTGGTGAAATCACATTTTGTACGTCATATATTATGTGCAAATATACTACTTTTATTTGGAATAGCCAAACTTTTTGAAGAAAAAAGCGGTGAGTACCAGCTTTTAAGCGGTGAGTACCAGCTTTTAGGATAAAAGCAGTCAAAGTGCAAAAAAAATGCATCACTACCTTTCTTGAAATCCGATGAGTGCGAACGGGTGAACTTTTCTTTTGTTACCGACTCTAGTATCCCATTCGCGAGGTGTCCACTTGTTTCTTCTGCTTCTCCTTGAAGTTGCCGATGCGGTAGACGGCGGTAAGGGAATAGTTGGTGTAGGGCATCCAGACGCGCATGGCGTAGTCCTGATGAGCTATCGTGGAACTGGTGCTCATGTGGGCATTCAGGATATTCTCACCCTTGGCCACCAGGCTCCACTTGCCGTTCTTCGTGGTGTAGCGGAGCGTGGCATTGAGTTGCAGGAAGGGGTCGATGTCGTAGACGCCCTGGATGGCCTTGGTCTGGAAGAAGGGATTGAGAATGAACTGGATGTTGTGCCGTTGAGAGACCTTGACCACAGCCATGCCACTGAAGATGCCCGCGAGACAGGTGCGGTCGATGGGCAGGTCGAAGAACTGGGTCTTGTCGTGGCGGTAGAGGGCGGTGGCATTGACGTTGCCGTTGAGCCAACTGCCGAGGCGAAACTGTGCGGAGGCTTGCAGTCCGAAGTAGTTTGAGTAGTCGAAGTTGGTTTCCTTCATGATGACGGCCATGCGGTCTGTGGGCTGATAGGCTAGTTGCACGAAGTAGTCGGGCTCCAGCATGGCGAAGGCGGTGAAGGTGTATTTGCGATTGAGCTGCCACATCAGATTGATGTCGTATTTCGACATGGGCTTCAGGTCGGGGTTGCCCCATATCTCGCTGTAGGCCGAGGCATAGTAGATGCTGCTCATGGTGCTCCAATAGCTGGGGTAGACGGCCTCGCTACTGAAGGAGAGGTTGAGCATATTTTTTTCGTTGATATTCCACATCGCATTGAACTGCGGATAGATGCGCCACTCGTTCCACTGGGTGGCGTGATATTGCTCTGCCGTCACAGAGGTCTCGAGGCTCAGCGACTGGCCTATTTGCTTGCTCATACCGACGTAGGCGTTCAGGATGCGCTCGTTGTAATCAACATGCGAGGTGGCGTCGGACAGTGGCATGCCGCTGGCATCGAGGGTAGTCTGATAACTGTTGTTGGTGGTGAACTGCGCCTTGCCGCCGTAGTTCAGTTCCCAGCCTTTTGGCAGCGCATGGGTCTGGTCGGCAGTGAAGAGCCACTTGCTCACCTTCTGGCGGCTGTCGACATCGAGATTGCGGCTGATGTCATTCAGTTTTCCTTCAAGACACTGCGTGCGCGGCTCCTGATAGTTGGTGTAAGATACACCAAGCTGCAGCCCGAAGGGAACATCGTAGGAGGCATCCACATTATGCAGATAGGTATGCTGGCGTGAGTTTTGCGTGGACTGCGCTGTGCCCGTCGTGGTGTTGGTCGAGCGGGTGCTATTCCACTGTCCCGTATAGGCTAAACTCAGCTGGTGGTTGTCGCTGATGGTGTAGTCGAGGCCGAGACGGTAGTCGTGGTCGGTGCCGTCGCTGCGGTTGCGGGTCTTGTCGTTGTACGGCACGCGCTGGCCGTTAAGCGGATGGTTGGCCTCATGCTCCACCTGACCGTAGCCTGTGCCGTGGGTAAACCTGTACGAAGCGTCGATGCCCAGTTTGCCATGATTATAAATGACGCTGCCGCCCGCATAGCCCGTGCCGTATTTGTGCTGCCGCCAGCCGCCCATCAGCTGGCCTGAGAGCTGGTTCGTCCCTGCAAAGTCCTTGGTGACAATGTTGATAGCCATACCCCGCACATGGTATTTCGCAGGAGCTGATGGCATCACCTCGGCTTTGGCCAGCATGGCGGCAGGCATCTGGCGTAGCCGTTCCACCACTTTGTCGGCATTCAGCGTGGTGGGTTTGCCGTTGATGATGAGCGTCACGGCCTGGCCAGAGAACATGACGGTGCCGCCCATCTCGCTCACACCAGGAATGCTGACGAGTGCGTCGTAGGCATTGTCGGCAGGATAGAGTTGCAGCAGCATGGGCATGTTGTAGACGAGGTGGCCGTTCTCTGTGCCCGACACAATGCGCTCACCCGTCACCTGCACGCCGTTCAGCCTGATAGTCTCTGGTTGTAAACGAATTGTTCCCACTTCGGGCTGGCTGCAAATCTTGTAGATAGTCTTGTAACCAACGTAGGAGATGCGCGCGAGGACTTTCGTCTGTTCATATGGAATGGCGAAGTAGCCGCTCTCGTTTGAGACACCGCCACTAAGCAGCGTGGAGTCGGTTGGGTTGAGTATTGTCACGTTGGCGTAGGCTATGGGCTTGCCTTGTTCGTCAATGATAGTGCCTGTCAGACGGCGATCTGTCTTGTGCGTACATTCCACGAAAATCTTACGTCCATCTTCATCGGTGCTCGTAGTGACGCGGATGGGATAGAAGCCAATCATCTGCTGAATGGCTTCAGGTAGGTGCTTATTCTTTACAGTTGTAGTAATACGGAAGTCCTCCAGTTCGTTGTAGAGGAAGTAGATGGTGTAGCCTGTCTGTTGCTCTGCGAGTTGGTTCAAAGCATCGGAGAGCGACACATTATTATATTCGCGTGAGATGCGTTTCTGAGCCTGTGTGCTGACAGTCAGCAGCAAGGCAAGAATGAGAGTAATATATCTGTTCATGGCGGCTGACTATTTTTTGCTGGGGCTCAACAACCCGTCTACAGTGATTTGGTTATCCTTTAATGTGACATTCAGACGCTCGAACTGGTTGAGGTTGCTGACTACTTGGTCGATGCCCTTCTGTGGGTTCCAGACAAAGTGGAAACGGAGCCCACGGGCTTCATCGTTAGCAAATACGACTTTCACATCGTAGTGAGCGGCTATCTCTGGCAGCATCTTCTCTAATGGAATGTTGTCGTAGATGACAGGTTGTACTATGATGGTATCCTCTGGAAGTGAAGAGTGAAGAGTGAAGTGTGAAGAATTTGCTACCGCTATCGTGTCTGTCGTCTGCGGAGTTTCCTGCTTCTGGTATTGTCGGACGATGTGGACAGCGGCGAGGGTTATGCCAGAAACAAGTAGCACACCAATGAAAAATGCTGCTATCTTCATCCAATTGCGGCTTGACTGCTTATGCTGACACTTTTGATTGAATCTTTGCCATGCAGCATCTACATCGACAGGTTTTTTGTTCTGACGTTGACGGGTACTACGTTTGACTTCTACCATGAGGCGGTAGTTTTCGCGAGTATCCTCATCATGGTTGATGATGTCTCGAATCTGCTGCTCGGTATATGCATCGGGATTGTCGAGCATTTCCAACAGTTGGCGGATGTTTTCGTTGGTCGTTCTCATTGTTGTTGTCATTTTAATGTTTACCGAAGTGATGTCTGATTTGCTGAATGCTCTGCATGAGATACTTGTATGCAGTATTCGGGTTCAGCCCTAACCGACGGGCAATCTCGCTGACGGTCAGGTCTTCGTCGAAACGGAGGTGGAAGATGCTGCGGTGCGGTTCCTCCAGTTGCTCGTCCACGTAAGTGGCAATATCGTCGAGCCGTTCCATCCGTTTGTCAATGGGTTGCAGGTCGGAATCGTCTTCTATGGGCATCAATCTCTTCACTTTGTCGTGAAGTAGCATCTGTCTGATTCTGTTCAGGCAGGCATTGCGTACGGCAGTTAGCAGATAATTGTCATTCTTAGGTGGAATGTCGCTGTCTGCCACGCGCAAGAAGACATCCTGTACCACGTCCTCAGCCTCTTCGTCATCGCCCAGCAAGACACTGGCCAGATGAATCATCTCGCTGTAGTTCTGGCGGAAAAGCTGTTCTATAAATTGCTTTCGCTCGGCCAACTCCAAGCGAGCTTGGTTGGCACTCGCTGAATCGCAATTTTCAAGTGTTCTCTTATCAAGCATATCAGTCTTTCAGATCGTTGCACCCCGTTTAAGGGCACTTCTATATATAAGACACTTCAGCCCCATCTTTTTTTTACGGAAAGACCAACTTTTTTCATTTTTTATTGAATTCGGGTATAAATTTTAGAAAAATATCTTAAATTATACCCGAATTGACATAATAATGCCGTTATGACTATCTGTTTATTATATCTATATTACATTCAGATGGTTTTTCAGCGCTTACATTCCGCCTCTGATGGTCTCAGATTACCTGTTTTTGTATCAACAGGCTCAAAAGATTTGTGATTTTCGAAATAATTCATTAACTTTGCAACCGAAAACTTCATAAAGCGATTGTTATGTCAAGAATAATGAGCCCCATCCCCATCTGGCTGCTTTTGAGCCTCCTTGTAGTATCGTGCTCGAAAGTTGATAACACAGAGCGAACTCCTGTGTCTGGCGCAGAATTCCGTGCCAAGCTGGCCAGTCTCAACTGGGGCACAGACACTACCTTCGTCTATGGTCACAAGACACCCGATGTCGATGCCATCACCTCGTCACTGTCGTATGCAAAACTTATGCGTACACTGGGATATAACTGCAAGGCAAAGGCTTCCTCAGCCATCAATCGTGAAACAAGCTATATCTCGAAGAGACTCGGTTTTGCCATCCCCGAACTGAAGACATCGGTAGAGTCCAATACCCGTCTCATACTGACCGACCATACTGACTACGCACAGTGCGTAGATGGCGCCAGAGAAGCTATTATCCTGCAGAAAATAGACCATCACGTAGAAGGTGATATCCCCGACGCCACCATTCCTTTCGTCCGCAGGGAGATGGTGGGCTCTACGTGCAGCATCGTCTATGAATGCTACAAGGAACTTGGCGTTGCCATCGACGATGAGACAGCCAAGATCCTGCTGGCAGGCATCGTCTCCGATACGCGCAACCTGACAAAGACCACCACAAAGGGCATTGATTCCACTGCCTGGAAGACCCTCGTCGCGCAGTTGCACCTGGAAGACCAGATAGCCGACATCAACCGGCAGATGGCAGAGGCTGCCTACAATTACGACGGAATGACCGATGCGGAGATTATGCTCTCCGACTATAAGGAATACGAGATAAACCGTCGTCTGGTGGGCTTCGGGAGCCTGGCCTGCAAGAGCACTGAGATGAAGCCGTTTATCGCCCGTATGCTCGCCGTCATGCCTGAGGTCATGAAGCAAAAGGGGCGCGACATGATATTTGCTAAGATTGATAATCTTGTTGCCAATCCTGACCCTAAGGCTACAGATATCCCCTACATCGAAGAAGGTACTTACTTCATCTATTATGGTGAAGGGGCAAAGGTCATTGCCGAATCCATCTTTGGTAGCTCGCTCTCAGAAGGTGTCACCTACACTTCCGAGAATCTGTCACGCAAGCAAATTGTTCCCAAAATCACCGAGCTGCTGCAGTAGTTTTAATCATTGTAACACGAAGTTTTAAATATTCAAGATTCAGAAAGATGAAACATTTTTTGACCTGTTTGCTGGCTTTGCTGGGGATAACTGCCTGCGGCCAAAACTTTGAGAATAAGGAGGTGAAAGAGTTTGCCGAGTTGATTACTGATCCGAATGTGGTGCTTCTTGATGTGAGGACGGCTGACGAGTTTAACGAAGGTCATATTAAAGGTGCAATCAACCTTGATCAGTTTAAGTCAGACTTTATCGAACTCGCCAAGCAACAACTACCCAAAGAGAAGACCATAGCCGTCTATTGCAGAAGCGGTAGGCGTTCTGCCCATGCAGCCGGTTTACTGGCGAAAGAAGGTTATCGTTCGGTAAATTTGGTAGGTGGCATTATCGCCTGGACCAAGGAGAATATGCCTGTAACAAAAGAGTAAATGCAATAAACAGCCTTCTTCTGCGTTATTAATATGTGTTTAGGCGCATATTGACTATTGTTCTCTTCATGCTCGCCTCTTATGAAGTCAGGGCGCAGTATGATGTATCCTTCGGCCATTATTGGGCGATGGAGCCTTCGTTTAATCCTGCTACAGTAGGAAAGGAAGCCAAACTGAATGTAGCTGTGGCCTATGCTCTTCAGATGGCAGGTTTCGAACATAATCCGAATACGATGTATGCAGGTGCAGATATGCCTTTCTATGTATTAGGGGCTTATCATGGAGTCGGTCTTCAGTTCATGAATGATGCTATCGGTGCGTTTACCCATAAGCGCTTCGGATTGCAATATGCCTTCCAGCCTCGTTTGTTGGGAGGTAAGCTGAATATAGGTGTTCAGGCTACGATGCTCAGTGAGAATCTGGATGGCAGCAAGATAGAGCTGATCGATCCGACTGATCCGGCCTTCACGACATCTTCTGTTAATGGAACGGGCTTTGACCTGAGTCTTGGACTTTATTATCAGCATCGCAGTTGGTACGTGGGATTATCAGCGTTGCACCTGAATTCCCCCAAAGTGGGATTGGGTGAAACCAACGAATTAAGCATCTCGCCAACATATTATTTTACGGGTGGATACAATATTCAGCTGACTCATCCGTTTTTAACTATACAGACCTCTGTATTGGGACGTACTGATGGAGTAGCCTTTCGTGGAGATGTGACAGCGAGGTTGAAGTACGAACACAAGAAAAGAGTAATGTATGCGGGCCTGTCGTATAGTCCGACGAATTCCGTGACGGTCATACTTGGAGGAAACATCCGTGGAATCCATATTGGCTACAGTTACGAAATCTATACCTCTGCCATCAGTTTCGGCAACGGCAGCCATGAGTTATTTGTCGGCTATCAGACAGATCTGAATCTATACAAGAAAGAAAAGAATCTGCATAAAAGTGTAAGAATACTTTAGTGATATGAGAAAGTGTACGATAGGACTCTTCGCAGTCGGAGCGCTGCTGCTGTCAAGTTGCTTTGGCAGTAAGATGGCATCGGCAGGAGGAGGTGAAGTGACAGGAACGGGGGGCAAGGCATTCTCAGAGCCGACACCTTACGGCATGGTACTGGTAAAGCGTGGTCACTTGAAGATGGGTATTGAGCATCAGGACAGCCTGTGGGGAAAGAAGACTCCCCTTCGGGATATCTCTGTAGAAGGTTTCTGGATGGACGAGACGGAGGTGACAAACTCGAAGTATCGCCAGTTCGTAAACTATGTCCGCGACTCCATCCTGCGAGAGAGGCTCTCAGAATACGATGAGACCTACAAGAAGGTGATAACAGATAAGGACGGTGAGGAAATCGGTACTCAGTTGAACTGGAAGAAATCTCTGCCGCGTCGCCCGAACGAGGATGAGCAGGAAATCATTGATGCCATGTATGTAACTAATCCTGTGACAGGCGACAAGATGCTCGATTATCGTCAGCTGAACTATCGCTATGAGGTCTATGACTATACCTCAGCAGCCTTACGTCGAAACAGGCTGAATCCACAAGAGCGTAACCTGAATACGGATATCACCGTAGATCCGAATGAACAGGTGTGGATCTCAAAAGATACGGCTTATATTGATGATGAGGGAAGGATTGTCCGTGAGACGATCAACCGCCAACTGACGGGTCCCTGGGACTTCTTGAATACCTACATAGTGAATATATTCCCTGATACGACCTGCTGGGTGAACGACTTCCCCAATGCAGACAATGAGATGTATCTGCGCTATTACTTCTCGAATCCAGCCTACAATGACTATCCGGTCGTAGGAGTCACTTGGGAACAGGCCAATGCTTTCTGCGCCTGGCGTACGGAGTATCTGCTGAAAGGTCTGGGGCCGGCTGCCCGCTATGTGCAGCGCTATCGTCTGCCTACAGAGGCAGAATGGGAATATGCAGCCCGTGGCAAGGATCAAAACGAGTTCCCTTGGGACAATGAGGACGTGGCCAGCGGCAAGGGATGCTTCTTTGCCAATTTCAAGCCTGATGACGGCAATTATACGAAGGACGGTAACTTAATTACGAGTAAAGTCGGCATCTATGCATCTAATTCTAACGGTTTGTATGACATGGCAGGCAATGTGGCAGAGTGGACATCGACCATCTATACAGAGGCTGGTGTAGAGGCGATGAACGATATCAATCCGCAGTTGAAGTACAATGCTGCTCCTGAGGATCCCTATCGCCTGAAGAAAAAGAGTGTAAGGGGCGGGTCCTGGAAGGATCCTGAGTCTTATATCCGTTCAGCTTGGCGCACTTCTGAGTATCAGAACCAGCCTCGTAGTTATATAGGTTTCCGCTGTGTGCGCAGTCTGGCGAATACAACCAGCGAGAAAGTCAAGACAAAAGGAAAGAAATGATTAACAAAAGGAATTATGACAAGATACAGCAAATATAATTTCGTATATCGCATGCAGAAATGGATGGACAGCGTGCCTGGACAGACATTCCTGAATTATGCCTATAGCTGGGGTGCCTCAGTCGTGATTCTTGGTACCCTCTTTAAACTGACGCATCTTCCGGGAGCGAACTTCTTCCTTTTCCTCGGCATGGGAACGGAGGTGTTCGTATTCTTTATCTCTGCCTTTGACCGTCCGTTCGATAAAACGACTGACGGTATGGAATTGGATGTTCATCTTGCAGAGGAGAAACCTTCAGCTGCTGTTATCGGAGGTAATCAGACTCATGTAGACACTGAAGCGATTGCTGCAGTGTCATCATCTGTGGCGACGGTCTCTGGTGGTGGAATATCAGGAAGTGGTGTTACTGGCCTACCTCAGATGACGCCAGAACTCGAAGAAGCTACTACGCATTATATTGATGAACTGAAGCGATTGACAGAGATGCTTTCGCGTGTATCAGAGCAGAGTGAGCGACTGTCGCATGATTCAGAGGAAATGGAGAACCTGAATCGAACACTGACAGGCATCTGTAAGGTCTATGAGCTGCAACTGAAGAGTGCCAGTTCGCAGATTGGAACCATCGATGAGATTAACGAACAGACTCGTAAGATGGCGGCACAAATTGCCGATCTCAATAAGATTTATGCCCGTATGATAGAGGCAATGACTGCAAAGATGAACGTATAGACAAATGGCAATCAGAAAAAGACCAGTATCCCCTCGCCAAAAGATGATAAATCTGATGTATGTCGTCTTGATGGCTATGCTCGCACTGAATGTCTCGACGGAAGTGCTCAATGGCTTTTCTGTTGTGGAAGAAAGTCTGACCCGCACCACAAAGGGTTCTATTAAAGAGAACCAACTTGTCTATGATAATCTTGATATGCAGATGCGTCTCAACCCTACAAAGGTGGGTGAGTGGTACAAAAAGGCCCAGGAAGTGAAACACATGAGCGATTCTCTTTACAATTTCGCAGAGGAGTTGAAACTGGCTATTGTTCACGAGGCTGATGGAGAGGATGGACGGATAGAGGATATTAAGAACAGGGAGGATCTTGAGGCTGCAAACCAGGTCATGCTGGCTCCAGGAAAGGGTAAGGGCCGTGAATTATTCGATGCTATCCAGTCGTTCCGTAGGCGTATCATCGGAATGACTTCAGATATGAGTAAAAAGCAGATTATTAACGGCAATCTTACGACGGTGATTCCTGCCAAAGCTAAGGCGATGGGGAAGAACTGGCAAGAGTATATGTTTGAGGATATGCCTGCCGCTGCGGCCATCACTCTGCTCTCTAAGCTTCAGAGTGACGTTCGCTATGCCGAGAGAGAGGTCTTGCATACACTGGTGTCAAACATTGACGTGAAGGATATTCGTGTAAACCTATTGGACGCTTTCGTCATCCCTAATTCGAGAACGATTGTACGAGGAGATCGCTTTTCTGCCCGAATCGTAATGGCGGCTGTTGATACTACTCAGGTACCAGATATTTATATAGGAGGTCAGAAGGTGAATCTGAAGGATGGTCTCTATGAGACAGTCTGTGGGCGTACAGGTGACTTTACGCTTAAAGGGTATATGGAAACGGTTAATGGAAACGGTGATAAAATCCGACGCGACTTCTCTCAGGAGTATTCTGTGGTGGATCCAAGTGCAACCGTTTCTGCCGACTTGATGAATATGCTCTATGCTGGGTACAGCAATCCGATCAGCATCAGTGTGCCAGGCGTGCCACTGTCGAAGGTCCAAGCCTCGATGACTAATGGCACCCTCCAGTCTGTGGGGCCAGGAAAATATATTGCTCGCCCCGCCAAGATCGGGCAGGATGCAACGATTACTGTTACATCGACGAACACAGGGCATGCCCAGCAGATGGGCAAATACACATTCCGTGTCAGGAAGTTGCCTGATCCTACGCCATATATCTCTATGAAGGATGAGCACGGCAATCCTACCCGATTCAAAGGTGGCGGATTGCCAAAGGGGCAATTGATAGCGATGGATAAGCTTGGAGCCGCTATCGATGACGGTATTCTCGACATTGCTTTCCGTGTGCAGAGTTTCGAGACGGTATTTTTCGATAATATGGGTAATGCCGTGCCGATGGCCTCTGAGGGAGCTGCTTTCTCCTCGCGCCAGAGAGACACGTTCCGTAAACTCTCACGGAATCGTCGTTTCTATATCTCTCGTGTCGTTGTGGCAGGTCCGGATGGCCTGACGCGAACGCTCCAGAACCCGATGGAAATCATTGTAAAATAAAAAATAGAAGATATGAAGAGACTAATATTCTTGATGATGATATTGCTGATGGCTGATGCAGCGGTGGCACAGCCCAAGAAACGACGCAATCAGCAGCAGACGGATCAGCAGCAAAGGAAAAGTCCTTCCTCAGCCATGTCGATGCGTGCCCAGATATCGTTCCCTACAGCATTAGACATTCCAGAAGAAGTGGTCTGGCGTCGTGATATTTATCGCGAATTGGACTTGACGGATGATGCCAATGCCGGTCTGTATTATCCTGTGGAACCTCAGGGCAAGCAGCTGAACCTGTTTACTTATATCTTCAAATTGGCACAGAATGGCTATATCCCAGTTTATGAGTATCCTACCGACGGAAGCGACAACTTCAGTCCGGAAAACCGTGTGCAGATGCAGACTATTCTCGACAACTACCATATCTACTACGAGGAGCAAAACGGGAAGCTTAAGGTGGATAATAGCGACATACCATCGGCAGAAGTCAGGAAATTCTATTTGAAGGAGAGTGCCTATTATGATCAGGCCAACTCGTCTTTCCATATCAAGGTGCTGGCGCTTTGTCCTGTGATGTTGCGCGATGACGACTTTGGCGGAGAAGCTACTCAGTACCCACTTTTCTGGGTTAAGTACAGCGATCTGGAGCCCTTCCTGAACCGCCAGACCGTGATGGCAAGCAGCCTGAATAATGCTGCAACGATGTCGATGGACGACTTCTTTACACTCAATTCCTACCGAGGCAAGATTTATAAGACGAATAATGCTCAAGGCAAGACGTTGCTTCAGCTTTGCGACGGTGACATGGATAAGATGACTGCCGAGCAGAAGCGTATCGAGGCAGAACTGGCTGCCTTTCATAAGACCATCTTCGGTGATCAGGCAAAAAGAGACTCACTTGACAGTATTGCAGCTCTTGATGTCAAGCAAAACAAGAAAATAAGGAGTAAGTCTTCGACACGTAGCCGGAGTGCGAAGGCATCAAGGTCGAAACGCTCTTCCAGTACCTCCAGTAGCAACAGCTCGGCACGTGTAACCGTACGCCGGCAGAGGCACTGATATGTTAAATGTGTTTGAATTCAAGGTGGAACCAGACTTTTTTCGTATCTTTGCACCGTTATTCTAATTTAAAGAGTATAGTTATGAAAAAGATTTTGACCCTGGTGGCCTTTATCGCAGCCTTAGCACTTCCCGCTCAGGCACAGTTTGACTTTGGCGTTAAGGGTGGTTTGAATGTATCGAAACTGAGCCTCGACAAGAAGGTACTAACCTCTGATAATCAGATGGGGTTCTTCATCGGTCCTACCGTGAAGTTCACGCTTCCAGTCATCAATCTGGGCTTTGATGCCGCAGCTCTCTTTGATCAACGTTCAGGTGAGTTCGAGTATGATAATACGAGTACCAAGCTGAAGCTGCAGAGTTTCCAGATCCCTATTAATGTACGTTGGGGGTTCGGTATAGGCAATGTGGTAAATTTGTACATCTTTGCAGGTCCTCAGTTTGGATTTAATCTTGGCAATAAGGTTACGAGTTTGCTGAGTGATGGTGCCGAATGGCAGTATGAGAAGACTGCTATTTCAGGAAATGCAGGTCTTGGCGTTACGCTGCTGAACCATCTTCAGGTCTCTGTCAACTATAACCTGTCATTCAATAAGTCGGGTAATCTGGTTGTGAAGAATGAGAATGGTGAGCGGATTGGGTACAACGGCGATAAGGTCAACGCAAAGATGAATACTTGGCAGATAGCAGTCGCCTATTACTTCTAAGCCTTGTTCACAGACATTATCCTCCCTCTGCCGCTCGACGGGGTGTTTACCTATTCTGTTCCACAGGCGTTGGAGGGACAGGTAAAACGAGGCGTTCGTGTGCTTGTCCCTTTGGGCAGGAACAAAACCTATGTAGGCATCATTTCTGAAGTACATGATAAGAAACCTGAAGGATATCAGACGAAAGATATTCTTCAGGTTCTTGATTCTTCCCCTATACTGCTTGATTCCCAGTTACATCTTTGGCAGTGGATAGCTGACTATTACATGTCTCCTATTGGAGAGGTCTATAAAGCAGCTTTACCTGCTGGACTGAAAGCAGAAGACGGCTACAGGCCAAGAACAGAAACCTATATTGAACTGTCGCAGAAGTTCAGGAACGAAGCTGCGATTCATGTCGCCTTGAACCTGCTGCAACGGGCACCAAAGCAACTGGCGGCTTTCGTTGATTATCTTTCTCTATCTGGATGGGATAGGAATGAGCCGCAAGAGATAACACGTGACGAGCTTTTGAATCAAGGGCACACGCTTCCCACGTTGTCAGCCCTGGTCAAACGCGGCCTTTTGCAACTTTATGAGCGCGAAGTGGGCAGACTGAATCATGGTGGAGAAACCTGTTTCGAGAAGATCAAGCCGCTCAGTCAAGTCCAGCAGGATGCTTTCAACCAAATACAGTTCTCTTTCTTGCAGAAGAACGTAACTTTGCTGCATGGTGTAACCTCCAGCGGGAAGACGGAAATCTATATCCATCTGATCAGACAGGCTCTCGAAAAGAAAAAGCAGGTGCTTTATCTCTTGCCTGAAATTGCACTGACTGTTCAGATGATGGAGCGCCTGCAACGGGTGTTTGGTAATCGTTTGGGAATCTACCATTCCAAATATAGTGATGCTGAGCGTGTCGAGATTTGGCAAAAACAACTTTCAGCGCATCCTTATGATGTGATTCTTGGAGCACGCAGTGCCGTGTTTCTTCCATTTCAGAATCTTGGATTAGTTATTGTTGACGAAGAGCATGAAACCTCTTATAAGCAACAAGACCCGATGCCTCGTTATCATGCTCGTTCAGCTGCCATCGTGTTGGCACAAATGTTTGGCGCAAAGACACTTTTAGGCACTGCTACGCCATCCTTGGAAACCTATCATAATGCCAAGATTGGGAAGTTCGGGATCGTGGAACTATTCCAACGCTATCAAGGTATCGAGCTGCCAGAGATCCAGATTGTAGATATCAAAGACTTGCAACATCGTAAGATGATGAACGGTCCCTTCTCTCCTGTATTATTAAGTAAGGTACGCGAGGCATTGGAACGAGGTGAGCAGGTTATCCTATTCCAAAACCGTCGTGGCTATGCACCCGTGGTTGAGTGTAAACAATGTGGCTGGGTGCCTCATTGCCAGCATTGTGACGTGTCATTGACGTTCCACCGTCATCTGAATCAGCTTTCGTGTCATTATTGTGGTTATACTTATCAGGTTCCTACCGAATGCCCGAACTGCGGCTGTACTCAACTGCAAACGAAAGGCTATGGCACAGAGAAGATAGAAGCAGAGGTGCATGATATTTTCCCTGATGCTCGTATTGCCCGTATGGATCTTGACACAACCCGCAGTCGTCAGGCCTATGAGAGGATTATTGGAGATTTCTCATCGGGACGGACCAATCTTCTGATCGGTACTCAGATGATATCGAAAGGGCTTGATTTTGATAAGGTCAGTGTGGTTGGGATTCTCAATGCCGATTCAATGCTAAACTATCCTGATTTCCGTGCTTACGAGCATGCGTTTATGATGATGTCGCAAGTCAGCGGGCGTGCAGGGCGGAAAGGGAAGCGTGGCCTCGTGATTCTTCAGACCAAGAGCCCGGATCTGCCAATAATCCAGCAGGTCGTCCGTCATGACTACTCCTCCTTCTATCGTCTTCTGATAACTGAGCGCCAGCAGTTCCTGTATCCTCCTTTCTCCCGTCTGATCTACGTGTTCCTGAAACATCGGGATGACAGGACTGTCGAAACTGCGAGTATCGAGATGGTCAGCCGTTTGCGCCAGTGGTTTGGAGCACGGGCACTCGGGCCCGACAAGCCGGCTATTGCCAAGGTGAAGTCACTCTCTATTCGAAAACTCGTTTTGAAGTTCGAGTCAGGTATCAATATGTCCGAAGTGCGCAAATATTTAGCGCTTGCCCAGCAGCAGATGCTGCAAGACAAGCGCTATAGTTCCCTTCAAATCTACTACGACGTCGATCCTTTGTAATATTAGAAGTGGAGGTCGCAGCCAATACCCAGCACGCGATTGGTGCGGGTGAAGGTATCGCTGACAAGGGGCTGCGTGGAGGTCACTTTCTCATAGTTGCCATAGTTGGTTTGGAAATAGGCGGCCTTGAGCGTCACCACATTGGAAGCTTTATAGTTGAAACCGAAGCCTAAGCTGTAGCTGTTGACAACAAACGACATGTCGTTCATGTAGGCATCCGTCAGCTGGTAGCGTGTCAGCTGTCCGCCAGCAGAGATGGTCAGCCTCTTGGTGACATCCCATTCAGCACCGCCCAGATACTCGTTGGTACCTCCGTCGAGCAGTTCCTGAGAGTTGTTATACCACTTCACATTCTTGTCGAAGAAGTGATGATAACCAATGTTCAGGCGGACAACATCGCTGACATTCCACATGGCTCCGAGGGCAAGTTGTGCAGGAGAGTCCTCGTCGATCTTCTCACCGTCGCGGAATTTGTTGACAGCTGCTATCTCACTGGCCTCGTTGACGGTCGACTCGTTCTTCATGCGGATCTGGGTTTTGAACTCGTACTTGGCTGCAAAGTTGAACTTGCCGACACGATAGTCCACGCCAATGATGGGGGCGATACCGACACTCGACTGGTTGCAGAGCAGGTTCACACCCTGAGAGTACTTCTGCAGGGCGTTGAGGCTGGTGCTGGTTGTGGCGAGTTGTGCACCAGAGCCTTCGAGTTGAGCCTTCGTGGCTGTCAGACCCTCGAGTTGGGCTGTCATCTCAGCAGGAACGGGCATTCCGGCTGCTTGATACTGAGCGATGCCTGCATTTAACTGGTCCATGCCTGCATTCACCTGTTCCAGCGCATTGTTGACATAACTGATGCCGCCGTCGACCATCGCTGTGGCCTGCTGCATGAAACTGCCGAAATTAACGTAGCCACCTGCCGTCTTGACTTGAATATTACTGATCTTGGCCTTATAGGTGGCATTGCCGTAGAGCAGTCGCAGACCACCATAGACAGAAAGGTTGTCCGTAATCTTATAGGCAGCACCGAGCTGGAAGCCAAAATAGTACTGGCGTCCCTGCATATAGCCGTCCATATCGTAGCCGCTTACGCCAGGAGCAGGCTGCCCGAGGGCTGCGGCTATCTGGTCGAGTCCGCCCAGCTGGTGGGCGATGCCGCCAACGACACTCTCGAAGGAACCCAGGCCGTCAGCAAATTCACAGCTGCCGCCACCGCCAGGGACGGAGAAGTTGAATTGTATGCTCCAGTCGCCTTTGTTATAGGCGGCCTGGATGGAGGGTATGCAAGGAGCATCGGCCACACCCTCGAAAGTCTTCTGGGTCTGTCCGTTGTTCTTACGCCCTAAAGCAAATACGGGATTGTTGCTTGTGATGGTACGTGTCTGGTGGGCATACTGCCAGTTAAGTCCGAGATGGAAACCCTCAGGAAGGAAGGCTACACCTGCCGGATTGCTGTAGACTCCGTCGAGGCCGATGGCTGCATCGCGGGCAGGATTCCTCAGAAAGTCGATACTCTGGTTTGTGTTGGTTAAAATACCTCCAGCCGTTGCTGTGGTTGTGGCTGCCAGCATCACGCTGGTGAACACTGCATAGATTTTTTTCATATCCTTAAACATCTTTTTACTAAAATCGGGTGCAAAGGTATATCTATTGCACAAATTATCTCCGTTTGCGCACACAATATTAACAACCATTAACTAAAAGAGGGGAGGTTCTTGCACAAAATTCCTTATTTGTGCAACTTTTTCTTGCACAAATGAAACCTAAAGTGTGCAATCCCGCCTTACTTTTTCATCTCAGGATAACTGATTCGGGTATGATAAATAGTTTTCAGTTTCTCGATCAATACGGTTTTAGCATAAGCTATGTCACGGAATGTGATAGGGCACTCCTTGAAATAACCCTCAGCCACCTGAGTGTCGATAAGTTTGTTGACTAGTTCCCGGATGGTCTTCTCTGTATAATCTGGCAGTGAGCGCGATGCTGCCTCAACGGTGTCGGCCATCATCAGTATAGCCTGCTCTTTAGTAAAGGGGTTAGGTCCAGGGTAGGTAAAGAGCAGATCGTCTACTGTATCATTGGGGTGCTCTGTTTTATACTTCACATAGAAATACTTGGCTTTGCCTTGTCCGTGATGAGTGGAGATGAATTCCTTGATAACGTTGGGCAGATTATACTTGTCTGCTAGTTTGACACCCTCAGTAACATGGCTGATAATCATCTGAGCACTGTCAATAGCCCCCATTTTCTCATGAGGATTAACGCCAGATTGGTTTTCTGTAAAATAAATAGGATTGATAATCTTTCCAATATCATGGTACATGGCGCCTGTGCGTACCAATTGACTCTTTCCTCCAATCTTATTAGCAATCTCTGCCGCCAGATTTCCTACTTGGATTGAGTGCTGGAATGTACCTGGAGCCACCTCACTCATCTTCCTGAGAAGTGACTTGTTCATATCCGACAGTTCGATGAGTGTAATATTGGATGTAAAGCCAAATGCTTTCTCTATCAGATAGAGCAAGGGGTATGAGCAGAACAGTAAAAGACCGTTGATGGCCAGATAATTATATTCACTATAACTGATCTTCATGAGGTCGTCGTTTCTGATCCAGTCCATTGACAAGTTGGTGAATGCTGCTGCCATAGTTACAAACACGGCGGTCCAGAACAACTGGGAACGGCTGGAAAGTTCACGCAGCGAGAAAATAGCCACCAGTCCTGCCACCAGTTCAACAGTGATGAATTCCAATGGATATTGTAGGAAGCTGGCGCAGATGAGGATCATCGTTACATGAGCCATGAAAGCTGTGCGTGAATCCATGAACACTCTGATGAAGATTGGCACCATGGCAAACGGTATGATATAGACATGCAGGATGCTGTGCTTTACCATCAGAGATGCAAAGACAACAAAGATGATAATAAGCGCATAAAGCATGGTCGTGGAGCGCATCTTGTCAAAATAGTCCTTACGGAACAGCGTCAAGAATATGGTGAAACAGATGATGAGTATGGCGACATATAGAATCTGTCCCATGATGGTCAGACTTAGTTGCTGATTGTCCGTCTCTCGCCGCTCAGTTTCCTTCTCGAATGATCTCAGAATCTCGTAAGTCTTAGCGTCGACAATGTCACCACGGTCAATGATTTTCTGACCGCGCTGCACAAGGCCACTGGCCAGTGGAATACTGTTGCGCAAATCGTTGAGGGCAGCCTCACTCCTTTCTTTGTCGTAGACGAGATTGGGCGTAATATAATCATTCAGATTGCATTTCTGAAGAATCTCGCGATGGGCAGCCAGGGACTCATCAAGGAAGATCTGCTCATAAGCTGAAACGACAGAATGAACTTTGACAATCTTCATGCTGATGGCATCTTTGCCATTGATGATGCGGATATTCCGTGACGTATCCTTATTCAGTCTGGCATATTCAGAACTGTTCATGATGCCCTGGGCATACAGGCTGCGAAGACGATTGGCTACGATACTGATATAATCTTTGGGCAGTCCGGGAATTCCGTTGTTGTAATCCTTGGCAAACTGACGGATTTGTTTGTTCACGACATCCTCATTAAATATATAATAAGGTTCGTATTGTTTCATCAGACTGTCGCGCTCAGCTTTTACAACTTCATCGCTTTTGTAGATGGGGAAATCAAAGGGTGCCTTAATATCTGAATAGACCCATGGCTTTCCTCTTTCTATCTTGAAATTACTGTTACTGGTTCTTGGCATCATCCAGACGATGATGGCAACGGTGCCAATGATGAAAGCGGAACGAATGAGGAAATCGCGCCACGTAACGTCGTTTTTGATGTTGAAACTGCTCATTTATACCTGTTTTATTCTTTTCTCGATGCAAAGATACAAAGAAAATGAGAATTCTTTGCTTACAAAGCGAATAAAATTCGAATGAAGAATCAAGAATTAAGAAATATTTTGTACCTTTGCAGGCAAATTACTATTTTTATCATGTCAGAAAGAAGAGTTAGAGTACGTTTCGCACCCAGTCCTACTGGTGCATTACATATTGGCGGTGTACGCACAGCCTTGTATAATTATCTGTTTGCCAAGCAGCATGGCGGTGATTTGGTCTTCCGTATCGAGGATACCGATTCTAATCGTTTCGTGCCAGGTGCCGAAGAGTACATCATCGAGTCGTTTAAGTGGCTTGGCATTAAGTTCGACGAGGGTGTAAGCTTTGGTGGTGACAAAGGCCCGTATCGTCAGAGCGAGCGTCGAGATATTTATAAGAAATATGTGCAGCAGTTGCTCGATGCCGATAAGGCATACATTGCATTCGACACTCCAGAGGAGTTAGAGGCCAAGCGTGCTGAAATCCAGAATTTCCAATATGATTGCCATACTCGTGGCCAGATGCGTAACTCTTTGACACTACCAAAGGAAGAGGTGGAAAAGCTGATAGCTGATGGCAAGCAGTATGTGGTTCGCTTCAAGATTGAGGCAGGGCAGGAGGTTCTGGTCAACGACTTGATTCGTGGAGAGGTGCGTGTGAAGAGCGACATCCTCGACGACAAGGTGCTCTATAAGAGTGCAGACCAGTTGCCAACTTATCATTTGGCAAACATTGTCGATGACCACCTGATGGAAATCTCACATGTGATTCGTGGTGAGGAGTGGCTGCCTTCAGCTCCATTACATGTACTGCTTTATCAGGCATTTGGCTGGGAGGAAACGATGCCACAGTTTGCACACTTGCCGTTGTTATTGAAGCCTGATGGTAAGGGTAAGCTCTCTAAGCGAGATGGTGATCGTCTGGGATTCCCTGTATTCCCATTGCTTTGGAAGGATCCAAAGACTGGCGAGACTTCCCGTGGCTATCGCGAGGATGGCTATTTCCCTGAGGCTGTCATCAATTTCCTCGCTCTGCTGGGATGGAATCCTGGCACAGAACAGGAGATTTTCTCCCTCGACGAGCTGGTACCTCTCTTCGATATTTCGAAATGCTCAAAGGCTGGTGCCAAGTTTGCCTTTGAGAAGGCCATCTGGTTTAATCATGAGTATATCCTCAAGAAATCGAATGAGGAAATTTCTGCGCTCTTCGAACCAATGGTCAAAGAGCATTGTCCTCATGAGACCTCTGAGCGCATCCTTCAGGTAACCGCCATGATGAAAGATCGTGTCTCATTCGTTCATGAGCTGTGGCCACTTTGCTCATTCTTCTTTGAGGCTCCAACCACTTACGATGAGAAGACTGTAAAGAAACGCTGGAAGGAAGACTCGGCTCAGGTCATGACAGAACTCATCAGCGTGCTCGAGGGCATCGATGATTTCTCACTTGAGAATCAGGAGCAGATTGTCCATGCGTGGGTTGAGCAGAAGGAGTATAAGCTTGGTAATGTGATGAACGCCTGGCGCTTGACGCTCGTTGGAGAGGGTAAGGGACCTGGCATGTTCGATATCTCAGCCTTCTTGGGCAAAGAGGAAACAATTGCCAGAATGAAACGTGCGATAGAAGTGTTAGGCTGATGATATACAACCTGATTATATATCTGTATCTTCTTGGAGTTGCTATCTATAGCCGCTTCAACGAGAAGGTGCGGAAAATGTGGCGAGGCGAGCGCGAGGCATTCAAGATCCTGCGCGAGAAAGTGGATCCCAGTGCCAAGTACGTCTGGTTCCATGCAGCCTCGCTGGGAGAGTTCGAGCAGGGACGGCCCCTGATGGAGCAGTTGCGCAAGGAGCATCCTGAATACAAGATCCTGCTCACTTTCTTCTCGCCTTCCGGCTATGAGGTCCGCAAGAACTATGAAGGTGCTGATATCATTACCTACCTGCCACTCGATACCATCACGAATGCCCGCCGCTTCCTGCGTACAGTCCATCCTGTGATGGCATTCTTCATCAAGTACGAGTTTTGGTACAATTATCTGCATATCCTGAAGCATCGACATATTCCAGTTTACAGTGTTTCGAGCATTTTCCGTCCGGATCAGGTGTTCTTCAAGTGGTATGGCCGCCAGTATGGCCGTGTGCTCAACTGCTTTACTCACTTTTTCGTGCAGAACGAGCTGTCGAAGGAGTTGTTGTCTAAGATTGGCATCACCAGTGTGGATGTCGTGGGTGATACCCGCTTCGACCGCGTGCTTCAGATTAAGGAGGCCGCCAGGCAGTTGCCTGTCGTTGAGGCTTTCAAGGGCGATTCCAAGGTTTTTGTGGCAGGCAGTAGCTGGCCCCCCGATGAAGAGATCTTTATCCGTTACTTTAATGAGCACAAGGACTGGAAGCTCATTATTGCGCCCCATGTCATTGGCGAAGATCATCTGGAGCAGATTGAGAAACTCCTTGCAGGCCGCAAGATCGTGCGATATAAAGATGCGACTGAAGCGGATGTCAAAGGGGCAGATGTCTTGATAATCAACTGCTATGGTCTGCTTTCAAGCATCTATAATTATGGTGACGTGGCTTATGTCGGAGGCGGTTTTGGCGTGGGCATCCACAATCTGTTGGAGGCAGCTGTATGGAATGTGCCCGTATTCTTCGGTCCCAATAACCAGAAGTTCCAAGAAGCTCAGGGACTCAAACAGAATGGTGGTTTCGAGATTCACGACTACGAAGAGTTTGAGCGCCAGATGAATCGTCTTGTTTCTGATGCCCAATATCTGAAAGAGCAAGGACAGCTGGCAGGACAGTTCGTCAAGGGGCAGGCAGGCGCGACGGCCAAAGTGCTTGGCAGCATTATTCTTCCTTAATTCTTAGGCGATCCAGGCTGGGTGGCCTGATGCTTCCTTGGCTTCGAAGGAAGTGAGCCAGCATGTCGGCAGTCTGGACATTGAGCGAGTTGATTGTGCAAGTGAGGAAGGGCTTGCAGCTGCTTGACATATAGCTGTTGGTGATCACCTTATAGGTCTTTCCTAAGTCAAACGGGCTGCCGTCAGCGTTCTTCAGCATCACGTGCTTCAACCGGTCCTTGTACTTGTCCTCCTTGTCGATGGTCACTTCGCAGATGAGACCTCCTACTCGCGGCAGGTGGTATAGTGAGCCGCGGCTGTAGACGGTCAGCATCTTCAGCAGTTCCTCACCCGTCATTTCCATCTTTACGGCAACATTGTTGAATGGATCCATCGAGAGTATCTCTCGCATGGTAATATTGCCGGCAGCGAGCGAGTCGATACGTATGCCGCCGTTGTTCACCACGCTGACATCGCCTTCACCCTCCTTTAGGAAGGCGTCGCACATCAGGAAATTCAGTTCGTCTTTCTCAGTGAAAGGCTTGCTGGCCTCGGCCACGATGCGCTCGAAGTAGGGGTTCTTGTTGAAGTAGTTCACCATGACCTCTACCAGTTCGTTCCTCTTGGGGAAGTCCTTCACGGAGATGTATTCTGCCTGCTTGCTTCTCAGGCGTCCCCTCTTGAAGGTCAGGGTGATGTGGGTCACATTCTGCAGCTTGTTCTTGTTCTGGGTGATGAGCACCCCGTTGTGCAGCGGCTCCTCGGCAGTGAGCTGGGTGTGGGAGTGCCCCCCGATGATCAGGTCTATCCAAGGGCATTCCTCCGCCGTCTTCACGTCGTCCTCGTAGCCGAGGTGTGAGAGCAGAATTGTGGCGTTGCACTCATGGCTGTATGATTCGTACTGGCGTATCGTGTTCATCGGGGTAGAGAACCTGACTTCCCTTACATTGTCAGGATGGGTGTCCGGGCGGCCTTGCTGGTTCACCTGCACGATGCCGATGATGCCTACCTTGATGCCGTCGACGTCAAAGGTCTGGGTAGGCACGATGTGTAGCCCGCTGTTTTCCGAAGGGTAGATGTTGGCGCAGATGTAGCTGAAGTTGGAGAGTCCCATCAGTGGCGGCAGTGAGTTGACGTCAAACTCGTGGTTGCCAAGGGCCGTAGCATTGAATCCTACCTGATTCATCAGCGCCACCATCGGGTAGGAAGATATCTCGTAGATGTCGTTTACGGGATTTCCCGTGCGGTTGTCGCCTGCCGACAGCACCAGCAGTGAGGGATAGAGTGCCCGCAGGCTGTCTGCAATGGCAGCCAACTGGGGAAAGGCATCGACGGCTGCATGTATGTCGTTAGCCGCGAGGATATGCACTTCCTGATCCTGTCCGTGGCTGGTATTAGAAAACAGTATGAACAGCCATAAAAACAGAGCTTTTCTTTTCATGTTTCGCTAAAAGTTATTAATCGTGCTGCAAATATACGAAAAATATGTGAATTAGAGGTGCTTTTTCCCTGTTTCTTTTTATTTTTGCACACCAAATACTGAAAAATGAAGATTATGTGGATGATGATTTTCATGGTGCTGCCGTTGGTGGCCCTCGCCTACATTGGATGGCACGCCTGGGTGATGCTCCCCTTGCCTACGCTTTGTAAGGGCGCACTGATAGCCTTGGGCGTTTGCTGTTTTCTGCTGTTGTTCGCGTCTGTGGCGCGCGGGTTCGACAGCCTGCCGTTGCCGCTGGCTCAGGCGGCCTACGAGGTGGGCACTTCGTCGCTGATGGTGTTGCTCTATATGGTGATGATCTTTCTTGTGCTCGATTTGGGGCGGCTGGTACATCTCGTACCCAAGTCGCTGCTCTTTCATAACTGGCAGTCTGCCGCTGTCCTGTTCGCCCTGGTTTTCGGCATCTTCCTCTATGGCAACCTCCATTATTATAATAAGGTACGTGTAGCGCTCGACCTGGAGTCCTCCAAACCGCTGCCTAAGGCCTACAAGGTGGTGATGCTCTCCGACTTGCATCTGGGCTATCACAATCCGCGCAAGGAGTTTGTGCGCTGGGTGGATATGATCAATGCGGAGAACCCGGACTTCATACTCATTGCAGGCGATATTATCGACG
The DNA here is from genome assembly GCA_946183415.1 of uncultured Prevotella sp. Classification (GTDB taxonomy): domain Bacteria; phylum Bacteroidota; class Bacteroidia; order Bacteroidales; family Bacteroidaceae; genus Prevotella. The sequence goes on from CAMHAM010000026.1 coordinate 25,726, forward strand.
GCAGCATGCGGCCGCTCATCGAAGAGAACATGGCAGAGGTGTTCCGTCAGCTCAAGGCGCCTGTCTATGCCTGTTTAGGCAATCATGAGTACTATGCGGGCGAACCTCAGGCGCAGCAGTTCTATAAAGATGCTGGCATCCGCCTGCTGATAGACGAGGCTGCCGTCATTGACAGCTGCATCGTAGTCATCGGACGGGATGACCGCACGAACATGCGGCGCAAACCTGTAAAGGACCTTGTAGACGGCAAGGGGCTGTACACGATCATCCTCGACCATCAGCCCTACAATCTGGATCGCAGTGAGGCCGCAGGAGTCGATTTCCAGCTTAGCGGCCATACCCATCGCGGACAAGTATGGCCCATCTCCTGGATTACCGATCATATCTATGAATGCTCGTGGGGCAGCCACCGGCGCGGAAAAACGCAGTATTATGTCTCATCGGGTATTGGCATCTGGGGCGGCAAATTCCGTATCGGCACCCAGAGCGAATACGTCGTCGCAACAATCACATCAAATCAATAAACACACCCAAAGAGCACGCCGAGCAGATTTTGGGGAAAGTCTGAATCACATTTTTGTCCCATCGGCTAAGCCGACTAAAAAATCCCGAAACATTTGGCAGTCTCGGAATTTTTGTCTATTTTTGCAGGCAAATTATATACGAGTTAAAATGCAGACTCAGCAAGAACAAGCTTTAGAAAGGCTTCGTGAAGAGATTGAATCAGTTGTAGGCAGGAAGATGAAGACTCCTAAGGACTTCGATTTTCTGGCCGAGCAGATCTTCGAGAAGATCCACGAGACCGTCAGCCCAACAACTCTCAAGCGCATCTGGGGCTACCTCTCAGAACCGTCTACACCTCGATTGTTCACACTCGACCTGTTGGCGCAGTTTGTGGGTTATAAGGATTGGGATGCTTTCTGCCATCAGGACTCATCTCCTGTAATACCTGCCTCAACTCCCCATAAGCATAGTTTCTTGAGTTGGAGCACCATTTCGTTAATAGCTGTCACCATCGTTATCTTGCTGCTTAGTGGAATCATAATCAGGTCTTCTCTCAAATCTTCTGATGCCAAGAAAGGCTCAGACCAGTTGGTGTCTGACTATTTTCTGAAACGAGGCGCCCACTTTGACAAACCTCAGGACTATCTCGAACTTTTTGGCATCCACGATCTCGATTTCTTCTGGGGCAGGGAAATCCCTAACTATCCGGGCCTCTATATCTGGGGACCGGAGTATGGCAATCCGACTTGGGGCAACAAGGGCGACTCAGCCGCTATGATGCCAACTATCTCGGTTCATTGGTCGCTAGAGAATGTGTCTCAGGAACAGATAGCCCGGCGTAACAGTGATTTCTATTATCAGGCATTGCATCGCAATGAAATCCGTCTCACGTTCATGAAAGATCTGGTCTATCCAGGCTATGTATTCCTTGGTGCCTACCGTCTCTCGAAGGAAGAATCCGACTCCACCCACAACGTCTGGGAACGCGTACAAGACGATCTCTACCTTCACGACCTGAACCAGCTCTATAAATACCGCAATTGATTCCCAGATTATCCTTAAATATCCTTAAATATGCGGTTTCGGAAGAGCAATCACTTTGTTTTTCTCAAGTAATAGTTGTATATTTGTGCCCAGAATAGTTATTAAATTCGTGACCATACTCCCGAATTTCTTATAAAAATCAGGAGTACGATTATTAATTTTTAAGGTTTTATGTACAAGAGGATATTTGATATTGAGAGCAAGTTGGATGAAGGAATGTTCCTGTTTGGCGCCCGCCAGACAGGTAAATCGACTCTTTTGAAAGAGCGGTTCAAGGGTGCTGTTTATTATGATTTGCTGGACCCGAATCTGAAGAAAGCTTTTAAAAGGAATCCCAATTCACTGAAGGAAGCCCTTTGGGATAAGCCTGCTGGCACGCTCGTCATTATAGATGAGATTCAAAAAGTGCCGGAATTGTTGGATATTGTACATATCCTGATGGTAGATAAAGGCCTGTTCTTCATCCTCAGTGGTTCCAGTGCAAGGAAGCTCAAGCGTTCAGGGGCAAACACACTTGGAGGTCGTGCCATACCCGAAACACTTTATCCTCTTGTATGGCCAGAGGTAACAGATTTCCAGATAGATCGTGCCGTCCAGAACGGCATGATTCCCCGTCATTATATGGTAGAGGATGCTACCAAGCGTCTTTCAGGTTATGTCAAGGTGTATCTTGACGAAGAGATCCGCGAAGAAGGTGAAGTGAGGGAACTCGATGCTTTTGAACGTTTCATGGAGGTTGCTGCCATCTCCGACGGGGAGATGTTGAACTATTCCAATATCGCTTCCGACTGCGGCGTGTCTGCAAAAACGGTTAAGTCGTACTTCCAGATTCTGTATGATACGCTTATCGGCTATGAAATCCCTGCATTTAGGAAAGAGATCAAGCGGAAGATTGTCCAGGCTCCCAAGTTCTACTATTTTGATGTCGGACTTGCCAACTACCTGATGGGGCGTCACTCCCTGAAGCGAGGCACAGACGATTACGGACATGCCTTCGAACACTTTGTGATGCAGGAAATCATGGCATACAAAGGTTACAACGACAAACGTGACGTTATATCCTATTGGCATACTTACGACAAAAAAGAGGTGGATGTGGTTATTGGTGATGCAAAAGTGGCTATTGAGCTCAAATCTACGGAACATGTTGAAACGAAACATAAAAAAGGGCTCAAGGCATTCAAGGAGGAGCATCCGGACTGTCGTTTGATTCTTGTGTCTCTTGACCCGATTTCCCGCAAATCCGGTGACACGGAACTCATCTACGTCTTGGACTTCTTGAAATTACTCTGGAATTATCAAATCTTCTAAAATTACCACACGTTTCTTTTATTTATCTTTGTACCACTTAATGAAATGAGTAAAGGTAAAATAAATAATTCAGCTCACAATGTTGCAACTTTCAGAAAAAAGTCTTATCTTTGCAACGTCGTCCTATGATGGGTGACAAGCATTGAGGAGAGCGATGAAGCTTTGACCCGCCAGAGAATCTGCAAATTCGAAGTATAAGGGTGAAAAGTCTGATAGCTGCTTCTCCTGTGGTAGCATATATACCACTCTCTCTCTGCCATGTAGTGTGATTTTATCTTTTGAGTGATATGACTAAAGAACAGACCATCAACAAACAAATCCTTGATATGTATAATGATAGCGCATACCAAGGGCTTAAAGCTTATTATGAAAAGACGACAGTCTTTAATGTGTTAGGCGTAGACTGATGACTCTTTCCGTATTATGCTAATGACAGGCAACTATAATCTGGAGTTGACCGACATTGTGACGAAAAAAGAATCTTAAAGTGAAGATGAAATCTCAAAAAGCTATTTGGACTATTTCCTTTGCATCCACAACTTAAATATAGAGTCATCAAATGTTACAGTCTGCTCATCAACATCTATGATTCCTTTCTTAACGAGCGACTTTTTGACAGACTGGACATTGGCGGATGACTCTAATCTGTATTTCTTGATAATTTCTTTCCTGCTAAATCCGCTACTGACACCATTGGCCAATGCTTTCAGGAAATTCAATTGAAACTCAGAAAGTTGTTCAACCTCACGTTGAAAAAACACTTTGTTCTGTTCCAATAAATCGTTGACAGCGTCATCTATGTCCTTGTTTTTGACCACTTTATCTGACTTGTACCACACAATCCAAGCCAAATGTTGTACATAGGACGAAAGATTTTCAGTCAGTTCGCAAATCTTTGTGACCTGCTCTTCTGAGATGGTCTTACCTGTCTCTCGGAATTTATCGCAGATATACGGAAGCCATTCCTCTGTCGGAATCTTCTTGAGGAACATCATGTCACCAAATTTATAGAAAGGCATGCTCTTCTCATTGAAGATGTTCTCCATCAAGTGCTTCTTGCTACCAAACATGCAGTAGGTCACTTCTTGCTGGTGTTGCCAGACAGAACGCATTTTTTTCTGGAATGTTATAGAGTCAGTAAAATCTGCCACCTGTTGGAACTCATCAAGACATACTACGAGACGTATATTCTTCTTCTGAGCTATCTTCTGGGGCAGTTGAAGAATCTCTTTTTCTGTATGGTCTTTCGGACTCCATTCGAACGAAAGGGAAAAGTCATTCATCGGGTCCGTTCCGAAAGAAAACTTGGGTGAGATGTTAGATAAAAACGTTTTGGCGGTTTCCATCCACTCTTCAATTTTGGAAGAAGTCTGTTTGACAATCTCGTTAGCAAATAAATGGTAAAAATCGTATTCTGACTTGCAATCAAAAATATCGATGAAGACAAACTTGATGTCAGGACGGTCTGTCTCGTTGATGACTTTCTTTACAAGCGAGGTCTTTCCCCAACGACGTGGAGAAATAAGAATGGTATTAATGCCATGGGTAAGATTGGCAGACAGGCGTCTTGCGTCTTCGACTCTGTCAGTGAAGTAGGTTCCCTCGGCAGCTCGACCGAATACAAAAGGATTTTCTATATTCATAATCTACAGCATTTGTTTGATGCTGCAAAGTTATGTAATTTTCTTGTTAGTAACAAACTTCTTACTAACTTTTTAGTTACTTTTAATGTTTCTAAGTCATAAACACCTATGAAACAATATCATCTTTCCATCGGAGACCACAAAGTTACCAAATTATTTGGTGGTTTGGAAATAAAGTATGACTTTACCGTGTGTTGTGCGCGTAAAACATATTTTGGCGTTATTTGTTCTTTGAAGAACACAAATTATCATAAGAATTACTCTTTTAATGTTGAATGTTCAATATGTAGAACAAATTATTTGAAATAATGTTTTGCTAGCAGAACATTTCCTTTGGCTTTTCGGTTTTTTGTATTAGCATAGCAATAACGAAGCTCGACACCTGGGCAATGGTGCCAGATACGTTGTGAATTCTGCGCTATGCCGCGAAGGCAACAAGCAGATCACGGGGATGGCATTTGTAAAGCCTTTAAATAAAGGGGATTTTTTTGTATAATTGCGTTGCTTTAGAGTAAAATGCCGAATATTGTTATTTTTTGATAATTATTTTTTGATAATTATAATAAAAATGCTATCTTTGCGGGCAAATAGCAAGATATGATTGACAATCCTTTTGTGACAAATGGCTATGTCGGACCTGAGTACTTCTGCGACCGGGTGGACGAGACGGCTATGCTTACCAACCTTCTGGTAAACGGTAATAATATTGCCCTGATGTCACCCCGCCGTGTGGGTAAGACCGACTTGATCAAACACTGTTTCCAACAAGAAGAGATGAAAGAGGACTACTATTGTTTCCTCATCGACATCTATGCCACAAACTCATTTCGGGATTTCGTGAGCATATTTGGGAAATCCATCCTTGAAACCTTGAAAACCAAAGGCAGGAAGGCTTGGGAAGCTTTTTTGAATACATTGTTGTCAATCCGGTCGGAGATTTCTTTCGATATCAACGGTAATCCCCAATGGGGCTTGGGTGTAGGTGCGATGACTCCCCCGCAAACGACGCTTGATGAGATATTCGCCTATCTGCGCTCAGCAGACAGACATTGCTTCGTTGCGATAGACGAGTTTCAACAGATTCTATATTATAATGATAACCAAAACGTTGAGGCATCCCTGCGTACTCAGATTCAGCAATGCTCGAATGCAAACTTTGTTTTTGCCGGTTCTCAGCGTCATCTGATGAGCGAAATGTTCCTCTCTCCTTCACGTCCTTTCTACCAGTCGGTGGTTCCCATGAGTCTTGGTTCAATACCGTTAGATCGCTATTGGGCTTTTGCAGAACCACAGTTTGCCAAGAATGGTGACAGACGGATATCCTACGAAGTGGTCGCATCAGTATATCAGCGTTTTGAAGGGATTACAGCCAATGTGCAGCGCATCATGAACATGCTCTATATGCTGACGCCGAAGGGCGAGACTTGTACGTTGGATATGATTGACAGAGCCATTGACACCTATCTGCAATTGTCTTCCGCATATTACGGTGAACTGCTACGCCAGATGCCAGAGAAGCAGCGCAATGTTTTTTTGGCCATTGCTGCTGAAGGCCAGGTGAAATATATCTCTGGAGGTAAGTTCGTCCACAAATACCATCTTCCTTCAACCAGTTCGGTGGTTTCAGCGGTGAAAGGGCTGTTGGAGAAGGATTTCATTACTCAAAACGATAATGTTTACAGCATTTATGACCGCTTCTTCCAATTATGGCTTGATGAGACTTACGTGAAAAAGACAGGCTCACTCAGTAAGAAAGATATGTAAAAAGGGGAAGCTCGCCACCCGCCCGGCGGATTAGATAAGATTCATTAATCCTTGAAACAGGTTAGAGGAACCTTTTTGTAACTTTTTTCTTCATTTTGCTTGTTTATTCGGAAATAATCCGTATCTTTGCAAAATTAAGATACTGAATATGTTGAAAACGACAAGTAAAGCAACAGAATTTGTTATTTTCTGCATAGAGAATACAGCCGCTAAGTTGGGCATTTCTGCTCAGCAGTTATTTCTCGAACTGAAACGGACTGACGGGATCAAATCTTTTCTCTATCCCAGCTATCCTACTCTCCATACTCAGAGTAAAGAATATATTGTTGATGAGACAATTGAATACATTCGTCAGCATAATCCCGACTTTATCAAATAAAACATAAGTGATGAAGGTATACCACGGTTCTACAGTTATAGTAAATGCCCCATTAGTAGGAGTCGGTAGAAGAAACCTTGACTTTGGCAAGGGCTTTTATATCACTGACTTGAAAGAGCAGGCTATATCATGGGCAAGCCGTCCTCTGAATGTAAATAAGTCACAAATACTGAATGTATATGAGTTTGATAAAGACGGTGTGCAAAAGGGCAACTACCGATATAAGCAATTTATGGCTTACGATGTCGAATGGCTTGAGTTTGTCATTGCCAGTCGAAAAGGTCAGGCAGTTTGGCAAGGCTTTGATGTGATAGAAGGTGGTATTGCCAACGATCGCGTATTCAATACCATCGAGTTGTATAGTCAGGGACTAATTACGCAGGATATTGCATTGCAGAGGCTTCAATACGAGCAGCCAAATAACCAAATTTGCATTCTCAATCAGACGGTAGCAGACAATTATCTGCACTTCATAGAATCGAGCATCATTAATGATTAAGGAGAAAAGGAATGAATGAGCAGCCATTAATCAATGAAACGTTGTTGCAGATGAAGTATGCCAGAGTTGTTTCGTTATTGGCCGAGACACTTGGTATCAGCGATGATAGGGCACTTGAGCTGTTCTACACTTCAGATACATATACTTATCTTAGCCGCAAGATGTATCATCTTCACAATATGAGCGATGCATATCTAGTGGACGAACTACTGCTTGAACTTCAATCTAAGCAGTAAGTATCTGCTATCTACGCCATATTCTCTATTTGATATTCTTCATTATCTTATTTCTATTAGCACTAGGCCGTTTCTGGCAGCACCTTCACCAGCCACTCTGGCAGTTGGATTCATGTCTGGGACAAGACAGGCAAGAAACTCGCCACCCGCCCTGCGGATTAATGAAGACCTGTAAATAGTCCCATACGTGAGAGCAATTTATCGGTGCTTTTATAAATAATTTGCCGAAAAAATCAAAAACTAATGACATACGACATAATGCTTGTCAAAAATACTTGATTATCAGCTGGTTAGTTGTAAATTATAGGTTTGACAAATGACATGTTAATGACATACTAATGACATAGAAACGACATACTAATGACATAAATGGTCTGTTTCTTAGCTGACGATGGGCCATATAAAGTGCCCATCAGGGACAATCTGACGGAGGATTCCCACGTTGGGAACATAATATTCCCACGTTGGGAATGAAGTATTCCCACGTTGGGAATCAATAACGAACCTAAGGATTGCGAATAAGCGGCACTTATGCTGCAATAAGGAACCCTTATTGCAGCATAAGGCCCCCTTATTGCCCCTCTTTATGTCATTAGTATGTCATTAATATGTCGTTTCTATGTCGTTTCTATGTCATTTCAAAATTTCACAAACATCTGATAACAAGCCTAATACAACAGCATTTATGTCATATGTCATTAGTTTTTAAGATTTTAACCAAAATTTTATAATAGTGACTATTGAGCGTCTGCCCTGGTGGCCACTGGAAACCGAGGCGGTAGAGCACCTGCGTGGTATAGCTGTTGGTAGCTTCTATCCGAGCAAGCTGTATAATGGCATGTGCCACCTCGTCGATGGGTGAGAACTCGAAATACTTGTCGAGTGCCTCGTAAGGTATCATTCCTATCACAACGTATGCACGTAGGGTGGCTACAATTTCACTGGTCGAATGCCATCTTTGCAGGAAAAGCAAGGTACTACATGGCAACCTTTTGCGCCTGCGCAAAATGCTTTACGTGTCTACGCAAAACACTTTACGCGTGTACGCAAAATAGTGGGCCTGTTTTTTGAGTCATGAACATCATCATGGCTATATCATAGTATGATACATAGTAGGGTTACTCCTGATCTTCGAGGTAGAATTTGGAGTAGGCAACGTAGTGCTCCGCGTTATCGGTCTGGCCGGGGCGCACGGGCTTGATGTACTTGGCTGGTACGCCGCCCCAGATTTCGCCTGCAGGGATCTTCGTGTTCTGGAGTACGAGGGCTCCTGCGGCTACGATGGCACCTTCGCCCACCTCGCAGCCGTCGAGCAGGGTGGAGCCCATGCCTATCAGGGCATGGTCGTGGATGGTGCAGGCATGCACGGTGACGTTATGGCCTATCGTCACGTAGTTGCCGATATGGGTAGGACCTGTGTCGAAGGTTACATGCACGCAGCTGCCGTCCTGGATGTTCGTGCAGTTGCCGATGGTGATTGGGGCTACGTCGCCACGAACGACGGCATTGAACCATACGGAGCACTCATCGCCCATCGTCACATCACCCACAATCGTGGCATTCTCGCTAAAATAGCAATCTCGCCCCCATTTGGGAGCGAGACCGCGATATGATTTGATCAAAGCCATAATTAGAGGTTTGGATTGATCTTATTCCACTCTGATACGGGAGGAACGATGTTCAGCGTAACCAGCTCGTCGCGCATCTTGCAGAGGTGCTCGTAGCTCTGGTCGAGCTTGGCGTTCTCCTCGGGCGTGCCCTGGGGAACCTCGAACTTGGCACCCTCAGCTGTCATGGTGGTCTTCATGGCCATCATGATGTGGTCGTACTTATCAGTCTTAACGTATGTTCCAACGGGGAAGCGGAAAGGCTCACCACCCATAGCGGCACGGATCATCTCAACTGAGAGATATGCAGGGCTCTGGAATGAGCTGCGTCCGCGAAGCTCGATGATCTTGGCACCACCCTTGGTAACGTCGATCTTCATCTGCTCCCACTCCTCAGCGGGGAACTCTGCTGTGCCGATGATGTCGGTAAGCTTGCGGCCTGCAATCTCTACATGGCTGCCGAATACGGCCATCTGCTCACCATGGCCACCATAGGTAGCGCAACCAGTGATCTGATTCTGCATAACACCGAACTTCTTGGCCAGTGCGCTCTGCAGACGGGTTGTGTCGAGACCTGCGAGGGTAGTAACCTGACCTGGTTTCAGACCAGAATACAGCAGTGTTACCAGACCTGTAAGGTCAGCAGGGTTGAAGATGATGACCACGTGCTTAACATCGGGGCAGAACTTCTTGATGTTCTGGCCAAGCTCCTCTGCAATCTTGCAGTTACCAGCGAGCAGATCCTCACGGGTCATACCTGCCTTACGTGGAGCACCACCTGAAGAGATGATGTACTTAGCATTCTTGAAAGCCTCCTCGGCGTCGGTTGTAGCAACGATGTTTACATCGTCGAAACCACTCTGGCGCATCTCCTCAGCAACACCCTCTGGAGAGAAAACGTCGTATAGACAAATCTCAGTTGTCAGACCCATCATCAAAGCGGTCTGAGCCATGTTTGAACCAATCATACCGGCAGCGCCTACGATGGTCAACTTCTCGTTTGTTAATGCCATAATTGTATAAATAATATTGTTTGAGTAATCAAAAGTGCTGCAAAGATAAGAAAAAAGCTGCATATTTCCTCTCTTTTTATTATTAATCTTCGTTAATCTGTTGAAACTCTGCCAAAATCTTTGTACCTTTGTAAAGTCGAAATTACAAAAACGGATAAGAAATGAATATTAATGAGCGAATTGAAGCCCTTAGGGAGGTGATGCGCCGTGAGCATCTCTCGGCTTTTATTTTCCCCAGTACTGATCCTCATCAGGGTGAGTATGTGCCTGACCACTGGAAAGGGCGTGAGTTTATTTCGGGCTTCAATGGATCGGCAGGGACTGCAGTGGTGACCTTGAAGTCTGCCGCTTTGTGGACTGATTCCCGTTACTTCCTCGCAGCGGAAGAACAGCTAAAGGGAACAGAGTACCAGTTGATGAAGCTGAAGATAGAAGGCACGCCTACGATAGCGGAGTGGATAGGCCGCGAGTGTGGCCCTGGGGCTGAGGTTGGTGTCGACGGTATGGTGAATTCTGCCAATTCCGTCAAAGGGCTGATTGCCGACCTCCGCAAACAAGGGGGTATAACCGTTCGCACGAATCTGGATCCGCTCTCCCAGATATGGCGCAACAGGCCTGCTGTTCCTGAGGATAAGGTGGAGATCTATCCGATGGAATATTCTGGGGAGGCTGCTCATGATAAGATTGCCCGTATCCGGAAGGCTCTTCGCGAGTTGCATGCTGACGGTATGCTGATGTCGGCCCTTGATGACATCGCATGGACTTTGAATCTTCGCGGATCTGATGTGCATTGCAATCCTGTGTTCGTGAGCTATCTGCTGATTTCGTCGAAAGACGTTACTATATATATTAATAAGGTGAAACTTAAGCCGGATGTCTTGGCCTATCTGAGTGCCGAAGGGGTAGGGGTGGCTCCTTATGAGGATGTGAAGAAAGGGCTGAAGGATTATTTCGAGTATAATATCCTGCTTGATCCTGATGAAGTGAACTATACGCTTTACAAGACTGTGGGGCGCGAGATCGTAGAGGCGGAATCGCCCGTGAAGCGGCTGAAAACCATTAAGAATGAAAGGGAAATAGCGGGTTTTAAGTCTGCGATGCTGAAAGACGGCATCGCTATGGTGAAATTCCTGAAATGGTTGAAACCTGCCGTTGAGGCTGGCGGACAGACAGAGATGTCTGTCGATGAGAAACTGACCTCGCTACGTGCAGAACAGCCATTGTTCAGAGGACTCTCCTTCGATACAATCGCTGGCTATCAGGCACATGGAGCCATTGTGCACTATGAGGCAACGCCAGCTACTGATGCGCCGCTGAAAGCTGAAGGGCTATTGTTGCTCGACAGTGGTGGCCAGTATCTTGACGGTACGACAGATATTACGCGCACCATAGCGCTGGGGCCTCTGACTGACGAGCAGCGACATGTCTACACCTTGGTGCTAAAAGGGCATATTCAGATAGAGCTTTGCAAGTTCCCCAGTGGCTCAAGTGGTACTCAGATTGATATCCTTGCCAGGAAGGACATGTGGCGCGAGGGTCTGAACTACCTGCATGGCACAGGTCACGGGGTGGGGACTTACCTGAACGTTCACGAGGGGCCCCACCAGTTCCGTATGGAGTGGAAGCCAGCCCCGTTAGTAGCAGGTATGACGATTACTGATGAACCTGGTGTCTATCTGACAGATAAGTTTGGCGTGCGCATAGAGAACACGCTTCTGATAACGCCCTATATGGAAACGGAGTTCGGTAGGTTCCTGCAGTTTGAGCCGCTTACCCTTTGCCCCATTGACAAGGCACCCATCGTTATTGACATGCTGACTCAGGAAGAGATACTGTGGCTTGACAATTACCATCAAAAAGTATTTGAAACCCTTTCGCCTCATCTTGAAAACGATGATGTGGAGTGGTTGCGTGAAGCCTGTTCTCCAATACTTTAGCAGAAAAAATGAATGTCGCAAGGAAAAAACAGCTCATTTTTAATAAAAATAGGCTAAAAATTTGTGAGATTTCTAAAAAATCAGTAACTTTGCACCCGCTTTTCGTGGCACCTGTGCCCGAGGCATTAAGTTTAACATAAAATATTAAAAGCAAAGACAATGATTATTGTACCAGTAAAAGAAGGCGAGAACATCGAGAAGGCCCTCAAAAAGTTCAAGAGAAAGTTCGAGAAGACAGGTGTTGTTAAGGAGCTGCGTCGTCGTCAGCAGTTTGACAAACCCTCTGTGCTTAAGCGCCTTAAGATGGAGCATGCCATTTACGTACAGCAGCTTCGTGCTAACGAGGAATAAAAAAATATTCCCGAAAATTTGGTAGTTTCGAAAATTTTCCGTAAATTCGTAGCCGAATACCAATGGTGACGATTTTATGATGATTAACCAGTTTCTGAACTACCTGCGCTACGAGCGGAATTCATCTCCGCAGACGGTGCAGACATACGAGGAAAGCCTACGGGAATTTGAATCGTATATTAGTTTAAGGGATACCGGACTTTCTTTGCAGGCGGTGGATGCCGACCTGATCCGTGACTGGATGGAAAGTCTGATGGATAAAGGAAACACTGCCTCAACTATCAATAAGAAATTGAGTGCATTGCGTTCCTTTTATCGCTTTTCCCTTAGGCGAAAGCTGGTTGAGAAGGATCCTGCACATGGAATAGTAGGTCCGAAGAAATCGAAACCACTGCCACAGTTCCTTCGCGAAAGCGAGATGGATCAGTTGCTGGACAGGTTGGAATGGGATGATAGTTATAAAGATGTACGTGCGCGTACCATTTTATTATTATTCTATGAGGCAGGGCTGCGACGATCGGAACTGACGGGACTGAATGATGTAGATGTTGATTTCGGTTCCAGGCAATTGAAGGTGACGGGAAAGAGGAACAAGCAACGGGTCATTCCCTTTGGTCAGGAGCTGACAGATGCGCTTAGGCAGTATCTCGAGGCCCGGCGGGAACAGTTCGGACTGCGTGAGAACGGTGCTTTGTTTCTGAGCGATAAAGGAGAGCGGATGACGGGGAGTCAGGTTTATCTGATCGTGCGTAAGTATCTGACGCTGGTGACATCTCTGAAGAAGCGCTCGCCCCACGTGCTGAGGCACACCTTCGCCACAGCGATGCTGAATAATGGTGCAGGACTTGAGAGCATCAAGAAACTGCTGGGCCATGAAAGTGTTGACACGACGGAGATCTATGCCCACACCACGTTCGAACAGTTGAAACGGATTTATAAAGAAGCTCATCCCCGAGCTTAACCCTTTTTAATAACTATTTAAAAATAGGAGGTAACTATGGAGATTAAGATTCAGTCGATTCACTTCGACGCTACCGAGAAGTTACAGGCGTTCATCGAAAAGAAGGTCGCCAAGTTGGAAAAATCTTTTGAGGATATACAGAAAGTAGAGGTGCAGCTAAAAGTTGTGAAGCCCGCTACTGCTCAGAACAAGGAGGCAAGTCTGTCTGTAGCAGTCCCTGGTAGCACTCTGTTCGTAGAGAAAACAAGTGATACTTTTGAGGAGAGTGTCGACCTTTGTGTTGATTCTATGCGCTCGCAACTACAGAAATTCAAGGAAAAATTGAGAAATAGATAAAAAAAACTTGGAAAAGTTTTGGTAATTCAAAAATAAGTTGTAACTTTGCAGCCGTTTTCCGACAGGTCGTAAATCTGAAACAGAGAACGGCTGCTTAGAAAAGCCTCTTTAGCTCAGTTGGCCAGAGCACGTGATTTGTAATCTCGGGGTCGTTGGTTCGAATCCGACAAGAGGCTCAAAAATCGGGGAATAGGCGCAAGCTGAATGGGTGTTTTCCAGAGTGGCCAAATGGGGCAGACTGTAAATCTGCTGTCTTT
>CAMHAM010000027.1 GCA_946183415.1 uncultured Prevotella sp.
GCGAGGAGCACTTCGAGGAGATCACCCTCAGCTGCCAGAAGCTCGAGAACGGCCCAGTAGCCTACGAGAATCCTTGGAAGTAGGCGATTGAGTGAGCGCAGAGCCAAGCTTGCTTGAGCTCTGCCGAACGTGAGCCTACTCGATGCAAAGCATCAAGTAGACGATTAAGCGAAGCCCCCCAAAGCACCTCTGGCATGATACCAGAGGTGCTTTGTCACCATGCTTGCCGCCTCGACCACCGAAACCAGAATAGGCAAAGTCCTGAATGGCTTTGATGCAGAACTGCAAACCCTCGTCAATGCGATAGATATAGGCAGACATGGCAAAGAACATCGTGAAGGACTTGCCCGTGTCGTGGTCCATCCAGTCCCAGATGATATGAGCATGGTAGAGGGGCACAAAGGTTCCTGTCCCTTCTGTGCCCACCCGCTGCGTCTGCCTTGTGAGTTAACCAATTGCTATTTTTTCTCCAATTGAAAATATGTTTTGCCTATACATTCCTACATTTTCTTTGTAACATATTGATAATAAGTAAAATATGCAATGTATAGTTGTCGAAAACTATTCATCAGCTATACATAAATAACGAAAATTGCCCCAAAATGGCCCAATATTTGGCTCGAAATATGCGCTTTGGAAGACCTTGAATACCGTTGTTTCGTTAGTAGTCTCACATATGGAAACATTTTGTTTCCCTTAAAGAAACAACTTGTTTCCCATAATGAAACAAAATGTTTCTATTAATGGAATAGATAAGAAACACGTTGTATTTCAGACGGTTAGATACAATAATTACCTAAAATATCCTGTATTTTATGGAAATGATGTATAGACAACCTATTCTATACATACTCTATACATTACATAAGTAATTGATATTATGATGATTATAAAGAAAATGAAGGAATGTATAGTTAAATCAAACTTTTTGCATGAAGAATAAATTTTGCGATGCACACCATAACAACAGAACTGGAGTGGCAGTGAATAAGCGGCACTTATCGGGCAATAAGGCACGCTTATTTCAGAATAAGGCACCCTTATTACAGAATAAGGCACTTATTCGGTTTGTAGAGGATTGGTAGAGGTAGAATCGAAAAGGGGCGTAAAGGTTCCTTTCCCCTTCGCGCCCCTCATAGAATACGATGGTATCCTCATGATCTTATATTATTGTAACATTATTCATATTGAGTATTCCATATTTCGTATTCCACAAGACCGTTTACAGTATAGATGCATGAATGATCGATGGCATCAAATCGAAGGTCGGAAAGCCTCAGGGTTATGTACCTGCAATGAAATAATCAAAGAAACCCTGATGGGCCACTTTTCATTGAGCCACCAGGACTTTCTTGCCCTGACGGATGTAGATGCCTCGGCGCTGTGGAGCATCTTTCAGTTGTTTGCCGTCGATGGAGTAATAGGGAGTATTCTCAGCAGGAGTCTGCATCACTTGACGGATGCCAGTAGGCTCTGACTCGAGAATGTTGGCAAAATCCTTCCAACCTAGCTTGGCCTCGTAAAGGGCTTTGGTTCCCTTGGGCACATACAGCGTGTCGCAGGTTGAGAAGACATCGCTTTTGCTGCTTCCCAGATCGAATGGCTCTGTAATCAGCGATACGACAGATTTCAGCCCATCGCATTCAAAAGCACCCTTGGCGATAGAGGTTACCTCTGAAGGAATCGTAACCGTACTCATGACACATCCGCAGAAGGCATCCTTTCCGATGTTTTTCAGCTGTTTGGGCAGTATGACTTCCGACAGAGACATACAGTAATTGAAGCACGCTTCTGGGAGCACAGTAATATTATCGGGCAGAACGACAGACTTCAAGTCGCCACAGTTCTCAAAGGCCTGCTTGCCGATGCTGTCGATGGTCTCTGGCAATTGGATACCCTGCAGCGAGCAGCCCATCAAAGCCTGATTGCCTATAGCTGTTATCTTGTAGCCGTTTACCTCTGCAGGAATGGTGAGTGTGCCACTCTGGCTTGCATCGATGGCCGGTTTGTGAGTATCGGCAGTCTGACTGACAGCAGCAATTTTCGCCATTTCATCGATAATATTGAAGTTTATCTGGATGCCATCACTATTTTTCCAATAGAACTCATCCGTGAGGAAATGGGCAAAGTTCTTCCAGGAGTCGTCACTTTGGAAATCGCTCAAGTATCTCCGCTGAACCCTGACAACGCATTGTTTGTAAAGCTGGTCGTCGAAGCATCCTGTGCCACACGTAAATGGTTTCGAGATTCTCCTCAAATCGAGGGTATCTACTTTGGCTCCCGCAAAGGTACTGGCACCTAATGCTTTGACGTTCTCCCAGAAGGTGAGTTTCTTGATGCTTAAGTTCTCAAAGGCATGATCAGCAACTCCTTCGAGCGGATAGCCAGCTACGAGTTGTGGAATCATGAGGGAGTCAGTTTGCGAACTGCTGATACAGGCGTGCTGTCCATCGCCAATCAACACGCAATTATCGCCCACCTTATTAAAGGTCATATCCATCCCGTTGATTCTTCGAGTAAACACGCCACTGATAGGCTCCTGATACTGATAAGCCTGCATTATGTCGAGATGACAGCCTGCAGATTCGACCAAGGCACGGACCAGCTCTTCACGGTTCTTGAAATCACGGCACTGAAGCAGACGGGAGATGGCTCCTGCTGCGAGCGGACAAGCGAATGAAGTACCAGAGATGATGCGATAGCCACCACCTGTTTTAGCAGTCAGCACATTCTCACCAGGCACACAGAGCTCGTAATTATAGGGGTTGTCGTTGGCAGAATAGAAGGCACCATCGAGATCGTAATTCGAGAACTTGGCCAACTGCCCGAGGCGGTTTGTAGCCATCACGCCGATAACTTCGGGCCAAGCTCCAGGCGTATAGGCAAAGTCGTAGATGTTCGTCGATTCATTGCCTGGCGCCGATATCATGATGGCCTGCTGCGAAACTTTCTTCAGGGCCTCGTGCAAAGCATCCGATTCGTTCGGATTTGCATAGCTCATGGAGATAATATCTGCCCCGTTACTGAGCGCGAAATCGTAAGCCTTGATCTCATTGGCGACGGTGGCACCTGTAGATTCCTTAAAGAGCTTGATGGCGATGATTTGAGCCATGGGGTTGGCTCCCACCATTCCCTCGCCATTGCATACGGCTGCAGCCATGCTGGCGCACGATGTCCCGTGCCCTACTTCATCAGTCACATCGTCGTTGTCGTCGATAACATTCTTCACAGCCAGGATATTATCTTTCAGGTCAGGATGGGAGATGTCGACTCCTGTATCGAGGATAGCGATTACAGGACGTTTTTCTTTTGTAATTGTCTGTTGCCAAAGCTCTGGCATACGTATGGCTTCCAGATACCATTGTTCGGCATATCGTGGCTCGGCTTGATATTTTGTAACGTTGTCAGAAGTCGAAATCCGTCCTAAAAGATAGTTGGGTTCAGCATATTCAACCCCGTCCATAGCCTGATAAGCCTTGACGGCCTCCTCAACTGTGAGACTTGTCGGGTCGAAGCGAATCAGATAGAGCTGCGAGAGGTCTAAATCCTCTATGGGTGTACTAAAGGCCGGAACGAGACTCTGTTCAACAGCGCCACGGGTGGAGGTTTCTTTGTTTCCAGTAAGAGGCATCAGCTTTTCGGCTTCAACATATCCCATCCCTTCAACTTCACCAACTCCTCGGGTTTTGGCCCTTTCAGTGCGGAATTTTACAATCAGTTCACCTTCACGGTAGCCCTGAGCCATTGAATCCGTCACCACCATCGCCATCAAGACGAAGGCACATAATCTGAATATCCTAACCATCTTTAGCATCATATTTTAGGCAGTTTTGCAGTCAGTACCCCGACCGAGAATCGAACTCGGAACTAAGCTTTAGGAGAGCCTTGTTATATCCATTTAACTATCAGGGCGCATGGTTTCTTTTAAAAGGAGAAACGACTTTGCGGGTGCAAAGATAGCGTAAATCGAGCGAAAAACCAAACTAATGGGCAACTTTTTGCTGAAAATAGTCGAATTGTGCCTTTCCATCGTTGCCATAACAGAACAAACCTGTGCGAATACCCTTCCAATAGCCACCCCGCATCGGGAATGCCTTGCCTGCAGAAATGAAGTGTTCACCATCGATGCTATAGGCAAACTGATGGCGATTCTGCTGACAATCGTTTGTCACACGAAACCAGACTTGAGCAAATTTACCCTTCTGTACCAACTGCCGCTGTCCACCAGCCTCGACATAAATACCATCTTTACATAGGCCGATACTACGAAACTCCTTGCCTGAGCAGAAAAGACCTGCAAAGTTATCGCCTGATGACTCCACCATCGTGGTACTCTCGCTTTGCCACCCAACGACCTTTTGCGTCAACATGTTACGACAGACTTTCAAATCCACAGCAGGCAGGGCCTGAAGCGTCAACCATCCTTTGCGGGCTGAGAGATTCCAATGAGTATCAACTGGATTATGGTTCCATTGCCATTGTAAGCCAAGGGTGCCAGAGAAATCATCATCTGTTCGTAAAAGTTGAGAATTATTCGATAAAATCGGCTTTTTCCAGGAAACGACAGGCTCACCAATACCGTTTCCATCGAGGTCGACACCCATCAACGGCCAGTCATCCTGCCAGCGAGCAGGTTGTAGATGAACCACACGCCCCAGCACTGGCGTCTCCTGGAAATGATAGAACCACCAACTGCCATCAGGCGCATCAACCAAAGCACCTTGATGCGGTCCGTTAATCTTCGTAGAACCCTGTTCCAAAACGACCTTACGCTGATAGGGTCCATAGATGTTGCGCGAACGGAGCACCGTCTGCCAACCTTGGCCCACGCCTCCCTCAGGTATAATCAGATAATAGAAGCCATTGCGTTTCATGAACTTCGTACCCTCAGCAACAGGTCCTTCGTAAACCGTCACGCCCTCATCAAGCAGCGTCTTACCATCAGGCGACATACGATGAACGATAATAGGCCCTGCCCCATGACGGCTTCGCCCGAGATAAGCCTGTCCGTCTTCATCCCAGAAAGGACATGGATCTTCCCATTTCTCCACACGTTTGACAAGATGGAGTGGTGCCCATGGGCCGTGAGGATCTTTGGCAGTAGACATATAGAGCCCTTCATCGGGCGTGCAGAAATAGACGTAAAAGAGTCCATCGTGGTAACGAATCGCCGGAGCCCAAGAGCCACCAGCATAATGGGCATTCTCATCCCATCCAGGTTCATCGAAGCGTCGATATATCTGACTGATGTACTGCCAATTCACCATATCATCGCTTTCCAACACCTGCATGCCAAGGAAATGAAAATCGGATGCCACCATGTAATATTTAGAGCCAACACGAATGACATCAGGATCAGAGAAATCGGCATTGAGTACAGGATTGCGATAGGTACCATCACCTTGATCACCCCAACCCTCTGAGTCAATCTCTACAAAATCAGGGCGAGCGTCAGGCTGTGCCGTAGAAACTTCGATATTAGAGAACCGCACATTGCGAGCATGACGCACGAAGAATCCCTTCGCTGGCAAGTTACCCCACATTGTTGCCTCTGGATAGTCTTTCTCTTTCTCATCTTTGATGGATTCATAAGATTTATCCATTTCATCGGCAGAAACGCCACCTTGATGATGGATAGAGACATTCGAAATGGAGACATTTCGTACAGGATAATCTGGTAAGCCCGTGATAGAGCATCCCATGGAACCAGCATGACGAATCTGAATATTATCAAGATGAACACCATCGATGCGCCCCACATGATCAATCGGAACAATGGTCTCCATATTGGCACCACTGGAGAGATAACCACGTCCACGATTACCAAGACGAATGAAGATGGGCGACTCAGTACCTTCAACGGTGAAATCGGAGATATTCACATTCTCGAGCACGCCGCCATCGACAATCTCAAGGGATATGGCAGAGGAGCCTATCCACTGTCCGAAGAACTTTTCACGTTGATCACTACTGGGCTTTACCACAATGCCCGAGATATTGATGTTACGGAAACCGCCATTCGTCTCAGTTCCCAACTTCACCGCATTACAATGGCTCGACACCAGACAGTCGGAGATACGTACATTTTCGCACAATCTTGGTGAGGTAGACTTCAGAGTGATGCCATCATCGTCGCTATCGGCCATCACACCTCTGACAATCACATCGTGGCAACCATCGATATCGAGGGCGTCATTATTGTAGTTGTTACGATTAAAAACCTTGATTCCATCGATATCCAGACGGTCGCAGGCCAGATAGTGCTGCATCCAGCAGCCACTGTTCCTGAGTGTTATATCCTTCACCGTAATGTCCTCGCTTTGGATGAATCGAAGCAGGTGAGGACGCGTGATGCCTTCATCGTTCCACGAAAGTTTCTTGAAAGCACGCCCTCTGCCATCGATGGTTCCTTGGCCGCTGATAACGACACGACTCACCTTGTCAGCATAGATTAGCTGAATGGTCGTGGTATGAGTACGCAAAGAGACGAAATCCGATTTCATCGGTAAATAATCGTCCAGATTCGTACTGCCATAGAGTGTTGCTCCCTGTTCGAGATAGAGATGAACATGACTTTTGAGTACAACAGTTCCTATCTTATATTGGCCAGCAGGCACCACTACCCTGCCACCTCCCGCCTTTGAGCAGTCATCAATCGCCTGCTGAAGAGCTGATGTAGAGAGCTGTGTTGTATCAGATTTAGCCCCATAGTCACGGATGTTAAAATCAGCAGCCTTTACATTCAGGACCGATAAGATACAGAAAACGAGAAACCATCTATTATTCATCTTGTTACACTTTGTTTGTTTCATGTTGCAAAGTTACGATATTTCCTTCTAAAGATGAACAACGTATTGGATTTTTTTTTATCTTTGCGGGTGAATTTATTATCAACTAAAAACTTTAATGATGAAAAAACTTCTGTTATTGCTGCCATTATTGGCACTCATCGGTTGCACTGCACCAGAAGCAGAGGCACCCGTGCTTAAAATCGATGGCGGTCTGATCAAAGGCGTCGTGGCTGAGAATCCTGGAGTGTATGTCTACAAGGGCATACCCTATGCAGCGCCACCCATTGGCGACCTGCGCTGGAAGGAACCGCAGCCAGTGATTGCTTGGGACAGTATCCGTGTCTGTGACCGATTCGGCCATCCTGGCTATCAGGCAGTCCACTATCCTGGTTTCTACGCCTCCGAATGGGGATACGGCGACGAGTCACCCTACAGTGAAGACTGTCTCTATCTGAATGTTTACACCAAGGCTCCTGGCGATGTGAACAAGAAACTGCCTGTAGCTCTGTGGATTCACGGAGGCGGCTATCGCGAAGGATGGGGTACAGAACCAGAATTCGACGGACAGGAATGGGCCTCTAAGGACGTGGTGCTCGTCACGATCAACTATCGTCTGGGCATCTTTGGCTTCATGCCTTACCCAGAACTCTCAGAAGAGAGTCCCAACCATGTCAGCGGTAACTATGGTATCCTCGATCAGATTCAGTCGCTGAAATGGATCAAGCAGAACATCGCCCAGTTTGGTGGTGACCCAGACAATGTCACTATCTTTGGCCAGAGTGCAGGTGGCGGTAGCGTACGTACACTCTGCGAGAGTCCGCTGGCACGTGGTCTGTTCCACAAGGCCGTCATCATGAGTGCAGGCGGCATCAATGTACCAGCAAAGGACGGCGAAGAGGCCAAGCCCGCTACACCAGCAGTCAAATTCTTCACCTACAATCCGACACTGAAAGAGGCTGAGGCAGAGACTAAGAAAGTGATGGACTGGGCAGGACTGACTGATCTGCAGAAGTTGCGTGCAGCCTCAACGGAGATTCTCTACACCGTAGGTACCTTATATAATATGGTGAACAAGACGGACGTGATGGTGATGGAGCGTCCTATCATCGACGGCTACGTATCTGTCAAGAACTTCGATGAAGCCACCCGTGAAGGCACACTTGCAGACGTTCCTTACATGATTGGTTACACACTGAACGACATGGGCTCCATGGGACCTGGTATCGCAGAGTTCTGCAAAGTTCGTCAGGAAAAAGGCGGCAAAGCCTGGGCATACGAGTTTGCACGCCCATTGCCAGATGACGGCAAACATCCTGACATCACCAATCGTCTGAAAGGTGCCTTCCACTCGAGCGACCTCTGGTTTGTATTCAAGAGTCTGAAGCATTGTTGGCGTCCTTGGACACAGGGAGACTGGGATCTATCGGAAAAAATGCTCACTGCTTGGACCAACTTCGCCAAGTACAGCGATCCCAATGGTGCTGAAGGTGCTGAGGGTTTAGGCTGGGCTCCCTGCACAGCTGAAAGTCCGAAGTTCATGCTCTTCAAGCTCAATGATCAAGACGCAGAAGCCTCAGAGATGGGTGATCCCATCCTGCCAGAATAGAAGAAGGAGCCTCGAGAGGCTCCTTCTTCCTTTATAATAATACCTTCGCTATACGGTTGAGCGCTTCTTGCAAGCGACTACGCGGACAGGCTATGTTGAAACGGACATAGCCTTTTCCCGTCTCAGGCCCATACATCGTACCAGGATTAATCCACACACTAGCCTCTGTAAGCAGGCGATCGCAGAGTTGTTGAGCACTGATACCCATTGCTGACACATCAACCCAAGGAAGATAAGTCCCCTCCAGACGGCAGACCTTCCATTGAGGGATATTTTTAGCGATGAAATCGCGCAAAAGTGTGAAATTATCCCAAAGATAGTGGTTGAGCTCATCAATCCAATCCTCGCTCTCGTTATAAGCTGCCTTCAAGGCTACTGGTCCGAATGGATTCAAGTCGCACACCTCATTGATATTAATTGCACGATTAAGACGACGGCGCCATTCAGGCTGTGAACAAATGATGTTAGCTGCCTGCAATCCTGCAATATTAAACGACTTGGAAGGCGAGTTGAGAATCACACTATTCTGACGACAAGCCTCACTGACAGCAGCAAAAGGCTGGAAATGGTAGCCAGGCATCATGAGTTCACAGTGAATCTCATCACTCACCACCTTCACGCCATATTTCAGACAGATCGTGTTCATCTTCTCCAACTCCTCACGAGTCCATACGCGACCCGTAGGGTTATGAGGATTGCAAAGCAGGAACACGGTGGTCTTTTCATCGGCACATTTTGCCTCAAAATCCTCCCAATCTACTTCGAAAGAGTCACCCACACGCTTCAATTCTGTCTCGAGCACTTCACAGCCGTTGTTATGGACAGAGGAGAAGAAACAGTTATAATCAGGTGATAGAATCAGCACCTTCTCGCCAGGCATCGTAAGAGCCTTGATAGCTACTGACATAGCAGGTACGACACCTGTCGTGTAGAGAATCTCTTCGCGCTGGATAGTCCAGTGATGGCGACGCTTGAACCAGGAGATAACCGCCTCGTAATAATCCTCCTCAACAACCGTATAGCCAAACACGCCATGCTCTGCCCGTTTACGGACAGCCTCAAGGATGGCGGGAGCTGCCTTGAAGTCCATATCAGCCACCCAAAGAGGAATCAAATCCAAAGATGGATTCACATCGGCATCTGGCCTCTCGTCCCACTTCACACAGCCAGTACCACGGCGGTCAATTAACTCATCGAAATCGTATTTCATTTCCTTGTCTCTATGACGCAATTATTAGGCTGACGTACATTCTCATCGATAGTAATACTTCCGATGGAATCGGCAATAATATGCCCGCCGGAAGGATTCTTGATATGCTCGATATGTCCTCGGATATCAGCCTCGACAGTAGAATATTCGAACATACGGTCGCATGCTGCATCGATGGTACAATTCTCCAGTACGAGATTCTGAGCATAGCAGAGCAACTGCTCACCTGCCAGATGGCAGTTTACAAGACGAACATTCTTTGAGTGCCAAGCCAGATACTCACCGTCGAGCGATGAATCGTAGATCGTAATGTTCTCACACTCCCAGAAAGAGTCCTTGGTCACAATCTTGGCATTGTGAATCTCCACGTTCTTACAATACTGGAACACGTACTTGGCGTCGCTCTCCAAGCCATCAACATAAATATCCTCGGAGAACATGAAAGGATAAGTACCATCATGGAGGGTGACGTTTTTCAGCTTGAGCCCCTTTACCTTCCAAAAGGTTTCATCGGCATCGTTGATTGTGACATCTTCAAGTTCTACATTCTTCATCTCGCGGAAGAATTTAGGACCGTCGATGGTGCAATGCTTCATCACGAGGTCATTGGTATACCAGATGGCCGAACGCGAACCCGGCGCGAAATAGCAATTCTCAATCTTCGCGCCATCAACATGCCACCAGGGATATTTGCCATAGAACTTACTGTCGTAACACTCCATGTTCTGGCACTGCTTGATGCCGGATTCTCCATCAACAATCGTTATATTCTCGAGTCTCAAGTCGTGGGAAGCAAACAGAGGCCGCTCGCCTCCAAATTCCTTATTCTTAATCAGTTCCATTGTTTTGTTTTTTTTATCGGCTGCAAAGATACAAAGAAAAATCCGTAATCAGCGTATACCGATCACGGATAATCCTAACGTTTTAAAGGTTTTTATATATTTTAGAGAGAAATCAACTAAATCACATAGCAGCGAGCAGACGACTATCGATAGGTTCCATCACAACCATACTGTCGGCAAGGTACATATTGTCCTGAGCCTCATTCATGCGATAGGTCTTTACAGAGGTCATGTCAAGACCTACAGAACGGTAGAGTGTTACCTGAGAGGGAAGGTCGTAAGCCTGCTTGTCGGCATTCCACTTGCTGACCTCTACATTGTAACCATTCTTATAATACTTATAAACGAGACGGCTGCTCTTAGTCCACTGCTGCTTAGCCTCGTCCCAGCTCTGCATCTCCTTGTTCACCAATCGTCCTTGCTCATCATACTCATACTTATACTCCATCTTCTGAGCCATCTGGTGGTCAGCATTCTTCTCATAGACCTCAATCTTGTTGACTACGTTGTCCTCCATATCTGCATTATACAGATAGTTTGCATCGCTGCTGTTGATGGCGTTGAAGTACATGGTCAGTACTGTTGCTGCTGTGATGATTGATTCCATATCTCTTATATTTTTATTGTTATTATTTCTGTTGCTTTGTCCTTTTGACGGTGCAAAGGTACGATAAGTTGCACTAACATTAAGTTATCCGAATGTTATTTTTAGGTTAAATCTTTTTGTCTTGTCATTTTTTTGCCTTATCTTTGCGCTCAATTATGCGTCCAAACAAATATAAATATGTGTCAGTGGCAGCAATGATAGCAGTAATGTTGTTGCTGGGACTCTATATGTGGATGACCTACCGTTCTGCCGTCAGGGACATCAGCGAGAGAGCTGGCAACCAAATGCCCTGGGCCATGTTCTACGAAAGCTACAACCGTGCAGACATCGTTTCGAAAGGCGATACACTCAGTCTACCACAGTTACGAGGCGACCTGTCGCTCATATCTTCCGTTGAAGGCATGAACGATGTGCTGAGCCGCAAATACCACTCAGAGATTTCCCTTGATACGCTGTCGGACTATGTAGACAGTCTGCTCAGCGTGGTAAACCTGAATCGCGACTTCACCATCCTTGAGGTTGATCACCAAGGAAACATTCTGCGTCGAAGCAACAATCATGAGACAGGCAACTCACTGAAGACACAAGTATTCAGTATCCGTCGCGACCAGTCAAAGGGTATCCAACTGGCACTTAACAATCCTTATCCAGAACTTGCAAGAAGGCTCAGCCCGCTCTTCTTGGCAAGTGGTATAATCCTGATTCTCTTTGGGGTGATCCTGCTCAGACTGCTGCGCTATCTGGACGAGCAACGGGCGATGGCCGATCTGCGCAACGATTTCTCGTATGCTATGGTACACGACATGAAATCGCCCTTATCAAGCATTATCATGGGAGCTCACTTCCTGCATTCTGGCAAACTGGACGACAAACCTGAGATCAAGGAAAAATACTACAGTATCATAGAAAGTGAAGCTGAGCACCTGTTGGCACTCGTCAACAAACTGCTGACAATCTCGAAACTGGAGAACAAGAAGCTGATCCTCAATAAAAACGAAGTAGACCTGGAGCCTATCATCAACGATCTGACAGAAAAGGCCAAGGCTAAAGTCGAAAAGCCTATCAGCATCACCACCGACCTCAAGACCAAGACCGTTCTTGCCGACGAGCAATATATGACAGAGGCTATTGCCAACCTGATTGACAATGCCATCAAATACTCCAAGGAAGAGATTGACATCAGGATCTCAACCTCCGAAAACGACAAGCACGTACTATTAAAGGTTTACGATAACGGCATCGGCATTTCAAAAGAAGACCAGCGCATCATCTTCGACAAGTTCGGGCGTGCTGCCATCCACGAGCAGAACCGCAAGGGTGGCGTATCCGGCTTCGGACTCGGACTAAACTACGTAGACCAAGTTATGCAGGCCCATGGTGGCAAGGTCACCGTTGCCAGTGAAAAAGATAAATATTCAGAATTTACCCTTTATATTCCCAAAAGCTTATGATTAAGTTATTGATAGTTGAAGACGACGCATCACTGGCCTATATAGAGAAGACCGGACTGGAGGATATTATCGGTGGCTATGAGGTCATGACAGCCTCAAACGGAAAGGAAGGATTGAAAGCATGGGAGGAATCGCATCCTGATGTGATTATCTCAGATATCGACATGCCTGTGATGAACGGATTTGAGATGGTGGAACGCATCCGTGAAACTGACGGTGATGTCATCATCATCTTCACCTCTGCCCTCACCTCGCCCAACGATGTAAAAGCCGGCTATCGCCTTGGCATCAATAACTATGTGAAGAAACCGTTTGTACCAGAAGAGCTCGACGCCCATATCCAAGCACTGATGAAGATGCGAAGAGGGAACAAGTATCAGAAGGAAACAAGCCATTATAAGCTGGGTAAATACACACTCGATGCAGAGCATGCTACCCTTCGTAACGACGAAAGCGGTCTGGCACAGACTATCACCCAGCGTGAGGCACAAATCCTACAACTGCTGGCAGAAAACAAAAATAATGTGGTACGTAGAGAAGCCATCCTCAGCCGCTTTTGGAATACTGAAGATGACTATTTCGCCTCACGCAGTCTTGATGTGTTTGTGAATAAGCTTCGTAAACTGCTGGCCGATGAACCAAAGATCACGCTCAAGACCATCCGCGGCATCGGCCTACAGTTACTGGTTTCCTAAATTCAGGCGCAAACCCACTTGGAAATTGAAGTTCGTAGGCTTATCCTTGAAATAGTTGCGAACATCGCTTCCATTATCGAAATAGTGTTTGACACCAGGCTCCACATAAATGCCTAACATAGGAACAAAATTAAACTGAGCACCTATCGATCCTTGCACTGAGAACTGTAGGCGATCGCGCTCCTGTTCAACCTTTATGCCATCACATTTTGCCTTTGCGATTATATTATAATCAGCCTGTCCACCAGCAGCAGCATAAACACTAAAGCCACCCTTACTCCAAATCATATATTGCAAGTTCACTGGAATACCAATATAATGAAAAGTGTGCTCAGTCGTACTAGAGTTGCCCAGCATTTCCTTTGTAAGATCAGAGCGAAGTCGAGTGTAAACAAGGCCTGTTTCAATTGAAAGCTTTGGATAAATAGGGATATTTGCTGACAGTCCAAAGGATATCGGCTGATAATGCTTCTGCTTTTCTTCAAAACCTGCCTTATAAATAACCTCATTATCATCAGCTCGAGTACTTGCAGACCTATAATTATTTAAGTTATAATTTGCAGCCATCGACGGATTCATAACCACACCGTTAGAGCTTACTTGATTGCCAAAACCATTTGAAGCATAAAGTCCAAACTCTGCCTGAGTATGGCGCTGTTTTGCTGCCATTGCGATCTTACGATCCAATTCCCTGATGACATCATCTTCACTTAACGGCAAATGTTTCTTAGCTGCGGTTTTATGCTCTGAGGCATTTTGCTGAGAGGTCTGCTGCTCAACGGGTTGTTCATCTGCCTTCTGCTCCGACAGTTCTGCCAGTTGCTTCTCTGCTGGTTGTTCTTGCAACGCAATTGTCTGGTTATCAGAAGCTGCCACAGGCAACACCATCTCTTCTACAGCAGATGCCATCTGCTTCAACTGAGCCACAAACTGCTGAGATTTCACTGCAATGCCACTCTCTGCCTGCTCTGGCTCAGAAACAATCTGACTATCATCTGTTTTCTGTACTTCTGCCATATGGCCTGCACCCGTTGAAATAGTCAACTGTTGATTTTCAGTCTCTTGCATCAGGTAACCACCTCCTATGATTACACCTACAAGAACGGCTGCCGCTGCCGCCCATCTGCCCCATAGAGGAACAATGCGCGGACGCTTCGGGGCTGCCTGCTGGGTAAGCTTAGCCTCAATACCAGCCCACAAGTCTGCCGGAGCAGCCTCTTCGTGGTCTGCCAGCTGATCGCGTAACTGTTTAATCCATGCTTCCTGTTTCATTTCCTTTATGAGTTAAATAATCATTTATCATTCCTATCAATAGCTTCTTTGCGTAAAAGAACTGTGAGGCTGATGATGCCTCTTTGATTCCTAGCCGACGGGCGATCTCCTTATGCGAGAGTTGCTCAAATACATAGAGGTTTAACACCAGTCGGCAACCTACAGGCAATCGCCCTATCATCTGATTGAGGACATCGGGCGGAACCAATTCCACCTGAGGTTCTTCCTCATCTGCTATCTCCTCTTTTGGCATCACGTCCGTAGTCTTCAACAGATCATGTTCGTTTATCCAATCGAGGGCTCTGTTCGTTACAATCTTCGTGACCCAAGCTTTCAGCGACCCTTCGCCCCGGTATTCGAAATCGCCTATGGAGGTCAGTATACTAACGAAACTGTCTTGCATCACATCTCTAACGTCATCGCGCCCCGAGATATACCTCAGACTTATCGCCATGGCATATCCTGAAAAGCGGTCGTACAGACGTCGCATCGCCTGGGAGTCACCGCCACGTATAGCATCGAGCAGTTGCCTTTCAGTCTCCAAACCGTCTCTCCCTATTTAATCTTTTTAGTCGTGCTAAACTTTATCGTCAACGGGGAAGATGCAGACATCTTATATTCCTCAGTCCAAGGTGGTGGTATCCTATACGCCTCACAGAGGTCCACCTGTTTTATCGGAATGACTCCCGCCCACTGTTTTACCTTTTTATCGTAATATAAAATTGACTTTTCGTAATCTGGTACTGGCGTAAATTGATAGAACATATCATCAATTTTAGCAATCGCCTTATATTGCCAATCCTTTATATTATAGTAATTTGCATCATCAGAATAGCCAACATACACATACTGCAGAATTGAATTATAGGGTGCGCCCTCAAAATCAAATATGACTTTTTGCGGTTCCATCGTCTTGAACTCCTTCTTAAATAAAGAATCAACAAAGAACGCTGTCATATTGTTCTCCGCATCCATGAAAAGACCGAATGTAGATGCATTATTTTGCTCTGCATGCAGAATTCCTTTACCAATCTCTTTTCCATTGGCACTCCATACCAATTCAAAATCACCATACTGGGAATCACTGACAGGTGTCGTCGGATCTGCATTCACGCCATCAGCATAGATGATGCTGTCATTCTCAATTTCCGACTTCCTGACAACCTGAATCAAACGGATACGCTGCTGTTTGCCTTCATAAATCGGCTTTGGAGAAGGTGTAATGCTTGCCACGATGCGCAGACGATACAATTTATCCTTTCCATAGAACTCCTTATAATCAAGTCCATTGATCTCACCCATCATCATGTCGATCTTCTCATCAGTGCCTACAATCTGACCACAGAGCGTCTCATAACTCCAGGTCTCTTCACTGTTCTTAGGAAGGACTCGAATGGGGATGACATCCATGACCACCTCCTTCATCTTGTCCTTATTAATTCCGACATAGACCATATCTTCGATCTTCATTGAGGTGAATGTATAGGCAGAACTGCCAAGATCATCAACACTCAAGTTAGCGGCAATCTTAAGCTTATAGCGCCATCCTTCCTTAAGAATAACATTATTGACTGCCAGGCTATCAAAGGTCGCAACTCGCTGACCCTTATCGTCAATCGCTTCCTTTACAGGTGCTACGCGGTGTGCAGCCCTGTCTGCATCAGTCAAAACGTACTCAGGCTCAATGGTAACTATCCATGTCTCTGTTCTGGGAGAAGAATCGGGAAAAGTGATAGCACTTGTATCATCAATACTATCGCTGGAACATGCTGCAAACAGCATCAGGCTCCAGACCATTATACCTATTTTATATATAAGACTTTTCATTCTCATCTTCACAATTTATAATTTGCTCGTCTGTATATATAACTGCAAAATCAAAAAACCTTGCATAAAAAAACGAAAAATTAACCATTTTAAACGTTTTTTAAGAGACAAAGCCCTCAAAAAGGCTGGCACACGAACGTGCCAGCAAAGAGCTGAAACCAATTCTAATCATAAGATCTGATTTTTACTTTTCTTTATAAATCACCTTATTTGCACCGCTTGTAATCTTCAGCGCCTCAGGATGTTCCTTTATAAAGGAGTCGATATGACGAACACGTTTCTCCGCCAGAATCTCATCAACAGCAATCAGAATACCAGTCTCCTCCACGTCACCAAAGCCATAGTTAATGGCAGTTCCGAAAAGTCGCATCGTAGGAGAGAGATTCATGTAGGCATTCACCAACGGGGGAATATTATAACCCAATTTACGAATCTCTGCATTCAGAATACGATAATCTTCCCTGAAATCGTCCTTGCAGAATAATGCAGCTAAAGCCTTCGGATCCTCCTCAATTTCCAACGGTTTCATCGGTATAATCAGCTTATCCTTGTCATCGAAATGCTTTTTCAGGAAATACAGGATCATATCGCGCCCTTTACGGATATAAGAGGGATACATTGTCATCTTACCGAAGAAATAGCGCACATTAGGCATAATAACCGTCAATGCACCCAGTCCGTCCCAAAGATTATCAAGAGCGAAAAGACTCTTAGCCCCCATACGAGAACTCTGATATGGTAGAGAGACAAAGGAACGACCCAGTTCCATCGTATAAGGCATATATTCATTAATAAACTTCTCAGAGAAATGAAACATGTGACTGGTAGCGAGCATAGGCTGTCCCTTCTCATCCATTTTCCAGCTCGTCCCCTCTAAATAGCGATAGCCACCAATAATCTCCTCTGCCTCTGGATTCCAGACAATTAACTGTTTATAGCAATTATCACAAGTATCGAACTCATCGATATCCATTGCCTTACCAGTTCCGCCACCAGCTTCACGAAAGGCAATCTCACGCAGACGGCCAATCTCTTTCATAACATTGGGTGCATTATGAGCAGTGATGACATATATCTCGTTATGACTCTTATTCGTCATACGAAGTTGAAGTGTTGGAGTCAGTTCACTCTTAAGCACTTCTTTGTCTATCGGCTGGATAATCTCCTGTTCCATTCTCTTATAAGTTTATAGTTTGTAGACTTGTTCCTTAACAAATTGAGCCCATTCCATCGGTGTTTTCGTTTTATCGAACGTTTGCCACGGAATCGGCTTCCCTATTTTAACCTGGAAACTCTTATGCACATTTTTGTACATCTCATCAACCAGAAACAACATTGCCAGATTGAAAGGCAGGTATTTGTCACTAAAGTTTGCCAAGCGGTAAAAGAACTTACTGTTCTGACCGCTAAAATGAATCGGCACTACATCGCGCTGATATTCAACACTTTTCGAGATAAAAGTCTTTTTCCAAGGAATATCACATATAACTCCCTGATGCTTTCTGGAGCAGATACCTGCAGGGAACATCAGCATGTGATTATCACTCTGAAAACCAGCTTCAACCATTGCCGGGAAGTTACGGCTCTGCTTACCTGTTTTATTGATCGGAATGCAAATAGGCGCCAATCCAGGAAGATTCATCAGCAAGTCATTCACAAGATATCGGAATCGTCCATCATAGTGACGCCCTATAATAGCACCCAAAGCCACTCCATCCTCACCACCAAGGGGGTGGTTGCTCACGAAAGTATAGAGTCTCCCATCGCTGGGGTCGGGAAGATTTTCCTTTCCCTCCACCTCCAAAGTCATATCAAGATACTTGACACACGCTTCCAACCAGTCGACTCCTGTCTTGTCACGATTATCCCACAGGAAGGCATTCACCTGATCCTGATGAGCAATACGCTTCAACCACCGAACCAAAAAACCAGGCACGAATTTCGCTTTCGTGCCCATCTTCCCTTTCAGGATTGCATCGATATCAATTGTCTGCTCAACTACTGTTGCCATTTGCACATTTTCGTTAACAAGTTGCAAAAATAGCACATTTCTTTCAATTCTGAGCAAAAAAAGGAGAAAAATGTTATATTTTAAATGTATTTAGTAGACAAAAAGGGTACAAATCAATAAAATAAAGTTAAAATTGAAAAAAAGTGGGGAAATGTGGTGCAAAGTGGGGATTTTTTCCTACCTTTGTAACCGAAATCATATAAATAGGTATATATGCGCTTTTTAGGAAACATAGAAGCCAAAACTGACGCAAAGGGAAGAGCCTTTCTACCAGCAGTTTTCCGCAAGGTGTTACAAGCATCTGGTGAGGATTGCCTGATGTTAAGAAAGGATGTCTTCCAAAAGTGCCTTGTGCTTTATCCTGAAAGCGTATGGAATGAACGGATTGACCTGTTGAAGACCCAGCTGAAGCCATGGAAGCAGTCTCATCAGCAGATGTTCCGGCAGTTTGTATCTGAAGCAGAAGTGGTGACACTCGATGGCAACGGACGATTCCTCATCTCAAAACGCCTGCAGAAAATTGCAGAGATCGATCAGGACATCCAGTTCATCGGCATGGATAACGCCATTGAGATCTGGTCGCCTAAGAACCTGTTACAGACGCTCAAACCTGAAGAAGAGTTCGGAATAGAATTTGAAAACATCATGAACGCTGACGATGCCCTATGATGAACGTTACCGAGACATATCACGTTCCGGTACTCCTCCAGGAGAGCATCGACGGGCTGAACATCAAGCCTGACGGCATCTATGTAGACGTCACTTTCGGTGGAGGAGGTCACAGCAAGGAGATTCTGAACCGTTTGGGGAAAAACGGCCATCTCTACAGCTTCGACCAAGACGAGGACGCAGAGAAGAACATCCTTGATGATGACAGATTCACATTCGTGAGGAGCAATTTCAGATATCTCCGCAACTGGATGCGCTACTACCATGTTGCACATATCGACGGTCTGCTGGCGGATCTCGGTGTTTCCAGCCATCATTTCGACGATGAGACACGCGGATTCTCCTTCCGCTTCGATGCACCGTTGGATATGCGCATGAACAACAGGTCAGGAAAGACAGCGGCAGAAGTCTTGAACACATATAGTGAAGAGACGTTAGCCGACATCTTCTATATCTACGGAGAATTAAAAAACGCCCGCAAGATTGCGGCCGCCATTGTAAAAGCAAGGAGCAACAAAAATATTGAAACGACAAGCGACCTCATGCAGGCTACAGAAAAACTGTTCCAGCGTGAGCGCGAGAAAAAAGAAACAGCCAAACTGTTTCAAGCACTACGCATTGAAGTCAATCGCGAGATGGACGCCTTAAAAGAGATGCTAAACGGTGCGAAGGAAATACTGAGCGAAGGAGGGCGACTCTCCGTCATCACCTATCATTCCTTAGAAGACCGCATCGTCAAGAACGTCATGAGAGCCGGAAACCCCGAGGGCAGAATGGTGCAGGATTTTTTCGGGCGCACAGAGGCCCCTTTTCGGCTACTAAGCAATAAGGTGATCACACCAAGCGAAGAAGAGCAAGAGCGCAACCCACGTAGCAGAAGCGCTAAATTAAGAATCGCAGAAAAGGTATAAATATGGCTAAAAAAGAAGACATAGAACTTGAAATCCAGCAGCCGGAAACAGAAGCCCCCGCCACAGATGAAGAAAAGCTTGTGGAAGAGGAAGCTGCCGAGATGAAGGAACAGGCCAAGAAAACGATCCAACTGATTAAGGAAAAGGCAAAAGAAGAAGATCCCAAGCCTGGTTCCGCAATGACACTGAGGACGATACTTGGCGGAGACTTCCTCACGGCTGAAATGGTTCGTCGCCAGATATGGCTATTTGTGCTCATGGTTGTTTTCTGTATTGTCTATGTAGCCATCCGCTATCAGTGCCAACAGGACATGATTGCCATTGACAAGCTGGAGAAGCAGTTGCTCGATGCCAAATATAAGGCACTTTCAAGTTCAAGCACTTTAACGGAAAAATGCCGTGAGAGTCATGTTCTGGATGCTTTAAAACAAAACAAGGACAGTCTGTTGCATATATCAGACCAACCACCATATATAATAACTGTACCCGAATAAGAAGACGGAATGAGTAAATTCAAGAGCGATAAAGTAATGCCCCGCTACTTTGCCATCGCAGTAGTCCTGACATTGATTGGTTTTGCCGTTGTTGGCAAGGCCATGTATATCATGACTGCCGAGAAGGAATATTGGACAAAAGTGGCTGACCGTCTGAAGCGCGACAGTGTCAGTGTTAAGCCTAGTCGTGGCAACATCCTTAGTTGTGACGGACAGCTGATGGCCAGTAGCATACCAGAATATAAAGTCTATATGGACTTCCAGGCTGGAAGAGACGACTCCATCCATGCTCAAAAACAGGATTCCATTTGGGAAGAGAAGATTGATAGTATCTGTGAGGGGTTGAGCCAGATATTCCCTTCAAAGACAGCGGATGAATTTAAGACCCATTTGATAGCAGGGAAAAAGCGGGTACTTAAGAACGGTAAGGAAGGCGCGCGCCACTACCCAATCTGGCCACGCCGCATCGACTATAACACTTTCTGCGAGGTACGTAAGCTCCCAATTTTCAAAGAACCGATATATAAGGGAGGCTTCCACTGGGAAGAATTCAATGCCCGTCGACGCCCATTTGGATCACTGGCTCAGCGTACCATTGGTGACATGTTCGGAGCAAAAGATAGCGCGAAATATGGTTTAGAGCTTTCTTTCGACTCGATTCTCAGGGGCAAAAACGGCCTCATGCACCGTCGTAAGATCCTAAGCAAATATCTGGACATACCCGTACTCTTACCTGAAGATGGTGCCGATATTGTTACTACGATCGACGTTGGCATGCAAGACTTGGCTGAGCGTGCCATGATTGAAGAACTGAAAGAAATCAACGGCGAGATGGGCGTAGCCATTCTGATGGAAGTGAAAACAGGTGACATCAAGGCTATTGTCAACATGACTCGTGGTGCCGATGGGGTATATCGTGAGACTGTCAACAATGCAATCAGCTACCGCTGCGAACCAGGATCGGTGTTCAAAACTGCTTCATTCTTAGTTGCACTCGATGACGGTGTAGTAGATACCAGCTTTGTTATTCACACTGGAAGTGGTGTTATGAATATGCATGGTCGTGACATGAAAGATCACAACTGGCGCCGTGGCGGTTATCAAGACATCAACGTAGCTCGCGCGCTTGAAGTCAGTTCGAATATTGGAGTCAGCTATGTCATCGACAAGTTCTATGGCAGCAACCCGAAGAAATATGTGGAAGGCCTCTACCGTGTCGGTATTCATGAGGATTTGAAGATTCCGTTGGTAGGCTATCACGCCCCGATGATCAGAATGCCAGACACAAAGACCACCGACCGTGCCAAATATTGGAGTAAGACAACACTCCCTTGGATGAGTATCGGCTATGAGACCCAGATTGCTCCAATCAACACTGTTACATTTTACAATGCCATCGCTAATAATGGCAAGATGATGCAGCCACGCTTCGTCAAACAGATTGTAAAGAATGGTGAGGTCCTCAGGGAGTTTGAACCTGTCGTACTGAAGGAACGCATCGCAAAACCGCAAGCAATCAAGACCATGCAGACGATTCTTGAGCACGTCGTTAGCCAGGGACTCGGCAGAAGAGCTGGTTCTAAATCATTTAAAGTAGCAGGCAAAACTGGTACTGCACAAGTTGCTGACCAGTATGGAGGCTATCACTCAGGAACCACTCGTTATTGGCTGTCATTTGCCGGTTATTTTCCTGCCGACGATCCGCGGTACACTTGTATCGTCTGCTTGAAGAAAACAGGATTGCCTGCTTCTGGCGGTGGTATGAGTGGGCTCGTCTTCCACCACATCTCTGAAGGTGTGATGGCTCAGAATCTGAAACTCGATGTCGACGATGCCCGTGACACCTTGTCAATCATGGTGCCCGATGTAAAAGGCGGTGACCTCGTAGCAGCCAACTATGTACTCGACAATCTTGGCGTTAAGACAAACACGAACTGGAGCGGTTCTTATGCAGAAGGAAATCCTGTCTGGGGTAAGATTATAAAAACGAACAAGGACGTCACCCTTGCATCAGTCAGCACACAGAAGGGTATCATTCCAGATGTTCTGGGGATGGGAGCTCGCGATGCGGTATATCTGCTGGAAAGCCGGGGCGTCAAGGTGAAACTTAGAGGCAGAGGTAAGGTTAAATCACAGAGCATATATGCAGGTACTGCTATCAAACAAGGAATGGTTTGTGAACTGAATATGGAATAAACAAAACGAGAAAGAATATGAAGCTAAATGAACTACTCAAAAATGTAGAGGTGCTCAATATCCTTGGAAATGAGGACATTGAAATATCTGGCGTAAACATCGACTCCCGGCGTATCGAGGCCGGTCATCTGTTCGTGGCTATTCCTGGCACACAGACCGATGGACATAAGTTCATCCCCAAAGCTATCGAACAAGGAGCTGTTGCTGTGCTTTGTGAATATTTCCCCAACAAACGTGAGCCGGGAATCACCTACATCGCAGTAGAATCAACAGAAGACTGCGTGGGTGAGGTCGCCACACAATTCTATGGAGACCCCTCAAAGAAGCTGAAACTGGTTGGCGTTACTGGCACAAACGGAAAGACAACCATCGCCACCTTATTATATAATATGTTTCGTAAGTTCGGACATAAGTGCGGTCTGCTCTCAACGGTCTGCAACTATATTGAAGACGAAGTTATACCTGCTGACCACACAACCCCCGACCCCATTGAACTGAACCGACTACTGGCAAAGATGGTTGAAGTCGGCTGCGAATATGCGTTCATGGAATGCTCCAGTCACGCTATTGCCCAAAAACGTATTGGAGGACTGTGTTTCACAGGTGGCATCTTCACAAACCTGACCAGAGACCATCTTGACTATCATGGCACTTTCGAGAATTACCGCGACGCAAAAAAGGCGTTTTTCGATGGGCTTAGCAAAGAGGCTTTCGCTATCATTAATGCTGATGACAAAAATGGAATGGTTATGGTTCAGAACAGCAAGGCTGTAGTGAAGACCTACTCTACACGAACAATGGCCGACTTTAAAGCAAAGATCATCGAATGCCACTTTGAGGGAATGTACCTTGACATCAATGGTAAAGAGGTGGGCGTTCAGTTCATCGGGAAATTCAATGTGAGCAATCTGCTCGCTGTCTACGGTGCTGCAATTATGCTGGGTAAAAAGCCCGAGGAGATACTTGTGATTCTAAGTACCTTGAAAAGTGTCAGTGGGCGTCTGGAACCTATTCACTCTCCTGAAGGCTACACAGCAATCGTCGACTATGCTCACACTCCCGATGCCTTGGAGAACGTATTAAACGCTATCCACGAGGTACTTGACGGCAAGGGAAAGGTTATCACCGTGTGTGGAGCTGGCGGTAATCGGGACAAAGGCAAACGACCTTTAATGGCCCAAGAGGCTGTTAAACAAAGTGATAAGGTCATTATTACTTCTGACAACCCACGTTTCGAAGAACCGCAAGATATTATCAACGACATGTTGGAGGGTCTCGACAGCAAACAGATGAAGAAGGTAGTCAGCATCGTAGACCGTCGCGAGGCTATCCGTACTGCTTGCATGATGGCAGAAAAAGGTGACGTCATCCTTATAGCCGGCAAAGGCCACGAGGACTATCAGGAGATTCAGGGTGTAAAACACCATTTTGATGACAAGGAAGTAGTCAAGGAAATATTTGGTAATTAAAAAGACAAAACCATGCTATACTATCTCTTCAGATACCTCGGTCAATACGACATCCCGGGATCACACATGTGGTCCTACATCTCGTTCCGTGCATTGTTAACGCTGATTCTCGCTTTATTGCTCTCTGCTTGGTTTGGCGAGCGCTTCATCAAGTGGATGAAGAAGAAGAAGATCTTTGAAACGGAACGTGATCCGAAGATTGACCCGTTTGGAGTAGAGAAGAAAGGCGTGCCGACTATGGGCGGCATCATCATCATTGTGAGTATTCTGATTCCCGTTCTGCTCTTGGGACGCATCCGAAACACCTATCTTATTCTGATGATTATCACCACTGTCTGGTTAGGTTTCCTCGGATTTCTTGACGACTATATTAAAATATTCAGGCGCAACAAGGATGGCCTGAAGGGAAAATACAAGATTGTCGGACAAGTAAGTATCGGCTTTATCGTAGGACTGACACTCTGGCTAAGCCCTGATGTCGTTGTACGTGAGAACATCAATGTAAAGCAGAATCAGGAGATTGTGGTCAAACATAAGGCAGAGCCTGTCAAATCACTGCAAACGACCATCCCATTCATCAAGAATCACAATCTGAACTATTCAGATGTGATGTCTTTCTGCGGCAAGTACAAGGTGGCTGCTGGATGGATGCTATTCGTATTCATTACGATTTTTGTCGTAACAGGCATCTCTAACGGAGCAAACCTTAACGATGGTATGGACGGTATGTGTGCAGGTAATTCCGCTATCATCGGTGTGGCATTAGGCATTTTAGCCTATGTGTCTTCACACATTGGATATGCCTCTTACTTCGACATTATGTATATTCCTCATTCTGAGGAGTTAGTCATCTTCCTTTGTGCTTTTGTCGGGGCTATGATAGGTTTCCTTTGGTATAATGCATTCCCAGCTCAGGTATTTATGGGCGACACGGGTTCTTTGACCATTGGTGGTATTATTGGAGTATGTGCAGTCATCATCCATAAGGAGTTGCTATTGCCCATCCTTTGCGGAATCTTCTTCATTGAGAGCCTCAGCGTCATTATCCAGACCATGTGGTTCAAGATACAAAAGCGGAAAGGCAAGCGTGTCCGTGTATTCAGGGCTGCTCCAATCCACGACACATTCCGCAAGCTTGATTCACAACTCGATGCTACAAGCACATATATCTTGAAAGGCTGGCCTCACCGACCGTTCCACGAGTCGAAAATCACCATCCGATTTTGGATCACGACCATCATTCTGGCTGCATTGACACTAATTACATTAAAAATTAGATAGAAAATATGAAGAGAATCGTTATATTAGGCGCAGGAGAGAGCGGAGCAGGAGCTGCCGTTCTGGCCAAAAAAGAAGGTTTCGACGTCTTTGTTTCCGACATGTCAAAGATCGGTGACAAATACAAGAAGCAACTCGATGACCATCAGATAGAATGGGAGGAAGGCCAACATACAGAGGAGAAGATCCTCAATGCCGACGAGATTATCAAAAGTCCGGGGATTCCAGACACAGCCCCGATGGTGAAAAAAGCCATTGACAAGGGTATTCATATCATCAGCGAAATTGAGTTCGCAGGGCGCTATACGGATTCTAAGATGATCTGTATTACTGGTTCGAACGGCAAAACCACAACCACCTCTTTGATATATCACATTTTTAAGGAGGCAGGTTACGATGCAGGACTGGCAGGAAACATCGGCAATTCCCTGGCACTCCAAGTGGCTGAAGATCCACATGAATACTACATCATCGAGCTCAGCTCTTTCCAACTCGACAACATGTATGACTTCCGTGCCAACATTGCCATCCTGTTGAACATCACGCCCGACCATCTGGACCGTTATGGCTTCGAGATGCAGAACTATGTAGACGCCAAAATGCGTATCATCCAGAACCAGACCCCAAAAGACGCATTCATCTATTGGGCTGATGATCCTGTCATCAAGCGGGAACTTGAGAAATACGACATCAAGGCCATTCAGTACCCGTTCTCCGAATTGAAAGAGAAAGGCGTTATCGGTTACATAGAGAAAGGGCAATACAAAATTGAGGAACCCGAGCCATTCAATATGGAACAGGAAAGCCTCAGTCTGACAGGTAAGCACAATATCTACAACTCTCTGGCCGCTGGAATCGCAGCCAATATCTCAGGTATCAAGAAAGATGATATCCGCAAGAGCCTTAGTGACTTCCCTGGCGTTGAACATCGTCTGGAAAAGGTATGCACAGTTCGTGGTGTCCAGTACATCAACGACTCTAAAGCTACGAATGTAGACGCATGCTGGTATGCACTTGAGTCAATGAAGACAAAAGTCATTCTGATTATCGGTGGTAAGGACAAGGGAAACGACTACGAACCCATCAAGCCGCTCATCAAGGAGAAATGCACTGGTCTGGTATACTTAGGAGCAGACAACCAAAAGTTGCACGACAATTTCGATAACATGGGAATTCCTTTCCGCGACACGCACTCCATGAAAGAATGTATGGAAGCATGTTACGAGATGGCGCAGCCTGGTGAGACAGTGTTACTCAGTCCCTGCTGTGCTTCCTTCGACCTCTTTAAAAACATGGAGGATCGTGGTGAACAGTTCAAAGAATTAGCAAGAAATCTCTGATATGAACAAAAAGATAGGCAACATCTTCAAAGGTGACAAGGTCATTTGGATGGTATTCTTCTTCCTCTGTATGATCAGTATCGTCGAAGTCTTCTCAGCTTCGAGTAACCTGACATATAAGAGCCAGAACTACATCGGCCCCATTGCCTTTCACACCGTCACTATCGTGATTGGTGCCTTGGTTGCTGTGGTGACACTTAACATTCCTTGTCGCTATTTCAAATTGATGACGCCTTTCTTACTGATTATTTCAGGCATCACCCTCCTCTGGGTTCTTGTTGGTGGAGAGTCTATCAATGGTGCTAACCGTGTCATCTCGCTGCCAGGAGGAATTACTTTCCAGCCTTCGGAGATTGCGAAAGGCACAATGGTACTGATTACAGCACAGATCCTCAGCGCCATGCAACGTGAAGATGGTGCCGACAAAAAGGCTTTCAAATATATTCTATGGATTGTAATACCTACAGCGGCGTTGATTGGCATTGAAAATCTGTCAACGGCAGCTTTACTCCTTGTAGTCATTTTCCTAATGATGTTTATCGGACGCATACCGATGTCTCAGATGGGAAAACTTGTAGGTGCAGCAGGTTTGGCTATCGCATTATTCCTGACCTTGGTCCTGACTTTAGGAAGCATCGGTACAGATGACGAGAAGAACACCCAGACCGTTGAGTCCGTTTCCAACAATACAACTGACACGAAGGTCATCAAGGGCGGCGGTGTCTTCCACCGTTTCGTCACCTGGCGAAACCGTATCGTAAAGCATCTCGACAAGAAAGATGTATCACCCCTCGAATACGACCTTGACAAAGACGCACAGGTGGCACACGCTAATATAGCCATTGTATCGAGCAATATCATTGGCAAGGGGCCAGGGCAATCTGTCGAGCGCGACTTCTTGTCGCAAGCCTTCTCCGACTTTATCTTTGCCATTGTCATTGAGGAACTTGGCATCTTTGGAGCAGCCTTCGTGGTGTTCCTCTATATTGTATTACTTTACAGGACGGCACGTATCGCCAGTCGTTGCGAGAACAACTTCCCTGCGTTCTTCGCCATGGGACTGGCATTGTTGTTGGTTGTCCAAGCATCATTCAACATGCTGGTTGCAGTGGGTATAGCTCCCGTTACTGGCCAGCCTTTGCCACTTATCAGCAAAGGTGGAACCTCTACCATTATCAACTGCGCTTATATCGGTGCGATATTAAGTGTTAGCCGTTCTGCGAAAAAAAGAACGGGAAATTTGGCAGTAAAAGAAATATAATTTGTATTTTTGCACGCAATATATATAATAAGGTATGGATAAGAAGTTAAAAGTCATCATTAGCGGAGGTGGTACAGGAGGTCATATTTTCCCAGCCATTTCTATTGCAAACGCCCTGAGAGCACTACGACCTGATGCACAGATTCTGTTCGTTGGAGCCATCGACCGCATGGAAATGCAGCGCGTTCCTGCTGCAGGTTATAAAATCAAAGGACTTCCCATCTGTGGTTTCGATCGTCAGCACAAATTAAAGAATATCAAAGTACTCTTTAAGATATGGAAGAGCCAACGTATGGCTAAGAAAATCATTAAGGACTTTAAGCCTGATGTCGTCGTGGGCGTTGGAGGATTTGCCAGTGGTCCCACACTCAATACAGCGGCATCAATGGGTGTACCCTGCCTGATTCAAGAGCAGAATTCCTATGCTGGCGTTACCAACAAGTTACTCGCCAAGAAAGCGGAGAAGATTTGTGTGGCTTATGAAGGTATGGAACGCTTCTTCCCTGCAGAAAAGATTATCATGACAGGAAATCCCGTTCGCCAAGCCCTTCTCAATACCAAGATTTCACGAGAAGATGCTGTCAAGAGTTTCGGGCTGAACCCTGAAAAGAAGACGATTCTACTGCTGGGAGGTAGTCTGGGAGCCAGGACTATCAATGTCAGCGTACTACTCCACCTTGATTTGGTGAAGTCTACTGATGTACAATTTATATGGCAGACGGGTAGCTATTACAGTGCTGCTATCGCTGAAGAATTAAAAGGCGAGAATATACCTAACCTGAAGGTAACCGACTTTATTACCGATATGGCAACAGCCTATA
This sequence comes from uncultured Prevotella sp., assembly GCA_946183415.1. GTDB lineage: Bacteria > Bacteroidota > Bacteroidia > Bacteroidales > Bacteroidaceae > Prevotella. Next base: position 28,752 of record CAMHAM010000027.1, read on the forward strand.
AGGCTGCTGATCTCGTCATCAGTCGCGCCGGTGCCAGCAGTATTTCCGAATTCTGTCTGATTGGTAAGCCTGTCATCCTCGTACCAAGTCCGAATGTAGCAGAAGATCATCAGACCAAGAACGCCCTGGCACTCTCCAGCAAGAATGCTGCCATCCACGTCAAGGATGCCGACGCCCCTGCAAATCTGCTGGAGCTGGCCGTCCATACCGTCAATGATGACAAGCGTTTGAAGGAACTCAGCGAAAATGTCCTGAAGCTTGCCCTGCCCGACTCTGCAGAAATCATAGCAAAAGAAGTAATCAAGTTAGTAAGATGAATATAACAGATATCAAAGCAGTCTATTTTGTAGGAGCAGGTGGTATCGGCATGAGCGCCATAGCCCGCTATTTCCTCAAGAAGGGTCTGGTTGTAGCCGGTTACGACAAGACACCTTCCGATCTGACACGCCAGTTGGAAAAAGAGGGTATGCTCATTCACTACGAAGAGAATATCGAAGAGATACCACATATCTGCAAGCAGAAGGAGTCATGTCTGGTCATTTATACACCTGCCATCCCTGCAGATCATCAGGAACTGGTATTCTTCCAGGAGAACGGCTTCGAGATTCAGAAACGTGCACAGGTGCTTGGCACACTGACCAAAGCGCATAAAGGACTCTGCGTAGCTGGAACCCACGGCAAGACGACGACATCTACCATGTGTGCTCATATCATGCACCAAAGCCATCTTAACTGCAATGCCTTCCTCGGAGGTATCTCCAAGAACTACGGCACTAATTATATCCTCTCCGACTCCGACTATGTCGTGATTGAAGCCGATGAGTTCGACCGCAGTTTCCACTGGCTCCGTCCATGGATGTCGGTCATTACCTCCACAGATCCAGACCATCTGGATATTTACGGTACTAAGGAGGCCTACCTGGAGAGTTTCCGCCACTATTCCGAACTGATTCAGCCTGGCGGTGCACTGATTATCCATCGCGGTCTTGAAATGAAGGAACACCTTCAAGATAGTGTACGCCGTTATGATTATAGCCAGAACGAGGGCGATTTCCACGCAGAGAACATCCGTATCGAGAATGGAGAGATCACTTTCGATTTCATCTCCCCCATTGAAAGCATTAAAGACGTACAGTTGGGGCAGCCCATTCCCATTAACATTGAGAATGGCATTGCAGCTATGGCTATGGCTCAACTTAACGGCTGTACAGCTGATGAGCTGAAATATGGCATAAAGACCTACTATGGTGTTGACCGCCGGTTCGACTTCAAGATCAAGACCGACCGTCTGGTCTTCCTCAGCGACTATGCCCATCACCCTAAGGAGATTTACCAAAGTGCCAAGAGTATCCGTGAGCTCTATAAAGACAAACACATTACGGCTATTTTCCAGCCACATCTCTATACCCGCACCCGTGACTTCTATCAAGATTTTGCTGATGCACTGAGCCAACTCGACGAAGTGGTGCTCACAGAGATTTATCCAGCCCGTGAACAACCCATCGAGGGTGTTACGTCCCGACTCATCTACGACAACCTGAAAGAGGGCGTCAAAAAAGAAATGATTCATAAAGACGAAGTCATCGATTACGTGAAATCCCACAATTTCGAGGTACTGATCGTGTTAGGCGCTGGCGACCTGGATAATCAGGTGCCACAAATTGCCAAATTGTTAAATAGTAAAATCAAATAATTACATCCAATGACCATCAACTGGAAAAAGTCCATGATTGTAGTCTGCGATATCGTTATCGCTACCTACTTGCTACTGGCTGTTACAGCGTTTAACAAGCCAGATGCAAAAGCCACGTCATGCGGTGAGGTGAAGATAGATATCAAAGAAGGCCGTGTGGATGGATTCTTGAATGCCAGTGAGGTCAAGAAAATATTATCAAAGGATAACATCTACCCTCTATCCAAGCCTATGAGCCTCATCAATCCCCGACAGATTGAGGAGTCCTTGGAAAAGAGTCCCTTCGTAGAAAAAGCAGAATGCCACAAGACTCTTAGTGGTCACGTGTGCATCAACATTCAGCAGCGCATTCCCGTCATCAGGGTCATGAATGCCAATGGAGAGAACTATTACATTGACACGCACGGCAACATTATGCCCGAAGCCCGTTATGTAAACGATCTCATCATCGCCACGGGAAGTATCTCGAAGAAATATGCCCAAAGCGTGCTGACACGAGTTTCCAACCACATCATGGCCGATAACTTCTGGAAGAACCAAGTGGTACAAATCAACATCCTCAACGACGGCACGATGGAATTGGTACCACGTGTGGGAGACCACATTGTTTATCTCGGTATACCCTCCCATGTAGAAAAGAAGTTGGAGCGTCTGCGCAAATTCTACCTTTATGGACTCAATAAGGCAGGATGGAACAAATACAACTATATCAACCTGGAATTCGACAACCAGATTATCTGCAAGAGAAATCATAGAAAAAGAACAAATAATTAAGAAGAGATGGCAGCAAAGGAATTTATTGTAGCAATTGAACTCGGCTCATCCAAAATGACCGGTATCGCGGGTCAGAAGAATCTCGACGGCAGCATCAACGTACTGGCTGTTGTCAAAGAAAACTCTTCGTCGTTTATCCGTAAGGGAGTGGTCTACAACATCGACAAGACCGCTCAATGCCTCTCCAGTATCGTTAAGAAACTGGAAAACCAACTCAAAACTGAAATTACTCAGGTCTACGTAGGTGTCGGCGGCCAATCCATCCGCAGTGTAAAAAACATGATATCAAAAGATCTGCCTGTAGAAACGATTATTACCCAGGACATGGTCATCGAACTGATGGATGCAAACCGCAATATGGTATACCAAGATCAGGAGATTCTCGATGCTGCCGCTCAGGAATACAAGGTAGGCTCTCAGTTCCAGCTCGATCCCGTTGGTATACAAGCCAATCGTCTGGAAGGCAACTTCCTGAATATCCTTGAGCGTAAGACATTCTATAAGAACCTCAATAAATGCTTCGAGGCGGCTGGTATCAATGTCGCCGAGATGTATTTGGCTCCACTGGCACTAGCAGACAGCGTACTCACCGAGGCTGAAAAGCGCTCTGGATGTGCCCTTGTCGACATGGGTGCCGATACGACTACAGTATCCGTCTACTCCAAGAACATCCTGCGCCATCTGGCTGTTATCCCCCTCGGCAGCAACAATATCACGAAGGATATTGCCACACTCCAGATGGAAGAGAGCGATGCTGAGAAGATGAAGCTCAAATATGGTTCTGCATTCACTGATAACAGCGAGATCGACAGTGAGCTGAAATACTCTATTGACGCGGATCGTCAGGTTGAGAGTCGCAAGTTCATAGAGATTGTTGAAGGTCGCCTCGAGGAGATCATCGAGAACGTTTGGTACCAGATTCCATCAGAATATTACGACAAGCTCTTGGGAGGTATCATCCTCACTGGTGGCGGCTCGAACATGAAGAATATCGAAAAGGCTTTCAGCAATCATACTCATGTTGAGAAGATCCGCGTTGCCAAGTTCGTCACACAAACCGTTATTTCAAATAATGAGGATATCAAATCCCACAACGGCATGATGAACACCGTGCTGGGACTCCTCATCAAAGGCGACATCAACTGCGCCGGCGGTCCTGTCGATCCCAATGGCGACCTCTTCAGTAGCCAGAAGCCTTCAACATCTCATTCCACCACCGATCAGCGTCCTGCCCGTCAGGCAACAGACATTCCAGCTGGCGTCATCCGTACTGAAGCCGAGAAGCAGAAGGCCGAAGAGGAGAAACGCCGTCAGCAGGAAGAAGAGGAGCGCATCAAGCGCGAGGAAGAGCTCAAGAAGAAGGAAGAAGAGGAGCGCATCCGTAAGGAGAATAGTATTTTGAACAAACTGAAAAGAGGTCTTATGAACTTCGGAAAATCTATCGTGGAGGAAGAATAGGAGTACAAATTTAGAATTTATGAATTAAGAGAATTGAGTTATGGCAGACAGCAATATGAATATAGATATCCTTGACTTCGGTGCACCCGAAAAGGATCAAAGCATCATCAAAGTAATTGGCGTTGGTGGCGGCGGTGGAAATGCCGTAAACCACATGTACCGTGAAGGTATACATGATGTGACGTTTGTGTTGTGTAACACGGACAATCAGGCCCTCAACGATTCTCCCGTACCCGTTCATCTTCAATTGGGTAAGGAAGGTCTGGGTGCTGGTAACAAACCCGAGAAAGCCCGTCAGGCAGCAGAAGAGAGCATAGACGACATTAGGAATATGCTGAGTGACGGCACTCGTATGGCATTCATAACCGCCGGCATGGGTGGCGGCACCGGGACAGGTGCCGCCCCCGTTATTGCTCGTGTCAGCAAGGAACTGGGCATCCTGACCGTCGGTATCGTTACCATTCCCTTCCGCTTTGAGGGCGACCGCAAGATTGATCAGGCCCTCGACGGTGTGGAGGAAATGTCGAAGCATGTCGACGCCCTGTTGGTTATCAACAACGAGCGTCTGCGCGCCATCTACCCTGAGTTGTCTGTTCTCGATGCTTTTGGTAAAGCCGACGACACACTGAGCATTGCCGCCAAGTCAATTGCAGAGATTATCACCGTTCACGGACTGATCAACCTCGACTTCAATGATGTGAAGACCGTCCTGAAAGATGGTGGCGTGGCTATCATGTCTACAGGATACGGTGAGGGTGAAGGCCGTGTAAAGAAAGCCATTGATGATGCTCTGAACTCACCGCTGCTGAATGACAACGACATCTTCAACTCCAAGAAGATTCTGCTCTCTATCTCATTTGCAGGCTCCAAGGACGGACAGAGCTCCCTCATGATGGAGGAGATGAACGATGTCAACGATTTCATGGCAAAGTTCGGCAACGACTTCGAAATCAAATGGGGATTGGCTACCGATCTCGAACTGGGCAAGAAGGTAAAAGTTACCATCCTGGCTACTGGATTCGGTATCGAGGATGTCGACGGTATGGGCAATCACCTCAAGAAACAGAGTCAAGAAGACCTCAACCGCATCGCTGCCGAGCAGGAGAAGGCCGCTGAGCGCCAAGACCGTCGTAACCGCTACTATGGTGGAGAGAGCAACACCAAGCGCTACAAGCGTCGTCCGAACATCTACCTGTTCCGCCCAGAGGATCTCGACAATGACGATGTCATTTCTGCCGTTGAGCAGACGCCTACCTATAAGCGTACCCGCGAAATCCTCGACAGCATCAACAGTCAGGCCAGTGGCAAGGATTTCATCGACAACGAAGAAACACCTACGAACACACAAGAACCTGTTCAGGGCACTATCGTGTTCTCGTAATCACTGATACAGTTCCTGTAATACACCTATCGACTTCATCTCCGGGAAATCCGGCAGATGGAGTCGATAATATATTAATGAAACCTCCAAAAGGCGGTTCCGCTCCTGATGCGACATGCGGAAAAGATGCATTGTCGGATAGTCCATACGCATCATCAGCTGTACCTTCTCTGCTTCCTCAGGGTATAGAAAATCACGATGGACCGGCGGTACCTGCAGGAACTCACTCTCACGCAAGTCAAAATAGTCGCCTGCATGATAATGCTCCAGATTAGGATAGAACCCCAAAAAACGTGAAAGGCGCATAAGGAACACAAGATGGAAGTTGGCAAAGCGGTCTTCCTGGCCATCGAGCCACTGGATACTGCTTTCAACATAATCGAACAGCAATTCATTACGCTGTTCAGAACGAAGCGCATAATATAGGAACTCTGCCAAGAAAAGTGCCATCGAGAGTTTGTGAGGATGGAAGGGGATAGACACAAAAGGGCATGCCAATCTGATATCCGATAACTTCTGTAACTGTATCTTTGGCCTGACATCAGTCTCTATCTCCAACAAGGATAAGGGCTGAAAAAACTGTTTCTTGACCTTCGACTTCGATGACTTAGGAATACTGACGATGAACGACAGTCTTCCGAACTGTCGGGTGAACATATCCACAATCATTCTGGTCTCACCATACTTGAGCGAATGAAGCACAATTGCCTGAGTTTTCATCAACATACGTGTGCAAAGATACACATAAAAGCGTAAAAAAGAATGTAAATCATCATTTTTTTGCTTGAAAATTTTGCAGTTTAGAAAAATAGCAGTACCTTTGCACCCGCAAAAAATGGCAATGGTCCCTTCGTCTATCGGTTAGGACGAGAGATTTTCATTCTCTAAAGAGGAGTTCGACTCTCCTAGGGACTACCAAAAATTAAATCCGCCATCTGCACAGCCAGTGCTACTGATTAGATTGGGAACGGTGGCGGAGGGTTTCTGAAAAGAGGCCCGCCCAGGGCAGTCTTAACGACGCAAGACCCATAAGCTTTAAATTAACAACAAAATTAAATTAAAAAATGGCAAATCACAAATCATCAGTGAAGAGAATCCGCCAGGACAAGAAGAAGGCGCTTCACAATCACTACTACGCAAAGACAATGCGTAACGCTGTGCGCAAGCTGCGCGCTATGACTAACAAGGAAGAGGCTGCAGCTCTCTATCCGAAGGTTCAGAAGATGCTTGACAAGTTGGCTAAGACCAACATCATCCACAAGAACAAGGCAGCAAACCTGAAGTCAAGCCTCGCTCTGCACATCAACAAGCTGGGATAATAATCAACTATTATACAGACTTGAACCGCAACTCGAAAGGGTTGCGGTTATTTTTTGTAGTTTTTTAGCAGATAAACTAAGTTTATCTGACTTTTTTTTTGTACCTTTGCAACCAATTAGCGAAACAAAGAAAAATGACAGAAGAACAACTGAATCAAGAACAGAACTATTCCGCGAGCAATATTCAGGTGCTCGAAGGACTGGAAGCCGTACGTAAGCGCCCTGCGATGTACATCGGTGACATCAGCGAAAAGGGACTCCACCATCTGGTCAACGAGACCGTCGACAACTCTATCGACGAGGCGATGGCTGGCTACTGTACGCATATTGAAGTGACGATTAATGAAGATAACTCCATCACCGTTCAGGATAATGGACGTGGTATCCCCGTTGATGAGCATGAGAAAATGCACAAGAGCGCCCTTGAGGTCGTGATGACTGTGCTCCATGCCGGAGGTAAGTTCGACAAAGGTTCCTATAAGGTGTCTGGAGGTCTCCACGGCGTGGGTGTCAGCTGTGTGAACGCTCTTTCTACCCACATGCTCTCACAGGTATTCCGCAATGGTCATATCTACCAGCAGGAATATGAGAAGGGTAAGCCACTATACGACGTGAAGATCGTCGGCGACACGGATAAGACAGGTACCCGCCAGCAGTTCTGGCCCGACGGCACCATCTTCACCACCACAGAGTATAAGTACGACATCATTGCCCGTCGTATGCGCGAGCTGGCTTACCTCAATGCAGGTATCACTATCACGCTGACTGATCTCCGTCCTGATGAGGAAGGGAATCTGAAGCAGCCCGAGGTATTCCACGCCAAGGACGGACTGAAGGAGTTCGTGCGCTACGTCGATCGTCACCGCACTCACCTTTTCGACGATGTCATCTATCTGAAGACCGAGAAGCAAGGCACACCTATCGAGGTAGCTGTGATGTATAACACCGACTATAGCGAAAATATCCACTCTTACGTAAACAATATCAACACCATCGAGGGTGGTACCCATCTGATGGGCTTCCGTGCAGCCTTGACACGTACACTGAAGGCTTATGCTGATGCAGACCCTCAGATTTCCAAGCAGATCGAGAAGGCCAAGATCGAGATCGCAGGTGAGGACTTCCGCGAAGGTCTCTCTGCCGTTATCTCTATCAAGGTGGCAGAGCCCCAGTTCGAGGGTCAGACAAAGACCAAGCTGGGTAACTCTGAGGTAGCCGGAGCCGTACAACAGGCCGTAGGCGAAGCTTTAAGCAACTATCTGGAGGAGCACCCGAAGGAGGCCAAGCTTATATGCGACAAGGTGGTACTCGCTGCCACAGCCCGTATCGCAGCCCGCAAGGCCCGTGAGAGTGTACAGCGCAAGAACCCAATGACGGGTGGTGGACTGCCTGGCAAACTGGCCGATTGTTCCAACAAGGATCCCAAGGAGTGTGAGATCTTCCTTGTCGAGGGAGACTCCGCCGGCGGCTCTGCCAAGCAGGGGCGCGATCGTCACTTCCAGGCCATCCTGCCCTTACGTGGTAAGATTCTGAACGTCGAGAAGGTGCAGTGGCATCGCGTATTCGAAGCCGAATCCGTCATGAATATCATTCAGAGTATCGGTGTACGCTTTGGCGTTGAGGGTGAAGGCGACCGCGAGGCCAATATCGACAAACTGCGCTACGACAAGATCATCATCATGACCGATGCCGATGTCGATGGCTCTCACATCGACACGCTGATCATGACACTCTTCTACCGCTTCATGCCACAGGTCATTCAGGGCGGTCACCTTTACATCGCTACCCCACCACTTTATAAGTGTACCTACAAGAAAGCCTCAGAGTATTGCTACACAGAGCAGCAGCGCCAGGCCTTCATCGACAAGTACGTGGCTGGCAATGGCGACGACAAGGCCCTGCACACCCAGCGCTACAAAGGTCTTGGTGAGATGAACCCAGAGCAGCTCTGGGAGACCACCATGAATCCAGAGAACCGCCTTCTGAAGCAGGTTACCATCGAGAATGCAGCAGAGGCTGACGAGATATTCTCCATGCTGATGGGCGACGACGTAGAGCCTCGCCGCGAGTTCATCGAGAAGAACGCCACCTACGCCAATATCGACGCATAAGAAACTACATCAATACTTTTTCAAGTCCCCAGCTGTGCAGGCTCTGCCTTATCAGCTGGGGATTCTTTATTAAACTTTCTCACTTCTTTTACGTCATAACTCTAAACATTAATTCTTTAAAGTATGAGAAAACTAACAATTATCGCTATTCTGATGGCAATGACTATTCAGATGAAGGCTTTGACGCCGTGGATCAAGGGAGGTTTTGAGACCGGAAAGTATCGTAATGTGTTCGTGGAGATGGGCTATCAGCCTGATGCTGTTGACGCCAAACTGAAAGAGGTGTTCAACGATGTGTTCCGTGGACCTAATAAGGTGTACTTCGAGGTAGGCGACTCCCTGGGATACGTTTCCGACATTAAAAACAACGATGCCCGTACTGAAGGTATGTCGTATGGCATGATGATTGCCGTACAGATGAACGAGAAGGATATCTTCGACCGTCTGTGGCGATGGAGCAAGAAGTATATGCAGCACCAAAGCGGTTCGCGCGAGGGATATTTTGCATGGAGTTGCAAGACCGATGGCACTCACAATGCCGAGGGGGCAGCCAGCGATGGCGAGCTCTATTTCATCACTGCCCTAATCTTTGCCTCCAACCGCTGGGGCAACGATACTGGTATCAACTATAAGGCTGAAGCCCAACATATCCTGAACTGTATACAACCCAAGGAGTACACGCCGGAGCCTCGCCAAGGCGGATTCCCTGGCTTCGGGCCACAGCAAGATGGACCTCAGAAAATGTATCTGATAGACCCCGAAACCCAGCTGATCACCTTCACTCCCGATGGCTTCGGCCAGCGATTTACCGATCCATCCTACCACATTCCTGCTTTCTACGAGGTGTGGGCTAAATGGGCAGACGACGGACGTTCGGATTACTGGATGGAATGTGCCAAGAAGAGCCGTGAGTTCCTCCATAAAGCCATCAACGAGAAGACAGGCCTTAATGGTGACATGAGCCAGTATGACGGCTCAGAGATGCAGATGCCGCGATTCCCAGGCATGCCAGAACCCAAGGAGGGCGAAAAGCCCCGCCGCAATGGTGTCAACAACTTCCGCTACGACTCATGGCGTGTGCCAATGAACATAGCCCTCGACTATGAGTGGAGCTGTGCCGACGGTGAGTGGCAGCGCCAATATGGGGAGAAGATACAGAATTTCTTCTACAGCCAGGGTGTAAATACTTTCTTTGATCAGTATCGCACAGACGGGACCATTCCTGAGGGCGATGAAATCCTACAGGCAGGCGGATTCAAGAAATTGCGCCATAGCATCGGCCTGGTAGCCACCACAGCAGCAGCCTCCGTGATGTGTTCTCACGACAAGAGCAAGGAGTTTGTCGATGCACTTTGGAATGCCAAGCACGAGCCCTTCGACGACGGCTATTTTGATGCCTACTACGATGGCCTACTACGCCTCTTTGCCTTCATGCATCTAAGTGGCAACTACAGGGTCATTCAGCGATAAGGGCGAAATAGGGGTTACTATTTAGTAGCAGGTATATCCTTCGCTCTACCCTTACCCTATCTAAGTAGTACGAAGCTGCTTCTACCCTGCTTCTAGGCTGCTTCTACCCATACTCTAAGCATACTCATGAGTAAGCCTAGAAGCAGCCTAGAAGCAGCTTAGAATATGGCTACACCTTGGGTAGAGTTTGGGTAGAGCTTGGGTAGAGTATGTGATTGGCCAACTGGCGCGCGAGTAGGGTGACACATCGCGCCTGTTTTTGTATCTTTTCCAAATTTTTTCTTGCCGATGCGACAGTTTTTCAGCCCATGAGCGCAGTCTGTCGCAATATCATTTTCCTGTCGCTACTACTCAAATCATTTTCCTCAAAAAAACTTGGAATGTGCCGAAATTCGTCTTACCTTTGCATCGTCAATCAGGAC
>CAMHAM010000028.1 GCA_946183415.1 uncultured Prevotella sp.
ATCTTTTTCAGATGAATTTATATTTAAGATATTTTGACCGTGAAACGCTTGTTTCCACAGTAGATGAAGCATTAGACTTCCTGCGTTCTATCGACGAGATTGAAATGAATCCTCTTCTCGAGGCAGATATCCGTGAGTATGCAGAGAGTGATATATATTATCCCAAAAGATATAAGGTTCACCCCAGAGTCTATTTCATCATCATCAAGACTGACGCTGCCACGATGCAGGACTTCAAAGATAAGAAGGCTGTTCACCCCGTCAACGAGATGGAGGCGAAGGCCCCCGTACCGGCATTGGTTCGTCTGAATGAGATCCGTGAGGGCTGGTATGAAGGTATCGTTGATTTTAAGCGCGTTCTGCTCATACCTGCCACAGGTAAGTTCCAGTATCGCGACACACAGTTCGTGGCTCGTGTCAAGGCTTCCTCTGGTATGGAGTGTTACGAGCGCATCATCGATCATCTGCGCGATAAGGTCGATGAGCGCAGTCAGTTCCCTTCTGCTAAAGGAAAGAATTTCAAGTTCCGTTATTTAGGCAAGGCAAAAGATCAGGTCAATGAATAAGGTGATGCTTATTGGAAATGTTGGCCAGGAGCCTGAAGTCAGATATGTAGACCAAGGCGTGGCAGTTGCACGTCTCAGACTGGCAACGACTGAACGTGGCTATACGCTCCAGAACGGAACCCAGGTGCCCGACCATACGGATTGGCACAATGTGATACTGTGGCGAAGACTGGCAGAGATTGTTGAGAAATATGTTCACAAGGGCGACAAGCTCTATATTGAAGGTCGTATCCGCTATACTACCTATGACGACAAACAGGGTCAGCGCAGATATGCCACAGAGATCTGGGCAGACAACATGGAAATGCTGACTCCGAAAACAAACACAGACGATGGACTATCTTCAACAAACCCTGAGTGAGATACAGTTCTTGGTTCCCACGACGGGAGCTATCATTTCGTGCATTTTAGCGTGTATACTTCTTGTGTTCTCGGCTTTTGCGTCGGGTTCAGAGATTGCATTCTTTTCTTTGTCACCCAGCAATCTGAATGAACTTGATGAAGATAAGAACGAAGTAGACGGAAAGATTCTGAAATTGCGCGAAGACTCAGAGCGCACACTCGCTACCATTCTGATTACTAACAACTTAATCAATGTGACCATCATCATGCTGCTGAACTATTTCATCAATCATGTGGTGGATTTTGGCAATGCGCTGTTGTTGGAGTTTATCATGATAACGGTCATCTTGACCTTCCTCCTGCTACTGTTTGGCGAGATTATGCCCAAGGTCTATGCAGGTCAGCGTCCTCTGGCTTTCTGTCGTCGTACAGCTGGTATCATACTTTTCTTAAGTAAGGTGTTCCGCCCTCTGTCAAATGTCCTGATCAAGACAGGAATTATGGCAGGGAAAGTGGTTCAGAAGGAAAATCATGTGCTGAGCGTCAATGATCTCGAACATGCCCTTGATCTGACTGACAAGGAAGAACTGAAGGATGAGAAAAACATGCTGGAGGGCATCGTCCGTTTTGGCGATGAGACTGCCAAGGAGGTGATGACCTCACGTCAAGATGTGGTCGACCTCGATTTCAGTCTGTCTTTCCCTGAGGTGCTCAAGTGTATCGTTGAGAACAACTACTCGCGTATTCCTGTCTATCAGGGTAACAGCGACAATATCCGTGGCATACTTTATATCAAGGACTTGCTGCCACATCTGTCGAAGCCTGCTACGTTCCGTTGGCAGTCGCTCATCCGTCCTCCCTATTTTGTACCTGAGACAAAGAAGATTGACGACCTGCTGCGCGACTTTCAGGCGAACAAGGTTCATATCGCCATCGTGGTAGATGAATATGGTGGTACCAGTGGCCTCATTACACTTGAAGATATCTTGGAAGAAATCGTTGGTGAGATTAATGACGAGTACGACGAGGAAGAGAAGAACTATATCCGTATCAATTCCAATACCTATGTGTTTGAGGGTAAGACGCTGCTCAGCGACTTATACAAGATACTGAATCTTGATGATGAGACGTTTGAGGAAGTAGAAGGCGATGCAGACTCGCTGGCTGGTCTGCTCCTTGAGATCAAGGGTGACTTCCCTGAGCAACACGAACGGATTAATTACAAGAACTTCACTTTCGAGGTGACAGAACTCGATGAGCATCGTATCTCGAAAATCAAGGTGATTATCCACGACAACAACAAATAATAAATCCCGCTCGAAGGCGGGATTCATTATTTATATTTCTCAATCAGCGCATCAGCTTGCGTGTCTCCAAGAACTCTTGCTTTCTGCAGGTTGGGTATTCCCTCTGCCTTCTGTCCTTTCAGGCATTGAGCCAGCCCCAGGAAGAGATAGCCGTCACTGTTGTTGGGATCAATCTTGATGCACTCCTGAGCTGTCTGGATAGCCTGGTCATACATACCGACCCTGACTTCCAACGACGCTTTCTCTGCATAGTAGAGTATCTCATCGGGATTCATCTGGATGGCACGGTTGATGTCGTTGATGGCCTGCTGATACAGACGACCCTCAATCTCCGTCTGATGGCGCACGTAGTAGAAATTATCGTTGATGGTAGCCTTCATCAGCTCTTCATATTCATTCATGTCGTTGATGGCATCACGATATTTTCCTGCATTTCTTCTTGCCTGAGCACGTGCCCACAGATAGGGAGCAGCCTCTTTCAGATAGGGTTTCGAGAAGGTGTTGACGGTGCTATCCATCAGCGCTAACATGGCTGTCGTATCTTTCTGCATCTCCTTACAACGTGCTGCAGCATAGAATATCTCGGCACTACGCAAATCTGTGTTCGTCAGATCCAGATAGATGTTATAGGCTTCCTCATAATTCTGTTGGGCAAAGAGGATATTGGCTTCCAGCTGTCGATAGGTCGGAACAGGCGTAACACTGATAGCCTCCCTGACCTCTGAGAGTGCCTTGTCAAGACTCCAGTTAGCGTAAGGCTGGGCACTCTGATAGATTTCCTTGTTGTAAATCAGACGGGCATACGAGAAATGAGCCTCGTCTTTCTTGTCTGCCAGTTTGATAGCCTGTTCCATATCACTCTGTGCTGATTTGAAATCCCCACTGTTGGCTGACAGTTGAGCACGATAAGTATAACCATCAGGGGCATCAGGGAACTTCACAATAAAGTCGTGGACCATCATCGCATAGGTAGCAGAGTCGGCATTGCTGTTGGCCAGATACAGCGCAAGCGTAGCTTCTTTGATAGCCTCAGGCAGTTCCTTCTTGATCTGTGTCTGCTGCAAGGTGGCATCGTTCATGGAAAAAGCCGAGATCTTCAGCGAGTCAGCAAAGCTGACGCCTACGGCATAGCTCAGCGTGTCCTTGAGTGAGGCTGGTTGCTGCATCATGCCGATCACGCAGCCTGCATCGTTGAGCAACGGACAACTCACGGTGTTCTCAGGCATCGTCAATGCCACCGTGTAGTAATCAAAAGTCTCATGGAACTTCTCAGCCTTGCGCACCATACCACTATTGACATTCTTAACCTCACGATAGGGGAGAAGCCATACGTTGCTGCTGACGGGGGCAGCCGCAGCACTGACGACCAATGGCTGAGTCTTTCCGTCGACACGGAACTTCACGACATCATACATATCGTCAGCACCCAGAATGCTCAGCACAGGAATCTCCTTTCCCTGTGAGTCGATAATTACGGCCCTTGAAGCCCCTTTGAATGGTGTGAAGTTACTGACGGCCTCACCATTGCTTCCGATGAAGAAACCATTGCTGCTGCCAATGAGTGAACCATCGGCAGCAAAGGTCTTCAAAGTGAAAACCGACTTCGTGGCTTTTTTCACCCAGCCAGGCTGGGCACATAGCGGTATAAAGTTCAATAGGCTAAAGAGCATCATACTCATCGCCCGCCTTTTTATCATCTTCCAATTCATATTCATCTTTATTTCAATTGTTAATTTTATAATTGTTACATTTTCAACAGCTGCTTCGCGTTTGATATAGCAGCCTCAGAGACATTGCTGCCACTGAGCATCTGGGCGATTTCCAAGACACGTTCGTTATCAGAGAGCTTCCGCATCCTACTGATAGTACCCTTCGCAGTCTCCTCTTTCTCTACCTTATAATGGGCAGAGCCAAGTGCTGCAATCTGGGGTAGGTGGGTGATACTGATCACCTGGCGCTCGTGGTGTCCCATCTCCTGCATAATCTCTGCCATCTTTTCTGCTGTCTTGCCACTGACACCAGTATCGATCTCATCAAAGATGATAGTAGGCAACTTGACGGCACCACTGATCATTGCCTTCAGAGAGAGCATCACTCGGGCAATCTCACCACCTGAGGCCACCTGAGAGATAGGCTGGAGTGGGGTGGAGGTGTTGGCACTGAAGAGGAAGGCCACCTTGTCTTGTCCGCTGGCATTGAGTGGTTCTTGGGTCATCTCGATGCTGAACCTCACATTGGGCATACCCAGTGGCATCAGGCGCCCCTGCATCTCTTTCTCTATCTGCTTGGCTGCTTTCGTGCGCAGTTTGGTTAGTGTCTCTGCTGCTTTCTGAGTCTGTGCAAGTTGATCTGACAGCTTCTGCTGCAACTCTGCCAATGCCTCGTCGCTGTTCTCGATATGTCCCAGCTGTATCTTCAGTTCGTCACGCTTCTCCATTAGTTCCTCGACAGTCTCCACGCGGTATTTCTTCTCCAGGTCATAGAGCTTGTCGAGTCTGTTATTGATGGCATCCAACTCAGCAGGATCAAAGTCTACATGTTCCATCTGACTACTGATTTCCTGTGCGATATCCTTCAGTTCGATGTAGCTGCTGTCCATTCTCTCTACGAGTTCACCGGCATCAGGCAGCACCTTCTCGATTTGTCGGATAGCAGAGAGGGCTGTTCTCAGTGATTCGACGACACCCGTCTGATCTGCCGATAAAGCATTGTCTGCCTCGTAGAGTGCACTCTTAATCTCTTCCGAATGCGACATCGTCTCACTCTTCTGCTCGAGTTCCTCCTGCTCACCTTCTGCGAGATTGGCCTGCGTCAGCTCATCCAGTTGGAACTGCAGGAAATCAACATTCTGCCTGTTCTGCTCGATACTCTCCTTGAGGGCGCTGAGTTCTTTATCTGTCGCATGATATAGCGTATAGGCCTGCTGATAGAGCTGCTGCTCCTTCTCGTCCCCAGCAATAATGTCAACCACGTTCAACTGAAAATCCTGCTTATTGAGCAACAGGTTCTGATGCTGCGAATGGATATCCACCAGACGGTCACCAAGTTCTTTCAACAGGGATAGCTGCACAGGTGTGTCGTTGATGAAGGCACGGCTTTTTCCTGATGCCGTCAGTTCACGACGCACGATGCAATCTGTGGCATCGTATTCGATTTCATACTCCTCGAAGAAGTCTGTCATGCCATAGCGCGAGAGGTCGAAATATGCTTCAATCACGCATTTGTCAGCACCCTGTTTGATGGCTTTCGAATCAGCCCTCTGCCCCAGCAGCAGACCTAAGGCTCCGAGTATGATGCTCTTGCCAGCGCCTGTCTCACCAGTGATGACAGAGAAGCCCTGATAGAGTTCGATATCCAGCTCATCAATCAGAGTGAAGTTCTTGATATATAAATGTTTCAGCATACTTTATTGTTTGATTTTATCCCAACTGCTGTTCTGCGAAGCGTTGATGCTCATCAGCAGTTCATAGATACGTTCCTTTTCCTTTTGGGTACCCTTGCCCTTGTAGATGTTTACCAGCTCGTCACGCTTGTAGTCTGTCCATATCTGAGGCAACAGGCTCAACGGCTTGTCCTCATGGGCTTTCTTCAGGCCTTCTTCCAAGGCTGTCGTAATCTCTGTGCGCCCTCGCTCAGCATTGTTCGCCATCTCGTCGAGTCCCTTGCGGTAATAGTCATACTGCAGCTGGCGGAGAGGCTTCATCGCCTCGTCGAGATAGTCATTGATGATGGCAAAACGGTTACGACTGTCCTCGAACGACTTCCAACCAGGGAACCCCAGATTCTGGGCATTGTTCACGAGATACATACATCTTTGCAGAACCTCTGTACCACCCATCGGTGAGAAGCTGTCGAGATCCAGTCCTATGATCAGATAAGCATAATAGGCCATGAGGGCTGTCAGCTGGTCGGAAACCATCTCTTCGACGAAGTTCAGCTGGTCGAACTGCTTGAACTCAAAATGGAAGTTATCGTCTTTATTATTATATAAGGTGGAGGTGTAGGCAGAGTTGTAGACAGGACGGTTGGCCTGGATGAGGGCAGAGCATTCGAAGCGGTTCTCCTCGCGAATATACTTCGAAACGGTGATGTTGAAGCTGCATTGTATCCGTTCGTTCTTCTGGAACTGCAACTCCGTCCACTGGCGCTCGTTGACAAACTGTTCGAGCGTCTGCTGCAGATTCTCAAACACACTCACATCAGTACCCGATATCTGGCTGTGGTTGATATTAACCTTAACTTGCAGCTCTTGAGCTTGAACGCTTAGAACTGCAAGTATGAAGTTGAATGTCAGTATCGCCTTTACGATTTTCATCCGTTTAATTTCGCCTCGCGCAACCTGATGCGTGTCAGCACCTGTTTAGTGTTATAGGTGAAGTCACCCGACAGGATCCAGCTGTAGTAGCCTGGATCGATATGCAGCACGTCGGCCACAGGGAGTCCCTTGTGCTTGCCGAAATTGAACACCTCTGTCAGCTTTGGCTTGCCGTCCTTGTCGAGTACGGGATTGCCCTGACGGTCCTTCACCTCTCCCCATACGATACGACCAGCAAAGTCCACATTATTGTTTGTCTTCGAGAATTCTGCCAACTTGTCCATGTCGTTCTCCAGCACCTTCTCTGCATCTTCGTTGGCACCAGGGGCATATTTGTCGAGCTCGCCCATCAGCACACGGTAGGTCGCCTCCGTGTCCTGATCAGCACGGTGTGCCTCGAAGTCTTCCTCCATCTTGCGACCACAGTAGAACTTATAAGCTGCAGCCAGGTTACGGCGCTCCATCTTGTGGAAGATGGTCTGGGCATCAATCATCCTGCACTTCGAGAAGTCGAAGTCGATGCCTGCACGCAGGAACTCCTCTGCCAACAGAGGGATATCGAAGTGATTGGAGTTGAAACCTGCGAAATCACAACCAGTGAACTTGTCTGCCAGTTTCTGACTGAGTTGCTTGAAGGTAGGCTTGTCTTTCACATCATCATTGCTGATACCAGTCAGCTGAGTAATGATGGGCTCAATGGGGCGTTCCGGATTTACAAGCTCGTTGCCACGCTCTTCAGTACCGTTAGGATTCACCTTGATATATGATATCTGAATAATCCGATCTTTGACCAAATCAAGACCTGTTGTCTCCAAGTCGAAGATAACCAGCGGTTTTGTAAGATTCAGCTTCATACCTTAATTATTAATGAGCATGGGCATCATCAACATCAGCACATCCTGGTTCTCAGGCTGTTCTGAAGGCAGGACAAGACCTGCACGACTGGGGTCAGCCAACTTGATGATTACATCCTGACAATCAAAACTGTTGAGAATCTCAATAAACGCAGAACCTTTGAAACCGATCGACATAGAATTGCCGTTATAGTCGCATGTCATGCGCTCTGTAGCCGTCCTTGAGAAGTCGTAGTCTTCAGCATCCAACTGTAGGGTAGAGCCCTCTACATGGAAACGGATGAGGTTGCTCGAGTTGTTGGCAAATGGCTGTACGCGACGGAGCGCAGCCAACAAGGCCAGACGGTCGACACGAATCTCATTGGGATTGTTCTGTGGAATCACTGAGTTGTAGTTGGGGAACCGGCCTTCAATCAGACGGCACTGCAGGGTTCCGTCACCATAATTGACCTCAGCATTACGTTCATCGAAGCGGATGACCACGTCGCCACCGTCCTTGCCTAGAAGGTTCTTCAGCAGGTTGGCTGGTTTCTTAGGCAGGATGAATGATGCAGGCTGCTCGCTCTGGATGGTAAACACCTTGTTGCGCACCAGCTTATGACCGTCGCTGGCAACGATAGCGAGACAGTCGGAATTCAGGTCGAAATAGATACCGTTCATCACAGGGCGCAACTCGTCCTGAGCCGTAGCGAAGAGCGAGCGGTTGATGTTCTCTGCCAGCGTCAGATTAGGCATGGTTATCGAATTGGCATAGTCACTGATAGGCTGAGCCATGGGGAATTCGTCTGCATTATCGATGGTCAGAGAGAACAGACCGTTCTGATATGATATCTTCGCACTGTTCTGCTCCAGGTTCACGTCGAACGTAATCGGTTGCTCTGAGATACCCTTGACGGCATCAAGTATGAACTGGTTGCCGATGGCGAAACGGCCAGAACCGTCGCTTTCGGTCAGTTCAATCTGTGTTTTCATCACATTCTCGCTATCTGATGCTGTCAGATACAAGATGTTTTCATTAACTTCAAAAACAAAATCGCCCAGGATGGGGAGCGCATTTTTACTGTTGATGACTCTCGAAAGAGCAGAGAGCTTTGAGCTCAGAGTTGTGCTAGATAATGTAAATCGCATAATTATTATAGTTCTTTTGTCCTTAATTACATATTATATAATTGGGACAAAATTACAAAAAAACGTTGTAATGAACAAAATAATTTGGAAAAAATTGTTCTATTCAAACTATTTTTAGTAATTTCGCCACGTGAAAACGAAAAAATCAACAAATAAAAGCAATTTGTAATGGAATTAACAGGAAGAATTATTGCCGTTATGGCAGCCCAGAGTGGCGTCTCAGCCCGTACAGGTAATGCGTGGATGTCACAAGAGTATGTAATCGAAGTACCCGGACAGTATCCACGTCGTTGCATGTTCCGTCTCTTCGGAGAGGATCGCATCAAGCAGTTCAACATCCAGCAGGGTGAGGATTTGACCATTCAGTTCGACATTGATGCCCATGAGTATAATGGTCGTTGGTTTAATGAGATCCGTGCCTACAATGTGGTTCGTGGCCAGGTGGCTCAGTCCGTTCAACCAACTCCAGCTGCAGCCCCGTTCCCACCAGCTGGTGCTGCTACGGCTCCGTTCCCTCCTGCACAGGAGCCTGCTGCTGAGAATGCTGCCGACGATCTGCCCTTCTAAATACGTAGAAAAGACGCGACCCTTCCGACCCTTGTGACCCCTAACCGCCTTTCACAGGATGGCACAAGGGGCAGAAGGGTCACTTCTTTTTGCTATATGACTACTATAGGGAGAGACAGTAGTGACGGTCCCATATTCAGATGAAGACTTTCCACTTCCAGATACAATGGTCGTAGCAAAAATTCCGTCCATTGTATCTTTAGTCCCAAGGGTTGGAATTATTATTTCTTCACAGCCCTGATGCAACGGCCACTGAAACGGTTGCTGGAGAGATTGCCGTAGTGCACGTTGACATCCGTGAAATTGAACTCTATACACCACGCCTTACTGGGACTGGCTGTGTAGAGAGTCGATGTCCAGTAAACACCATTGATAGCACGAAACTGCACACTGTCATAGAAGCGGAAACCTGTGATAGGCAGGAAGATAGAGTTGCCTGTCTTCTTGCCGGTCACCTTATAGCCGTTCACGCCGTCCTTCGTCATCCATTCCCATACGCATTTATCAGGATCGACCAGTTCCTCGCACTCATCCACGGTCGGCATGCGCCAGTCACCTCCCCAGGTGGCGTGAGCAGCATCGTCAGAGGGATCCAGCTGCGTCTTCCTGTCGGTAACAGAATACTTCACCAAGAATTGGGTATTCTCCTTGCTCCAGACATAGGTGTTCCACGAATAGTATTTCTTAGGCTTGATCTCACCCCAGGCGAAATACGAGCCAAAGCCGGAGTCCTTATTAGCCCCCACATTCATATTAGCCCACTTCACGCTCAGTCCCAGATCGACAGCCTCCACACCGTTCGACCCACCTTCATCGTTGTTCGTTGCAGTCACCTTTGCATGGCAAACTGTCCCAACAAGCATCATAGACAATATCATCAGAGAAATCTTCTTCATAATCTATCCAATTTTTGTGGCAAAGGTAACGCAAAAAATTCACTCCCGCAAACTTTTTCCCCAAAAAAAGAAATCAACGTTGACAAATTTAAAAAATATAGAATCGGCATTATGATAAATAGGAGAATTCGGAAGGGATTAACGGATATCCCTATCCTGTAAAACTTTGAATTTCTCACGCTTCTGTCTGAGAGATTCTAAATTCAGCAAAAATGAAGCGGTCGAAGACACGTTGGCTGGACATGCGGTAAGTGTTTTGCCTATGGGACTGATAATGGCACTCATGCCACGATAATGAGAATAGGCATCATCACCGACGCGATTACAACCAATCAGATAAGCCTGGTTCTCGATGGCACGAGCACGAGTAAGAATCTGCCAGGCATTCTGACGACTCTCAGGCCAGTTGGCTATGGCAATAATAGCATCGTACTGCAGCTTGTCTGCATAACGACTCCAAACAGGGAAACGCAGATCATAACACGTCAGGAGCAGAATCCTGAAGCCCATGTATTCAACGACAGTATGCTCCTCGCCTGGCTCATAGAACTGATCTTCACCACCATAACAGAATAAATGGTGTTTATCATAATAGGAAAAGCGCTCCGTCCTACCATCTATAAAATAATGCCTGTTTTTGTAAACTCCATTCGCAGTCTTAATAGCAATACTTCCACTGATGGCACACTGATTTCGACGAGCCGTAGACTTCATCCACTGCAACGAAATGCTGGCTGATTCGTCTTCTGCAATATTCATGGGCTCTGTGGCAAATCCCGTGCTCCACATCTCAGGAAGCACATACAGGTCGCTGTCAGGCTGCTGTGCCATCAAAGCTTCTGCACGTCGGATATTCTCTTCGGGTTGTCCCCATGCGATGTCTAACTGTAAGATGGTTACTTTCATTTGATGTAGAATTCTTTCGTTAATTGTTGGTACCAATCGCTCCTGACATTTGTAGATTCCTCGATAATACCTTCTTTGATATCTAATTCACTGACAGGATGTTTTTGAAATTCAATCAACTGGCGCTTTGGTTTTTTCGTTGGTGTCGTCTTGATCAGACAGACACGTGTCATAAAGAAGCCTTCAAGGCAAGCAGCAGCCTCAATCTGGGCACGACTATCAGAAGGAACAACCACAGAGAGACGTCCCTCGTCCTTCAGCAGATGGTAAGCCTGATGCATCAGCTGTTCGTAAGTCATGCTAACGGCATGTCGGGCGATGGTACGCTGGCTGTCAGGACATGCGAGAGAATCTACAAAAAACGGTGGATTACTCACAATGGCATCAAATCCGATAGTATCAGTAAAATTCAAAATATTCTGATGGCAGATATGGACTCTTTCGGAAAATGGAGAAAGGCGGACATTCTCGGCTGCCTGAACCACTGCATCTTCATCGATGTCGACACCTGTAATCTCAGCCTCAGGAAAGCGTTGGGCCATCATCAAGGCAATGAGTCCTGTACCCGTTCCGATATCTAAAATACGGCATTTACCCGATGGTGCAGCTGCCCAAGCTCCAAGCAACGTACCATCGGTTCCTACCTTCATGGCACACAGTTGTTGGTGTACGACGAATTGACGGAATTGGAAGTAATCGTTCGACATTTCTTGGCAGCAAAGATACTAATTTTATATTAAACATTAAACATTAAACATTAAAAATTGAAAATTAAACATGAAAAAACAAAGATTATACTCTAATCTTATTTATTTTTAGTAACTTTGCAGCCAATTTGCAAATAACATTAAAATATGAGTAAGAACAATAACACATCATTTCAGATGATTGCTGATATAGAAGGGGATTTTAAAGAGCTGATAGGCAATCAGAGCCCAGATACAGCCCCTATCCTACCCGTCCGCAATATCGTGCTTTTCCCAGGAGTGGTGATGCCCATTCTCATTGGGCGCGACTCCAGCAAGGCTCTCGTACAGAAGGCCGAAAGGCGTGGTACAGTCATCTGTGTCATCCCTCAAAAAGACCCCGAAGTAGATCATCCACAGCAGGATGACCTGTATGAATTTGGCGTATATGCAAAGGTCATGAAACTGTTGACACTGCCCAACGGCAACGTGACAACCATCGTACAAGGACTCGGTCGTATGCACCTGAACCGCATTGTCAACACATCTCCATATTTGGAGGGCGAGGTTCAGCCTTACGACGATGTTGAGCCAGATAAGCGCGACAGAGAGTTTAAGACGGCGATGGAAGACCTTCGTAACATGGTAGGCGAGTATGTCAGCATCACTGATGAAATACCCGACGAGGCCACGTTTGCCATCAAAAATATCTCGAATGAGTACATGGCCCTCAACTTCGTATGCTCTAACATGCCCTTCTCACTCAAAGATAAGATGAAGTTGTTGCTGAAGGACACGGTGAAAGACCGTCTCTTCGGGGTGATGAAACTGATCAACCGTGAGATCAATCTACAGAACCTGAAGGCTGACATCCGCAATAAGACCCGTGAGGACATCGATGAGCAGCAGCGTAACTACTTCCTGCAACAGCAGATCAAGAACATGCAGGCTGAGATGGGGCACGGCGAATCGTCGCCCGAGAAGAACGAGCTGATGAAGAAGGCAGCCAAGAAGAAATGGACTGCCGAGGTGGACAAGGCCTTCCGGAAGGAAGCAGACAAGCTGGACAACCTGAATCCACAGAGTCCGGAGTTCAACGTACAGCTGACCTATCTGCAGACGATTGTCGGACTGCCCTGGGGCGAATATACAGAGGACGACCTGAACCTGAAGCGGGCACAGAAGATACTCGACCACGACCACTATGGCATGGAGAAGGTGAAAGAGCGCATCCTGGAATATATGGCTGTACTCGCCCTGCGTGGCGACCTGAAGTCACCCATCATCTGCCTCTATGGCCCTCCAGGAGTCGGAAAGACATCACTGGGCAAGTCGATAGCTTCTGCCATGAAGCGCAAGTACGTCCGCATGTCACTGGGTGGTCTGCACGACGAGGCAGAGATACGTGGCCACCGTCGTACCTATATCGGTGCAATGCCTGGCCGTATCGTCAAGTCAATCCAGAAGGCTGGTTCGAGCAACCCTGTTTTCATCCTCGACGAGATTGACAAGGTGACGCAGAACACCCACAACGGCGACCCTGCATCAGCACTGCTCGAGGTGCTCGATCCGGAGCAGAACAATGCCTTCCACGACAACTATCTCGACCTCGACTACGACCTCTCGAAGGTGCTCTTTATTGCAACGGCCAATAACCTGAGTACCATCCCAAAGCCCCTACTCGACCGTATGGAAATCATCGAGGTAAGTGGTTATATCACAGAGGAAAAGATTGAAATCGCGAAACGTCACCTGATACCTCGCGAACTCGACAGTACAGGTCTGAACGTACCAGAGTTGAAACCCACTTTCAACAAGGCTGCCATCGAGATGATTATTGAGCGCTATACGCGAGAAAGTGGTGTCCGTCAGTTGGAGAAGCAGGTAAACAAAGCCCTCCGAAAGATAGCCTTCAAGCGCCAAATTGAGGAGAGCACAAACTATAAGAAGATTACGCCAGCAGAAATCGAAGATCTGTTGGGTAAGCCCCCATTCTATCGTGACATCTATCAGGGTAATGACTACGCTGGTGTGGTGACCGGTCTGGCCTGGACGAGTGTGGGTGGAGAGATACTCTTTATCGAGACCTCGCTTTCAAAGGGTAAGGGTTCGAAATTGACCCTGACGGGAAATCTTGGCGACGTGATGAAGGAGTCGGCCATTCTCGCCCTCGAGTATGTGAAAGCTCACGCAGAGACGTTGAATATCGACTACCGTATCTTCGAACACTGGAACATCCATATCCATGTGCCTGAAGGCGCTACACCCAAGGACGGCCCCTCAGCAGGTATCACCATCGCCACCTCGATTGCCTCTGCCCTCACCCAGCGCAAGGTACGTAAGAACACGGCAATGACGGGTGAGATCACCCTGCGTGGCAAGGTGCTGCCCGTAGGTGGTATCAAGGAGAAGATCCTCGCGGCCAAGCGTGCAGGTATCACAGATATCGTGATGTGTCAGGAGAATGAGAAGGACATTCTTGAGATTCCCGACATTTACCTGAAGGGTGTTACCTTCCACTATGTGGAGAACGTACAGGATGTGTGGAATTTTGCCCTTACCAAGGATATTGTCAAGAACCCGCTTGACTTTACCATCCCTGAAGAGGAAGTGAAAAGTGAGAAGTAATGACGTTTGAACTGAAACATACCGACTCTGCGAGTGATGCCCGTGCTGGTGTGATTACTACTGATCACGGACAGATACTGACACCCATCTTCATGCCTGTAGGTACGGTGGGAAGTGTCAAGGGTGTGCATTTTTCCGAACTGCGCGAACAGATCAAGGCACAGATTATCCTTGGCAACACCTATCATCTCTACCTGCGACCAGGACTGAAGATTCTCCGCGAGGCTGGCGGACTCCATCAATTCAATACATGGGACCGTCCTATCTTGACCGATTCGGGTGGTTTTCAGGTATTCTCGCTCACAGGTATACGCAAACTGACTGAGGAGGGCTGCGAGTTCAGCAGTCATATTGACGGCTCAAAGCACATTTTCACGCCAGAGAACGTGATGGATACAGAGCGCATCATCGGAGCTGATATCATGATGGCGCTCGACGAGTGCCCGCCAGGAAAGAGCGACTACCAGTATGCCAAAAAGTCGCTTGGGCTGACTCAGCGCTGGCTGGAGCGATGTGTGAAACGTTTCAACGAGACGGAGCCCCTCTACGGCTATAAACAGACACTCTTCCCCATCGTGCAGGGATGTACTTACAAAGACCTGCGACAGGATGCTGCTAAGCATGTTTGCGACGTGCTGAGTCGTCTAAACGACGGTGGTGGTGCCTCTATTGGCGGACTGGCTGTCGGAGAGCCCACAGAGGTGATGTACGATATGATCGAGGTCGTCAATGAGATCCTGCCCAAGGACCGTCCACGTTACCTGATGGGTGTAGGCACCCCGCAGAATATCCTCGAGGCCATCGAGCGTGGCGTCGACATGTTTGACTGTGTCATGCCCACCCGTAATGGGCGCAATGCTATGCTCTTCACCTATGAGGGAACAATGAACATGCGCAACAAGAAGTGGGAGGACGACTTCTCGCCCATCGATCCTGATGGCTGCGAAATAGACCGCATACACTCCAAGGCCTATCTCCACCACCTTTTCAAGGCTCAGGAACTGTTGGCCATGCAGATAGCCAGTATCCATAACCTCGCCTTCTACCTGCGACTTGTCACTGACGCACGCCAGCATATCCTCGCAGGTGACTTCGTAGAGTGGAAGCGCTCAGTCATAGACCAATTAGGACAACGCCGATGAAAGAGAAGCTAAAGCAAATAGGGTCCTGTCTGAAGGCCAGGATGCCAAAGTGCAGACTGCTGCGGAAGTGGCTTTCCAAGATCCGTCTTCCGAAGATAGAAATGTTTGGCATTCTCACACGCCTGGATCGTTATCTGATGACCAAATTCATCGGAACCTATATTTTCTCGATCCTGCTGATCATCTCTGTCGCCATCGTCTTCGACTTCAACGAAAACCTGGCGAAATTCTCCACCTATGGTGCACCCTGGAAGGCGATAATCTTTGACTATTACGCCAACTTCGTGCCCTATTTCGCCAATCTTTTCTCGCCCCTGTTCGTCTTCATCTCCGTTATCTTCTTCACGTCGAAGCTGGCAGGCAACTCTGAGATCATTGCCATGTTGGCAGCTGGTGTCAGCTTCAAGCAGTTGCTCAAGCCTTACCTGATTACAGCAGCCCTCATCGCCATGGTCAACTTCTACCTCGGCTCATACGTCATTCCACACGGAACGGTTGTGCTACAGGCTTTTGAGGCGAAGTATAAGAATAGCAAGCAAGTGACCGCTGCCTCTAACGTGCAGCTGATGGTGGGGCCTGGCATCATTGCCTATATCCAGCAGTACGACAACAGCACGAAAACGGGCTATGGTTTCTCGCTCGATAAGTTTGAAAACAAGAAGCTGGTTAGCCACATGACTGCCTCGACCATCCGCTATGACTCCATCAGTGAAGCCCGTTACCACTGGAAGGCGATGAACTACAAGGTGCGCACGCTGAAAGGCCTTCGCGAGCAAATCCAGTCGGGTGACGTCATCGACACACTCATCCAGATGGAGCCTATGGACCTCGTCTTCTCAAAGGGCCAGCAAGAGACGCTCACCTCCTCAGAGCTGCGCCAGTACATCACGAAGCAGACGGAGCGTGGTTCGAGCAATGTCGTGCAGTACGAAGTGGAATACCACAAGCGTATAGCGACCTCGTTTGCCTCTTTTATCCTGACGATAATTGGTGTCAGCCTCTCCAGTCGTAAGCGTAAGGGCGGAATGGGTCTTTACCTCGGTATCGGTCTGGCCCTGTCCTTCTCGTATATCCTGCTGCAGACCGTCAGCGCCACGTTTGCCATTAATGCCGACACGCCGCCAATCATCGCTGCATGGATACCTAACATCTTATACATTTTCATCGCGTACTATTGTTACCGACAAGCACCCAACTAATGAAATTCGAAGAAACATATCTTAATGACAATATCCTCGATGCGCTTTATGACATGCATTTCGACGATATGACGCCCATCCAGGAACGTTGTATTCCTGAGATTCTCGACGGTTATGATGTGCTGGGAGTGGCACAGACGGGTACTGGCAAGACCGCTGCCTACCTGCTGCCCATCCTCTCTATGCTCGACGACGGCGACTACCCCAAGGATGCTATCAACTGTGTCATCATGTCGCCCACCCGTGAGCTTGCCCAGCAGATTGATCAGGCCATGCAGGGATTTGGCTATTATCTCGACGATGTATCGTCGGTAGCTGTCTATGGCGGCAATGATGGCGGACGCTATGAGCAGGAACTGCGCGGCATGCGCCTCGGAGCCGATGTGCTCATCGCCACCCCTGGCCGTCTGCTCAGTCATATGAAGGTGGGCAATCTCGACCTCTCGCGCTGCAGTTTCTTTGTGCTCGACGAGGCGGACCGTATGCTTGACATGGGGTTCATCGACGATATCATGAAACTTGTTGCTGCCCTGCCCAAGAATTGCCAGCGCATCATGTTCTCAGCCACCATGCCGCCTAAGATCCGCGAACTGGCCGTGCAGTTGCTCCACGACCCTGTGGAAGTGAAGATTGCCGTATCCAAGCCGGCTGAGAAAATCCAACAGAGTGCATACGTCTGCTACGATCCTCAGAAACTGAAGATCATCAACCACATCTTCAAGCAGGGCGACCTCAAGCGCGTCATCATCTTCTCTGGGAAAAAAGAGCGTGTCAAGGAGATCGCACGTTCGCTGAAGTCGATGCACATCAACTGCGACCAAATGCACAGCGACCTCTCGCAGCAGGAGCGCGATGAGGTGATGTATCGCTTCAAGGCAGGACTGACAGATGTACTTGTAGCAACAGACATCGTGGCCAGAGGTATCGACATCGACGACATCCTGACAGTCATCAACTACGATGTACCCCACGACGCAGAAGACTATGTGCATCGTATCGGACGTACAGCCCGTGCCCAGCGCGATGGTGTGGCTATCACATTTGTCAGCGAAGCAGACATCTATCGTTTCCAACAGATAGAGCATTTCCTTGGTAAGGAGGTTGCGAAGAATCCGCTGCCAGATGGTATCGGTGAAGGGCCTGAATACACCAAGCGGCAGAAAAAGCGCTCCAATACCCGTCGTCATGGCCGATGGCACTCCAAAGGCAACGGCTCAAAGAATAACAAAAAAGGCAAGAAACAACATGCTGACAAGTCCAATCGCCAAAATCAATCTGGGGCTTAACGTCGTAGAGCGTCGCCCCGACGGTTATCACAATCTGGAAACCGTCTTCTACCCAGTGCCCATCTGCGATGCACTGGAGGTATTCCCAATGGATTCTGAGTTTCCTTCAGAGTTTGACTGCGACCTGAAGGTGACGAATATCCATATCGACGGCGACGAACAGCGCAATCTCGTTGTGCGAGCCTATAACGTGCTCAAGCACGACTTCCCTGCCCTGCCTCGCGTGCACGCGCATTTATATAAAGGTATACCCACGCAGGCCGGCATGGGTGGAGGTTCAAGCGACTGTGGATTTATGATCACTCTGCTCAACCAACAGTTCCAACTGGGATTGAGCGATGAGCAAATGATTCAGTATGCAGCCCGTCTGGGAGCCGATTGTGCATTCTTTATCCTCAATCGTCCCTGCTATGCTGAGGGCATTGGTGAGCGGCTGCAGCCTATCAGTCTCAGTCTGAAGGGATGGTATCTCGCTGTAGTCCGCCCCGACATCCCTGTGCCTACGAAGGAGGCATTCTCGCTGATCGTTCCTCAGCGGCCACCAAAGAACTGTCGCGATATCGTGATGCAACCTGTGGAGAACTGGCGCGATGAACTCACTAATGATTTTGAGAAGAGTGTCTTTGCGCTCCATCCTGAGATTGCAGCCATCAAACAGCGACTCTACGACCTGGGAGCTGCCTATGCAGCGATGTCGGGCTCAGGATCCTCGCTCTTCGGATTGTTCCGAGAACCAGTCAGTCTTGATGAATTCAATGCCACTGGCACCTTTAAAACAATAATCCCTCTCGATTGAGAGGGATTATCGTTCTTACTGAATGCCGTCTTTGCGAAGTTTCTCCTGCCACTTCCAGGCACTCTTCAGCACCTCTTCGGTAGGCGTGTCTGCCTTCCAGCCCAACACCTTGTTGGCCTTGTCGACATTACCCCATACCTGCTCGATGTCGCCCTCGCGGCGCGGTGCAAACTCCCAGTTCACCTTCACGCCTGTTGCCTTTTCGAAGCCTTGTACCACCTCGAGTGTCGAGAGTCCCTTGCCAGTTCCGATGTTGAACACCTCTACGGCATCAGTCTCAGGCTTGTCGAGCACACGCTCCATAGCCTTCACGTGAGCCTTGGCCAGATCCACTACGTAGATATAGTCTCTGATGCAGGTCTTGTCTGGAGTGTTATAGTCATGTCCGAATATCTTCAGCTGCTTGCGGATGCCCATTGCCGTCTGTGTCACGAATGGAATCAGGTTCATAGGCACGCCGTTGGGCAGCTCGCCAATCAGTGCAGTGGGATGTGCACCAATAGGGTTGAAGTATCTCAGGATAATACTCTTGATAGGCGCACCAGAGTGGATGTAGTCCTGGATGATCTCCTCGTTAATCTGCTTAGTATTGCCGTAAGGACTCATTGCCTTCTGGATAGGCGCATTCTCCGTCACGGGCAGATTCTCTGCTGAGGGCTGACCGTACACCGTGCAGCTCGACGAGAAGATGATGCCTTTCACGTCATACTTCGGCATCAGCTCCAACAGGTTGATCAGGCTCGTCAGATTGTTGCGATAGTACATCAGCGGCTTCTCCACGCTCTCGCCCACAGCCTTCGAGGCAGCGAAGTGGATGATACCCTCAATCTTCGGATACTTCTTGAACACGCCCTCCAGCGCCTCCATGTCGCAGCAGTCCACCTTCTCGAAGGCGGGGCGAATGCCCGTAATCTTCTCGATGCCGTCAACCACGTTTGCGTTTGAGTTTGAGAGGTTGTCGATGATGACCACCTCGTAGCCTGCTTCCTGCAGTTCCACGGTCGTATGGCTTCCGATGAAGCCCGTACCGCCAGTCACTAAAATTGTCTGTTTCATATTTGTTGTATTAATAATAAATTAGTCGAGGCCGAAGAGCACCTTCAGTCCGCCGTCGACACCCGAGAAGCCCATGAAAGCTAATGAGAGCAGTCCGGCAGAGAGCATCACGATGGCCATGCCCTGCATGCCCTTGGGAATCTTGACGAGCTCAAGCTGCTCACGCATGCCAGCAAACACGGTCAGAGCCAGCCCGAAGCCAATGGCCGTAGAGAAGGCATAGACCACAGACTGCAAGAGGTTGAAGTCTTTCTGAATGACGAGGATGGCCACACCGAGCACGGCACAGTTGGTCGTGATCAGCGGCAGGAAGATGCCCAGCGCCTGATAGAGGGCTGGCGACACCTTCTTGAGCACAATCTCCACCATCTGCACCAGCGAGGCAATGACGAGGATGAAGGCGATGGTCTGCAGATATTGCAGTCCGAAGGCATCGAGCACGTATTTCTGCACACACCAGGTGACGATGGTAGCCAATGTCAGCACGAAGGCTACAGCTGCTGCCATACCCAGCGAGGTGTCAATCTTCTTCGATACGCCAAGGAACGGACAGATGCCGAGGAACTGTGACAACACGATGTTGTTCACGAAGATGGCGCTAATGAAAATCAGTATATATTCCATAATTTATGCCTTTCTAAGTTTATTGACAATAGCAATCAGGAAGCCGAGGGTGATAAAAGCACCTGGAGGCAGCACGAAGAGCAGGATGTTATAGGTTTCAGGCAATAAGGTGAGTCCGAAGACAGAGCCATTGCCCAGCAGTTCACGGCAGACACCCAGCAGCGTCAGACCGATGGTAAATCCGAGACCGATACCGATTCCGTCGAAGAGAGAGGCTACGGGCGAGTTCTTGGCCGCAAAGGCCTCGGCACGTCCGAGGATGATACAGTTGACGACGATCAGCGGGATGAAGAGTCCAAGGGCTGCGTCGATGTCGGGCAGATAGGCCTTGATGACCATCTGCAGGATGGTGACGAAGGCGGCAATCACGACGATGAACACGGGGATGCGCACCTTGTCGGGGGTCACCGACTTGAGGCACGAAATCACAAAGTTGGTGCAGATGAGCACAGCCATCGTGGCGAGTCCCATCGACATACCGTTGATGGCAGAGGTGGTGGTGGCCAGCGTAGGACACATACCGAGCATCAGGACGAACGTCGGGTTCTCCTTGACGATGCCATTCTTGATAATCTGTATTGCATTCATAGGTTATTCCTCCTTTCCTTCTTTTACTTGATTCGTAGCACCGCTTTCACCATCAACAGGCGTAGCTTTATATGCAGTATAGGCATTGTTGACCGCAAGCAGGAATGCACGACTGGTAATCGTTGAAGCAGTAATGGCATCTACCTGACCACCATCTTTAGAGACAGTCAGAGGCTCTTTCGGATCCTTACCGATGATGTCACCCTTCTCGCCCTTCTGGAACCATTTGTCGGCCTTAGCACCAAGTCCTGGTGTCTCTGCATGCTCAAGCAAGGTATATCCTAACACTTTTCCTTCTGGATCGAAGCCCACAAGCACCTTCAGATCACCACCGAAACCACCGGTAGTGCTCTCTACGGCAGCACCAAGATCTTTACCTTGCGCATCCTGTGTCTGATAAATGATATAGGTAAGTTCCTTACCCTTGGCATCATTCTGTCGCACTGTATCTGTCTTAGCAACCTTAATGTCGCTGACACACATCACACTTTTGATACCATCAGCAAGCGCCTTGGCCTTCTGGTCATTGATAGGCCCTTCCGTCAGGTGGTTCACGTAAGCGAGAATACCACCCATGATGACTGCTACTCCTGTGAGTACCAGCACCATATTCGTCAAAGATGATTCTAACTTTTTCATACGTCTGGTCCTCCTTTAGTTCTTGGCAGGCACTTCACCGAAGCGCTTGGGTTTTACATAATTATTAATCAGCGGAGTGAACGCATTCATGATGAGAATGGCGAACGACATTCCTTCAGGATAGGCACCCCAGTTACGGATCACGACTGTCAGGAAGCCAATGGCTACACCATAGATAATCTGTCCCTTCGGTGTCATCGGTGATGTCACATAATCCGTAGCCATGAAGATGGCACCCAGCATCAGACCTCCGGAGAAGATGACTGAGATAGGATCAGCGTAGATAGGATTAGCCAGATGGAGCAGACCAGCAAACACGAACACCGTGCAGATAATAGATACAGGGATATGCCAGGTGATGATCTTCTTCCACAGCATGAAGGCCAGACCGAGCAATAGGGCCAGCGCACAGACCTCCCCCAGTGAACCAGCACCATAACCACAGTCACTTGGAAGGCCAATAAACATGTGCAGGCTCTCAGGGAGTTCATTTAATAATGAAGCATCTCCGCTCTTAATAGCTGCTTTCATGATAGAAAGAGGTGTTGCCCCCGTCTCTGCATCAAGATAACTGCCCAACTGTCCTGCCTGTGGCCACGACGTCATCTGGGCGGGGAAGGCGACAAGCAGGGCGGCACGACCCACAAGCGCAGGATTGAAGAGATTGTTGCCCAGGCCTCCGAATGTCATCTTGGCCACGCCGATGGCGAAGAGCGCACCGATGAGGATAATCCAGATGGGGAGATTGGAAGGCAGGTTGAAGGCCAGGAGCAGACCTGTGAGGATGGCAGAGCCGTCGCAGATGGTATTGCGCTCCTGCTTCAGGATATATTTGCTGATAGCCCACTCGAAGAAGACGCAGGCAGCCACACTCGTTGCCGTAACGATGACTGAGCCAAGGCCGAAATAGATGAACGACACGAGCAGAGCAGGCATCAAGGCGATGATGACGCCGTACATGTTGCGCTCTACGGTATCAGTTCCATGTGCGTGTGGCGATAATGATACAATTAATTTTCCCATTGTATTTTTACCTTTTTACTTTTTTACCTTTTTTATTTTTTAGCAGCACGGCTGCGGATGATACCCATGACGGTGCTCTTTCCCTGACGGATATTGTCGAGAAGCGGACGGTGGGCAGGACAGGTGAACTGACATGAACCACATTCGATACAACTGACGATATCCTCACGCTCAGCGCGCTCCCAATTCTTTACCTCTGAGAGCTTGGCAAGCAGATAAGGTTCAAGTCCCATTGGACAGGCACCTACGCACTTGGCACAACGGATACAGGGCTGAGGTTCCTTACGACGAGCTTCATCGTCAGAGATAATCGTCACCGAGTTAGTTCCCTTACAGATAGGTACTTCTACAGAAGTCAAAGCCTTACCCATCATCGGACCACCAGCCAGCAACTTATTGTCACCCTCAGGCATACCACCACAGGCATCAATCAGATCCTGCATGGGTGTTCCCATACGCACCAGGAAGTTACCTGGATTCTTAATCTTCTTACCTGTTACGGTGGTATAGCGCTCAAAGAGCGGCTTATGCTTCATCACAGCCTCATATACGGCATATGCAGTACCCACATTCTGTACGATAGCACCTACATTCACAGGAATTGCGGGAGGAGCAGGCACCTGACGACGGATGACGGCATCCACCAGCTGCTTCTCTCCACCCTGGGGATAACGTTGCTTCAAAGGTACCACCTCTACAGTATAGGCAGAGCCATTAAACTTCTTGGCACATTTCTCTGTGAGCAGTTCGATGGCAGGCATCTTATTGGTTTCAATGCCGATATAACCGGTTGTCACCTTCGCAGCCTTCATCAACAGCTCCAGACCAATCAGTATCTCATCAGCTTTCTCCATCATCAAGCGGAAATCGGCAGTAATATAAGGTTCACACTCAACGGCGTTGATAATCACACATTCGGCTTTAGCCGTAGGCGGAGGCGTCAGTTTGATGAAAGTGGGGAAACAGGCACCACCCATACCAACAACACCAGCATTCTTAATGCGATTAACAATCTCTTCAGGCGTCAGTTCTGGGTGATCCTCTACTGTTTCCAACTTATCGGAGCGGTCGATGTTGGGCTCCCACTCATCACCATTCACCGTGATATAGATAGCAGGCTTGCGATAGCCAGTGGCATCGATGGCTGTGTCGATCTTGGCAACGGTTCCGCTTACAGATGAGAAAATGGGGGCAGAAACGAAACCTCCAGCTTCGGCAATCATCGTGCCCACCTTCACGCTGTCGCCCTTCTGGACGACAGGCTTGGCCGGAGCACCGATATGCTGGCTCAGGGGGAAGATGGCCTGTTTGGGAAGAGCTGCCACCTGTGTCTTGGCTTCGTGTGTCAGCTTGTTCTCTTCGGGGTGTATACCACCTATTCTAAATGTTCTGATATTCATAACGAAGGGCTCCTTTCTTATTTATTTGAAATAGAAGATTCTGCTGGTTTCGGGGCAGCTGGCTCCTTAGGCTTAGGAGCTGGTGCCGGCGTGGGGAAATTGACATCGAGAATCGCCTTCTTAGGACATACTGTGACGCACTTACGGCACAGACGGCACTTCTCAAAATCGATATATGCCAGATTGTTCTCAACGGTGATGGCACCAAAGTTACACTCCTTCTCACACTTACCGCAGCCAATACAGCTGACAGTACATGCCTTCATGGCTACAGGCCCCTTGTCCTTATTGACACAAGACACGAAGACTCTCCTACCCTTCGGACCTTTCTTGCGGAGCTCGATAATGCTGCGTGGGCAAGCCTTCACACAGGCACCACATGAGGTACACTTGTCTTCATCGACCTCTGGAATGCCCGTCTCAGGATTAACCTTGATGGCATCAAACTGGCAGGCTGCCTCACAATCACCGCAACCTAAACAGCCGAAGCCGCAGGCTGTCTCACCTGCACCACAGGCATGCATGGCAGCACAGGTGCGAAGACCTGCATACTCTGCAATGCGAGGACGATGCTCGCAAGTGCCGTTACATCTCACTACAGCCACCATCGGCTCAGTGTTGGCTATTGCCATACCAAGCAGATCGGCCACCTTTCCCATGGTCTCAGCACCGCCTACCGGACAGAGTAGTCCATCAAGGCTTCCAGCATCAGCACCTTTCACGAGGGCGTCTGCCATACCACTACATCCTGGGAATCCACATCCACCGCAATTGGCACCTGGCAGCAACTCGCTGACTTGCGCAATACGGGGATCCTCATACACAGCGAACTTCTTGGAGGCGGCAAACAGCACAACGGCTGCTATCAGACCAATTGCTCCTAAGACAATCACTGCAATCAAGATGAAATTCATAATGCTTTGATATTGTTTTAGTTTGTTATTAATGAATTATTCAATATAAAATGATAACTGCTCGCGGATACGACTACGGAAGAGGTATAGCACGAAATAGTAAGGTATCAGTGCCAAAATACCACTAAGAGCAGCAACACCTTCATCGCCTGTGACACGAAGCACAAGCACGAGCACACCCACCAGCACCAGAAACGGAACACCGAAACCCAGGAGCAATGCCTTATTGGCAACATCACGAGAGGCACAGACCACGACCTCCTGCCCTATGGAATAACCTGCAAAACGGTCGGTAAACACCTCGACAATCTTCTCTTTCGACTCTGACGCATTGCAATGGCCCGCTATCTTACAGGCTGCACAAGCCGATGTCTGAAGAATGCGAACCTTTACACACCCCTCGGCGATGGATTCGATAATTCCTGAATGACTTACTTTATTAGTATGCACCTTGCAAAGGTACGACAATTTTAAGAATTACAATGTAGAAATTAAGTATTTTTTGAAAAAATAATCGTAATCGTTTGCAGTTTCCAATGATTTTTTATACTTTTGTAGCGCATAACAACTTATCAAAGATGAAAGCAAGCGAACAGACACTCCAGCAAATCGGACGTGCGATCCGAAAAGTAGCCGAGAAATTCCCGCCTCAGAAGGAAGCTTCGGTGATGACAGACATTCACCTGCGAGTAACACAGGATACAGGCGAACTGATGGCTTTCAACGATGATGATGTGGAACTGAACCGCTGTATCGTTGAAGACTGGATTGACAACAAGGACGACAATTTCTATGAGGAAATCGTGCCTGTGTTCAGGAAGTGTCTCGAGAAGATGAAGGATACCATCGACAATATGTCGATTCTGAAGCCTTTCTCATTCGTGCTTGAGGACGATGATAAGGAGTCGTTGGCAGAACTTTATATCGTTGACGATGAGACCGTCATCATAGACCCTGATCTGATGGAGGGTCTTGACGACGATCTGAATAATTTTCTTAATACATTGCTGAAGGATTGATCTCACCTGTTGGTGCGAACTCCTGACTACGCTGAAGTACAAACTTACGGGCTTCATCGATGGTGTAGACTTCTTCCAGACGTGCTTTGTTCGTCTTGCCCGAATAGTCGAGTAGATGTATCTCGTAGTCGCTGGTAATCGAGAAGTACTGGATGAAGGTCTCGGAATCGATGTCCAAGTCGGATTCATCCTCTATGGCATAGAGACAGAGCTTATCAACGGGAATATACTCATCATCAAGGCTGTAGAGCCATAATGAGTATTTATGCTCTACCTCGTCGGCAGCCAACAGAAGCAGACGGGCACCTACGGTCTCAGGCAGTGTGATGGCTTTAGGCGAGCGCCCTTCGAACTCCAGATACGACGCGATCTCCTGTGGCACAGGCTTGAAACTTGGCAGGAAGTTCACATAGTCCTCCGTATAGCTGATAGGCAACGTCTGGATATCGAGACTGTCATAGAATTGCTTCAAGGGGTTATCAGCTTCCTCCAGATTGATACCCTGCAGCGCCAGCTTCTCTTTAATCTCCAGTGCCTTCACACTGTCGAGCTTATGGGCCAGTTCCTCTGGCGACATCTTATGGCTACCACCCCCACATGCACATAACAGTAAGGCTGCAGCCATTCCTCCTAACCATTTGTATTTCATACTTCTACAGTTTAACTTTCTTCTTCACTGCCTTACTCTCGTTCTGCAGACGGTCGAGAGCTGTTACGACGTATACCCACTTCTCCTTGCCGTCGACATAGGGCAGCTTATAGAAGGGCTGTGTGGTGATAGCGCAGATCTTTGAAGGATCATTGGTGTCGATT
Source organism: uncultured Prevotella sp. (assembly GCA_946183415.1). Taxonomy (GTDB): domain Bacteria; phylum Bacteroidota; class Bacteroidia; order Bacteroidales; family Bacteroidaceae; genus Prevotella. The sequence goes on from CAMHAM010000028.1 coordinate 26,695, forward strand.
TTCTCCTTGGCTCCGAAACGATAGACCACATATTTCACAGCCTGATCGTCCCAGTTATCTCCCTTCGGAGCTGTCCAGAAGAGCACGTAGCCGTCGCTGGTCCAGATAGGCTTCATCTTGCGCACCTTCTTAGGTGCCTTGTCGTCGATGAAGGGCATAGCAGGTTGCAGAGCAGGATAGCGCCAATAAGTCTGACGTAGAGAAGTACCGTAGTTACCCACATTGTCAACGACAGCTTTAGCATACCAGAGCACTGAGCCTTGAACGTTGGGCAACTGTTGATGCAATGCCATCTTCGCTGAGAGCTGGTGAACATTAGGATTCTTGGGGTCACTATGCTTCACGGTACGCTCTACATCCTCACCAATCACCAGCGGACGGGCACTTGCATACTGATTCCACCAGTGGATCAAGGTCTCGTAATCAGCAGCTTTGTTGCCAATCTCCCAATAGATCTGAGGCACGCAGTAGTCGAGCCAGCCATTATTGACCCACAGGAGGATATCAGCATAAAGATCGTCGTAGTTCTGCAGGCCATTGGTATTGCTACCGATTTCAGAACTGCGCTTATTGCGATAGATACCAAAGGGCGAGATACCCACCTTCACCCAAGGCTTGGTTGCGTGGACGGTCTTATAGAACTGTTCGACAAAGAGGTTCACGTTATAACGACGCCAGTCATTCTGATTCTTCAGACCATTAGGGTTGTCATAGAATAGTTCATCGTCGGGGACGCTCTCACCTTTCACGGGGTAAGGATAGAAATAGTCGTCCATGTGAATACCGTCGACATCGTAACGTGTGACGATATCCTTGGCCACCTCACAGATATAGTCGCGATTCTCTGCAATACCTGGGTTCAGGATAAACAGATCGTCGTAGGCGAAGCAGTTCATAGGCTTGCGCACACTGATATGATTGGATGCCAGCATCTTGGTGCCTTTGGTCTTAGCACGATAGGGATTGATCCAGGCATGCAGCTCCATACCACGTTTGTGACACTCTTCAATCATCCATTTCAGAGGATCCCAGTAGGGACTTGGTGCCTTACCCTGCTGTCCGGTCAGGAAACGGCTCCAAGGCTCGAGCTTACTCTCATAGAGCGCATCGCACTCTGGGCGAACCTGGAAGATGATCACGTTCACTCCGTCTCGCTGCAACTCATTGAGCTGATAGGTCAGCGTCTGTTGCATTTTCACTGTACCAAGTCCCTGGAACTGTCCGTTAACACACTGGATCCACGCACCGCGCATCTCCCTCTTCTGTTGTGCGCCCATTGCCATCGCGAGCATCAGCGCCATTGTCAATAATATTGTCTTCTTCATCATTAGAATAAATTTTCCTTATGTTTTCTGGCTTCATCAAGCGAAACTAGAGCCGCTTGCTGCTGTTGATAGTCATCGCGCAGATGCTGGTATTTCTTGGCCAGTTCCTCTTCCATCTGTTGCTCGTCGTTCATCAGACGGGCTGCCACGAGCGCATTCTGCGAGGCATCCTTCAACCACACCACCGCTCCTTCATAGACGGGTGCAATCTTCAGGGCCACATGCAGCTCGCTGGTGGTGGCTCCTCCTATCATGATGGGGATATTCAGGTGAGCACGCTGCAACTCCCTTGCCACATTGACCATCTCCTCCAGACTGGGTGTAATCAGTCCACTGAGTCCGATAATGTCCACATGCTCCTCTTGTGCCTTGCGCACAATCTGCTCGGCAGGCACCATCACCCCCATATCGATAATCTCATAACCGTTGCAGGCCATCACGACACCCACAATATTCTTTCCGATATCGTGCACGTCGCCTTTCACAGTTGCCAGAAGCACCTTTCCTGCACTTTTTCCGCCTTCAGCCTTCTCTGCCTCAATATAAGGCTGGAGGATGCCTACTGCCTGTTTCATCGTACGGGCTGTCTTCACCACCTGGGGCAGGAACATCTTACCTTCGCCAAAGAGTTGTCCCACTTTGTTCATGCCTGCCATCAGCGGACCTTCGATGATATCTACAGCATGTGGGTACATTCGAAGTGCTTCCTGCAGATCTGACTCCAAATGGTCGCCTATACCTTTGATAAGTGCATGCGAAAGGCGCTCTTCGACTGATTCAGAATGATCTACTACAGAACCGTTCTCCTTCCTCGCTCCTCCTTCCTCCTTCCTCGAAACACCCTTCATCGAAGCCTCCTCGGCAAGAATCTCTTCTGCCAAAGCGATCAAGCGCTCTGAAGCATCACTGCGACGATTCAAGATGACATCTTCGATAATCTCCAGCCGTGCTTGAGGTATATCTGTGTATGTCACTTTAGTTGAGGGATTTACGATTCCAAAGTCCATACCTTGCTTGATGGCATGATAGAGGAATACTGCGTGCATTGCCTCACGGATATAGTTATTGCCTCTGAAGGAGAAACTCAAGTTGCTGACTCCTCCGCTGATATGAGCACCAGGCAGATGCTTCTTGATCCAGCCCGTCGCACGGATGAAGTCTGCAGCATAACTGTCGTGCTCCTCCATACCTGTGGCCACAGCCAACACATTAGGGTCGAAGATGATATCAAGCGGATTCATACCCACCTGTTCTGTAAGCAGTTTGTAGGCTCTCTCTGCGATCTCAATTCTGCGCTCATAGCTTGTAGCCTGTCCCTGTTCGTCGAAACACATCACGACGACTGCTGCACCATAACGTTTCACATCGCGGGCATGCTCCAGAAACCTTTCCTCGCCTTCTTTCAGCGAGATCGAGTTGACGATACTCTTGCCCTGTACACACTTCAGTCCTGCCACAATCACCTCCCAGTCTGAGGAGTCGATCATCACAGGCACTTTGGCAATATCGGGCTCTGCAGCAATCATGTTGAGGAAGGTCACCATCTCTGACTTGGCGTCGAGCAGACCGTCATCCATGTTGATATCTATCACGAGGGCACCATCAGCCACCTGCTTACGGGCGATACCAATGGCCTCGTCGTAATTCTTTTCTTTGATTAGTCGGAGGAATTTCCTCGAACCTGCCACGTTACAGCGCTCGCCTACGTTGACGAACTGCACTTCTGGCGACACGTCGAGCAACTCGAGTCCTGAGAGCCACATCGTCTGAGGCTTCTCCACAGGCACATGGGGCTGCTTGCCCACCACCAGAGGCTGATAGGCTGCGATAAATGTCTCGTCTGTACCACAGCAACCACCAATGATATTCACCATACCCTCATCAACGATTTCCCCCATCTTGGGCGCCATCGTCTCAGCCGTCTCGTCGTAGAGTCCCATTGAGTTAGGCAGTCCGGCATTTGGATAGGCTGTAATATAATAAGGTGCCTTGCGAGCCAGTTCCCTGAGGAAGGGCTTCATCTGGGTGGCACCAAACGAACAGTTCAGCCCCAGTGAGAAAATGTCGTATGTGCTGATGCTGGCAAGGAAGGCATCGAGCGTCTGACCGCTCAACGTGCGACCTGCCAGATCGCTGACAGTCACAGAGAGCATGATGGGTAGCTTGACACCTCTCCGCTCCATCACCCAAGTTACGGCATCGATGGCAGCCTTCGCATTGAGTGTGTCGAAGATGGTCTCGATGAGCAAGGCGTCTACCCCACCCTCCATCAAGCCGTCTGCCTGTTCTTCATAAGCCTCGCGCAGCTGGTCGTAAGTCAAGTCACGAACTGCAGGGTTAGTCACATCGGGCGACATCGAACAGGTCTTGTTAGTTGGTCCCATCGAACCTACCACAAAGCGTGGTTTGTCTGCCGTCGAGTAGCGATCAGCCACCTTGCGGGCTATCCTGGCTCCTGCGAGTGCCATATCTCTGGCTGCATCTTCCAACTGATAGTCTGCCTGTGATATACGCTGGCTGCTGAATGTGTTGGTTGCTATGATGTCAGCGCCAGCCTCAAGATACAGACGGTGGATGTCCTCTATCACGTCAGGACGCGTCAGCGAGAGAATGTCGTTATTACCCTTCAGCTGACCGGCCACATGTGTAAAACGGTCTCCTCGGAAGTCAGCCTCCGTCAGATCGTAAGTCTGTATCTTCGTACCCATCGCTCCGTCGAGCACGAGTATTCTGTCTTTGATAATATCGTTAAGCCTATTCTTCACTTTTCACTCTTCACTACTTCCACACTTTCATCGCCCTGTCCATCTCACGGCGATCCTCTTTTTCCTTGAGTGTCTGACGCTTGTCAAACTCCTTCTTACCCTTACAGAGCGCAATGTCCATCTTCGCGCGACCTTTGTCGTCGATGAATATCAGCAGGGGGACGATGGTGTAGCCTGTCTGCTTCGTGGCACTCTCCAGACTGCGTATCTCCTTCTTGGTGAGCAACAGCTTGCGGTCGCGCTTCATCTCGTGGTTGTTGTACGAACCATAGAAGTATGGACTTACGCTCATGCCCTTCACCCACATCTCACCGTTGATGATCGTACAATAGGTGTCCACCAGACTGGCCTTTCCCAGTCGGATGCTCTTAATCTCCGTACCCGTCAGTACGATGCCTGCCGTGTAGGTCTCAATAAAGAAGTATTCGAACGATGCCTTCTTATTGCGTATCTGTATAGGACTCTTTTTCCTAAGTAATTCCTCTGTCTTATTCAATGTTAAATATCTCTGAAATTTAATGTTTAATCTACAATTTTCGCAAAGCGTTCAATATGATCGTCCACGTAGTGGGCAATATCCTCCGTCCAGGCCTCTTCATTCTCGATAAACTGATCGTCCATCGTCTCGAAGTCGGGGAACTGCTCGAAAAGAGCCATAAACTCTTCATCACTCAGTTCGCGCTCTATCTCCTCTCGATGCTTCAGCCAGAGGGTGTGGGCTTCGTAGATAAACTTCGAGGGCTCACGCAGTCCCCACTGGCGCAGGGCTTTGGCAAAGGGGTTCTTGAAGATGAAGGGACCATAGCCATTATAGATCAGCTGGACGAAACCGCCGTCCATCAGCTCCTCGTGCAGGATATCCCATGAGAGCAGCGTCAACTGGTCGCTATTCAACTCACCCATATTCTCTGCCGTCAGTTCTCCACCAATAGCATCATAGATGGCCTTCGTAAACACGCCCAGGAATTCATCCATTCCCTCCATCGCCGCCTGCTGCAGGTCAGCATCCTTTACAATCACCTCCGTCATTTCTCTCAACTCTAAACTGTAAACCGTAAACTAAAATAGCTCATATGGCCCTGAAGGCATCGTGCGTCTGAGCACCTCCAGCTCCACATCCTTGCCAGGTATCACCCCATGACTGCGCAGGATTGTCTCTACCGTCTTGCGTGCCAACTCAGGATGATTGTTCTCCTCGCTGAGATGACAGAGCCAGACGTGGCGCAGATGTTCCGACATGTTCTCTGCCAGCGCCTTGCCGCAGTCTTCATTCGACAGATGGCCGCTCTTGCTGGCGATACGCTTCTTCAGATAGGCAGGATAAGGACCGCCCTTCAGCATCTCCACATCGTGATTAGCCTCGATCACCAGATAATTGGCATTGGCGATAGCCTCACAGCACTCCTCAGTGATACTGCCTGCATCGGTGATGATCACAAAACAGATATCTCCTACCCTCACCTCATAGCCTACATTCTCATTCGAATCATGGGGAACGGCGAATGGCTTGATGACGAAGTCGCCAAGATTCAACTGCAACCCAGGAGCAATAGTCACCTTCAGCTCCGGCGATATCTTCCGCATGATACAATAGTTCGAGTCGATACCCTGATGAACGAGCTTGGTAGCATAGACGGGCACCTTGTAGTCATGACTGAAGGAGCCCACCGACTTGATGTGGTCAGCATGATCGTGAGTGATCAGCACATGATTCACCTTATTCAGGTCTACGCCGTAGTCCCTGCATTGCTTCTTCAGTGTGCGGATACCCACGCCTAAATCTATGATGAGTGCGTCAGTTTTGGTGGCAAGATAGTAACAGTTTCCACTGCTCCCGCTACCAAACGATATAAACTTCAACATTCTAATTTTATATTTTTCGTGCAAAATTACGAAAAATCAAGTGAAACACCAAATAAATTTCGCTTTTTTACATTTTTACATTTTTACGTGATTACATTTTTAAATGCTTACATTTCATTTTTAGAACGGCATTCCTACTGCAAAGTGGAAAGCCAGATCCCTGCTCAGACGAGGATGCACCAGAGGAAAATGGTCTTCTTCCTCAGTCCTGTAAGCTGGATTGATAGCTTTCATGCCAAGGTCGAAACGTAAGATAAAATAGTCAAAATTCAGACGTAATCCCAAGCCATAGCTGACAGCGATATCATCAAGAAAACTGCTAATCTTAAACTGTCCTCCAGGCTGATCTTTATAGTCTCTGAGCGTCCAGATATTTCCAGCATCAAGAAACAAGGCTCCTGCGAACTTCCAGAAGAGGTGCGTGCGATATTCCAGATTCAGGTCGAGTTTCAGGTCACCCGTCTGTGTGATGAAATTGATTCGTCCGTCTTTGTCCTTGTAATTGCCTGGTCCCAGACTTCTCACACTCCAGCCTCGCACACTGTTCGCTCCTCCCGAGAAATAGCGCTTCTCGAAGGGCAGGATACTGCTGTTACCATAAGGATAGGCGATGCCGATACCGAAGTGGAACACCAGCTGGTCGCGGTTCATCCTGCCCAACAGCTGTCTGGTAAACTCGAAATCGCCCTTCACATACTGGGCATAGGCGATACCGAAGAGCATAAACTGATTTTCATCGTTCTTATCAGCACCGAAGATGTGCGACGAGAGGTTCAGCAGGTTACCCGCCGTCTCCACATTTGCCTTCAGCGCATAGCGACCATTGTTGTAGGTATAGCCGAACCCCATCTTCATGATAAACAGGTCCTCGTAGTTATAACGCAGGATGGCGTTCGAGTTCGTGTCGTCGTCCAGATACTCTTTCTTGAAGGTCTCGCTGATCCAGGGCATGAACACATAGTTCAGGTCTATCAGGTCGATACGATAGCTGTCATGATGGTGCTGAGGGCGCCAGTTGTATCGCCACACGCCTGAGAGCACACGACGGTGGAACTCGGGGCGGTCCTGCGAGTCGAAGGTCAGCGACACCTCGCTCGTGGCAATGATCCTGCGACGAATGTCATTGTTGAGGAAGGGCACGATGAATCGTGGGAACGTCAACCTGCTCTCGATACTGTATTCGATGAAGTCCTGATTCTTATAGCCTTCCAGCCCCTTGATGGCCTCATAGGCACCACGCAGCTGCACACTGAAGGTCTCTGAGCCTCTGAAGAGATTGCGGTTCTGATAGGTCAGCGAGGCTGCTGCGCCCAGGTCGCCAGCCGTGTTCGTCCCCTCAGGCTGGAAGCTGATGGTCGAAGGTTTGTTGGTCTGTATCAGTATGCGCGAGTCGAGCAGTGTCGTGTCGGGCACGGCCTCGAAACTGATGTTGGTATACCTCACGGCTCCCAGTCGTCCGAAGTGGTTATACGTGTTCTGCAGGTCACTGGCCGAATAGGGCTCGCCCGCCTGAAGGAAGGTGTTCTCTTCGAGCACATGCCGCCTGAGGTGGATGGTCGAGTCGCCAGGCATACCACTCTCATAGATGATGTTCCGGATGTCGTAGTGCGTGTGCAACGTGTCCTTTCCGTCTCTGGTGTAATACGGGTGGAGTATCAGCTTCACGTCCACCTTCTTCTCCTCGTCGTGCCTGTGGGCTTTAAAAGTGACGAACTCCTTATGGAAACGGAAGTAGCCGCGATCCTGAAGATAAGAGGTTATCTCTTGTCGCTCGCTGTTCAGCGCGTCCACACTGAATCTGTCGCCTATCCTGATCTGCTTCCGTTTGTCTTTCAGTAGTCTGGCTATCACCGAGTCGTTGATTTCCTCCTCGAAATCGCCCACGAAGTAAGGATCTTTCGGATGCAGCACGTAGTAGGTTGTCACCTTCTTGCCCTTCTTGTCGACGAACAGCTCTACCTCCGCATCGAGATAGCCCTTGTTATGGAGCGCCAGCCTCAAGTCGTCGCAGGTCTGTCTCGCCAACAGCGAGTCGTAGACCACAGGCGCCTCACCCATGTTCCTCAGCGTGCGGTTGATCCACGAGCTGTCCTTACCCGCCATCGCATACAAGCCCAGAGGCAACTTCAAGGCCGAGAACCAACGGGCGTTGCCTTTCTGACGGATATAGCTCTGCAACTTCGAGGTGCTGATGTCCTTATATTTCCCATCGGCCACCACCCTCGCCTTGTCGAGCATATACACATTTTCTGGCAGATCGCGCGTAACCGAGCAACTCGCCAGCAGCAGTACACCTGTCAGCAGTATGGAGTATGGTCTGATAAACCTTTTCTTCATTTCATTTGCAAAATTACGAATTTATTTGTATTTTTGCATCGGAATTAACGACTTTTTTGAAAATGATCAGTAAAAACCAGCTCAAATACATCCGTCAGCTCGAACAGAAGAAGTATCGCCGTCGCGAGGGGGTCTTTGTGGCCGAGGGGACAAAAGTCGTCGGCGACCTACTCCTGCGCTACCGTCCAGAGGCCGTTTTCGCGACCGCTGACTGGCAGGCTCCTGCAGGCATCACACCCCAGCTCGTCACCGACGATGAGCTTCGTCGCATCAGCTTCCTCCAGCACCCCCAACAAGTCCTCGCACTCTTCCCCCTCCCCGTAAACAGTAAACCGTCAACCGTAAACTGTCAACCGTCAACCGTAAACTCAGAACTCTCCCTCGCCCTTGACGGTGTGCAGGATCCAGGCAACTTAGGCACCATCATCCGCATTGCCGACTGGTTTGGCATCTCCACCATCATCTGCAGCGAAGATACTGTCGACGCCTGGAATCCGAAGGTCGTACAAGCCACGATGGGCAGTATTGCGCGCGTGAACATTATATATTTTAATCTTCCCGATTTCCTCGACACACTCCCTGCCGACTTTCCCGTCTACGGCACCTTCCTCGACGGCGAGAACATCTACACCCAGCAGCTCACCTCCGACGGACTGATCATCATGGGTAACGAGGGCAATGGCATCAGCGAAGCGGTCAGGACAAAAGTTAACCGCCGCCTGCTTATCCCCGATTTCCATCAGGGACCCACAGCCGACAGTCTCAACGTCGCTATAGCCACCGCCATCACCTGCTCTGAATTCCGCCGCAGATAGAGCACTATAAAGTCAATTTAAAGTTTGGCTGTTTCATGATAATAATGTATCTTTGCAGTCGAAATGATTAAACAACAGTAGAAACAATGGATCAACAGAATGTAATTTATGATGCGCGAGAGCTGGGAACGCCACGCATGATGATTCTTGGTGTACAACATTTGTTCGCCATGTTTGGAGCAACCGTACTCGTACCATTACTCACAGGTCTTGACGTATCCGTCACCCTGCTTTTTGCAGGTATTGGCACCCTGCTGTTTCATTTCATCTCCAAGTGGAATGTGCCCGCATTCCTTGGATCATCGTTTGCATTCTTGGGCGGTTATGCCTCCGTCAAGGAGATGGGCGTCACTCAGGGACTCTCCGAGACATTAGCCCTCGACTATGCCTGTCTGGGTGTGGCTTGTGCCGGACTACTGTATTTTGTGATGGCAGGACTGATCAAGTCGTTTGGCCTCCAGAAGATTCTCCACTTCTTCCCACCCGTAGTCACTGGTCCCATTGTCATCGCCATCGGTCTGGTGCTCTCAGGCTCAGCCATCGCCAATTGCCAAACCAACTGGCTGTTGGCTATCATCGCCATCGTCACCGTTATCACATCATCAGTTTGGGGCAAGGGCATCATCAAGATTATTCCTGTGCTTCTGGGTGTCATGGTGTCATATATCATAGCAGCCTGTATGGGTGAGGTCGATTTCTCACCCCTTGGCGAGGCAGCATGGATAGGCTTCCCCATCGCCAAAGAGCATACCATTCTGGCAGTGTTTGAGGATGCTAACACCACGCTCATGCTGTCATCCATCCTGGCCATCATGCCTATCGCCTTTGCCACCATCATGGAGCACATTGGCGATATGTTTGCCATCAGCTCCACGGTAGGAAAAGACTTTTTGAACGAGCCAGGTCTGCACCGCACACTCTCTGGCGATGGTTTCGCCACAGCCCTTGCATCAGTATTTGGCGCTCCAGCTAACACCACCTATGGTGAGAACACTGGTGTGCTGAACCTCACGAAGGTGTTCGATCCCAGGGTGATACGCATAGCAGCCTGTCTGGCCATCATTCTGGCCTTCTGTCCGAAGTTTGCCTGTCTGGTTCAGCTCATGCCCGCAGCCACCATCGGAGGTGTCAGCCTTATCCTCTATGGCATGATATCAGCAGTAGGTGTGCGCAACCTCGTAGAAGAGAAAGTCGACCTGAAGAGTTCCCGCAATGTGTTTGTGGCAGCCCTCATCCTGGTACTGGCCATTGGTGTAAAATATGGAGCCAACGACAACATCGCCATTGGCCCCATCCATTTGTCAGGACTTGCCATCGCAGCCCTTGTAGGTATCTTCCTCAACGCCATCATGCCCACCAAACTCGGCATGAAAGTCAAGTCATTCAAAGGCAAAGAGAAATCATAAGCCGCTCTTTGAGCGAATCGCCGCACCCGGCTCTGGCGCCGCCCCCGAATCTGGCGCAGCCCCCGAATCTGGCACCGCCCCCGGGTCAGGCGCAGCCCTCGGGTCTGGCGCCAAAGTACAGTCGCTTGCGACTTTACTTCGGGGCCTGACCCCAGAGGTCACTTAAATTGGAATTTACAGGTTGTTCTCCCACTCCTCCTTTGT
>CAMHAM010000029.1 GCA_946183415.1 uncultured Prevotella sp.
TCTCCTCAAATGCGGGTGCAAAGGTACGACTATTTTTTCGTTCCTGCAAATTTTTCGCAAACTTTTTTTGAAAAAAGTTATTTAAATGCCACGACCTCCGTCAGCTCCTGATTCAGGTAGAACGTATTTTGCAGCGTGTCGCCCTCGTGTATGAATCTCATTCTCAGGAAGAAAAGCTCACCCTGAGGCACTTTACCATAGCTGATGCCCTGCTTGAATAGCGGTGCACCGCGATGGCGCATCACTTGGATCAGCGAGTCGCTAATATGTCGCGTGGTACCCACGTCAGCAAAGTCGCGCCCACTGATTTTGTCGGCCACCTCCATATTCTCCTCCACAAAAGCCTTCACGGTCTTCTCAGCCTTGTACTGCTGCCCACAGCTTGCGAGCAGCAGTGCCAGGCCACCTAATATAATATTACGCACGCGCATAATCTTCATGCCTACTTCTCAGGTATGTTAGCCAGCACATCCAGCAAGTGGTCCCATACCATCTGCACGGTGGGGATATGCAGTCGCTCGTCTGGCGTGTGAACGAATCGCAATGTAGGGCCAAAGCTCACCATGTCGAGCTGGGGATAGCGCTCAGAGAAGAGTCCGCACTCCAGACCGGCGTGGATGCCACGCACCACAGGCTCATGACCAAAGAGCTTCTTATACGATGCAACGACAATCTCCTGCAACTTCGAGTCGGCACGCATCTTCCACGCAGGATAACCATCGCTGCTGACAGCCTCAGCGCCAGCCAACTCGAACACAGCTTGAATGGTGGCACACATATTGTCGAGGTTCGACATCACGTTAGAGCGCTGCGACGAAAGAATGTCGATCGTCGTCTCCGAGGTGTGGACACTCGCGATGTTACTCGAAGTCTCCACCATACCACCCAGAGCCAGATCCTGACAGATGGCGTAGATGCCATTGTCGACAGCCTGCAGAGCCCACACGAAGCGCTTGGCCACAGCAGGCTCGATGATTTTCTCGCCTTCAGTACTCTCCATGCCGAACTCCATCTGCGTATCAGTCACGTGGAATTCCTCTTCCACCTCCGAAGCAAAAATGTTCCAGTCGGCACGGATGTTCTCCTTCAGGTCGTTGGGCACGGCGATGACGAAGTAGCCGTCGCGGGGAATAGCATTGTGCAGCTTGCCAGAGTGGAACTGGCAGAGTCCGATGCCCTCATAGCGCTTCATCTCTTGGAAGAGGAACCGTGCGAGCACCTTGATGGCGTTGGCACGCTTCTTGTTGATATCATCGCCCGAATGTCCACCCACAAGACCTTTCAGCGTGCCCTTAATGAAAAAGCTGCCAGCAGGAGCCTCCTCGCGCCCAAAGGTGAACTTCGCCGACGTGTTACGGCCTCCGGCACACGATACGAATATCTCGCCCTCATCCTCAGAGTCGAGGTTGATCAGATAGTCGCCCGTCATAAAACCAGCCTTCATACCCTCAGCACCCGTGAGCCCCGTCTCTTCGTCACGCGTGAAGACACATTCGATAGGTCCGTGCTTCACATCGTCAGAAGCGAGGATAGCCAGTTCGATGGCACAGCCGATACCGTCGTCGGCACCCAGTGTCGTACCCTCAGCCGTCAGCCACTCACCGTCAACATAAGTACGGATAGGATCCTTATCGAAATCAAACTCCACGTCGACAAGCTTGTCGCATACCATGTCCATGTGACTCTGCAGCACGACGGTCTTGCGGTTCTCCATGCCTTTCGTAGCAGGCTTACGTATGATCACGTTGCCCGTTTCATCGGTTTTAGTGTCAAGTCCGTGACTCTCACCCCAGTTCTGCAGGTAGGCAATCATCTTCTCTTCGCGCTTCGAAGGGCGCGGAATTTCGTTAATCTTCGCAAATTCTTCAAAGACAATAGCGGGTTTTAAATTGTTTTTATTCATTATTAATGTATTTTTTTATGTTTAATCTTTAATGTTTAATCTTTTATTCGTACCTTTGCAACCGAATTGCAAGTGCAAAAGTACAAAAAATGATTGAAACTCTGCTCATATCGACGTTAATAATTGCTATTGCGATGGTATTTTTCCTCGTGAGAGTGCTATTCGTGAAGCAAGGAGAGTTCAAGTCGCAGCATATTCACGACTCCGAGGCGATGAAAGAGCGCGGCATCCACTGCGTCATCGATCAGGATCGGGAAATGCGAAGTCAGAAGACGTTAAAGATTAAGGATTAAATATTAAATATTCAAATGAAAAAGTACATTTTCTCAGCACTGGCCATCGCAGCGATGATGGTATCGTGCAACAATGCAAGTCCTAAGATGGACGAACAGCCCGCAGCAGGCAATGCCAGCGGTGCAGGTATGAAAATCGCGTATGTAGAGGTCGACTCGCTCATGACGCAGTATGACTTTGCCAAGGACTACAGTGTGACACTGCAGAAGAAGTCGATCAATGCCCGCAACACCCTGACTCAGAAAGGAAACGCCCTGCAGGCTGCCGTCAACAACTTCCAGCAGAAGATCAACAACAACGGATTCCAGAGCCGTGAGCAGGCTGCCAGCGTACAGGCTGCCATCGAGCGCCAGCAGCGCGACCTGCAAGACCTGCAGGCACGTCTCGAAGGTGAACTCGCCAACGAAACCGCGAAGTTCAACGAGGCCCTGCGCGACTCACTGCAGAACTTCCTGAAGGACTACAATGCCGACAAGCACTTCGACCTGATTCTCTCGAAGGCAGGCGACAACATCCTGATGGCCGACAAGCGCTTCGACATCACCCAGGACGTGATCAACGGCCTCAACAAGCGTTACAAGCCAGCAGCCAAGAAGGCCGAGCCCGAGAAGAAAGAAGAGAAGAAATAAACAATCATTCCCGCTCATTCCCGAGCGGGGATTTTCTTTTTCGCCCTCTGGGGCCAGGCCCCAAAACTAAGTTTCGGAAATCTTTCTTACTTTTGCTATTGGATTCGTAAGTGTTAGGAAGCATGAAAAGGTTGCTTATCTCCCTATTAACTGCCTCGTTCGCATTGACTTCAATAGGACAGGAGGTGATTGAGGACTTCGAAAATGTCTCACTGCCACCGCTGACTTTGCGGGGAACGATTGCCCATTATCCTTATTATAATGGGTTGATGGGGGGATTCTATGACTGGGAGCTGCACTCAGGGTTCAACGCCTCGCTCTCGGCTGCTGCCATCTTCGGACTGGGACATAACGCTACCTCGGGGTTTGCCAACAGTATGGCGATGGCTTATGCAGGCAAGATCACGCCAAAGCTTTCTTACTCCATCGGTGGCTATACGTCGTTTCTCGACTACGCGAGTCATGTCATGAAGGATGCGGGGTTGACAGCCATGCTGAATTATCGCTTCGACGAGCACTGGGAGGCTGCTCTTTTCGCTCAGAAATCGCTCATCAAGCCTCAGGTGCCGCCTCACCTCTACTGGATGAATGATGTGGGTGACAAAATCGGTGCCTCGGTGCGCTACAGCTTCAATCCCGCTTTCAGTATCGGCCTCAGCGTGTGGAGAGGCTCTACTCCCCGATAAATCAAAATGCAACTTGGGGCCTGGCCCCAGAGGGAAAATGCGACAGAGTGAAAGGTGCTTGACGGCGTTTTGTCGCATAACGGGGATGCCGTCGCAACAACCTCAGCCAAAAGTCAGAAATTTATTTGGAATGAATCGAAATTCGCCGTACATTTGCATCAGAAAACCTGTTGCAGCGGCAACGGTCGGGTTTAATTCATAATTGCATAAGTTTGGTTTTAGTTAGTGTATGTTTAGTTTGTTATTTCATTTTTTCTTTGTTTTTGGTTTGTAAACACATAAGGCTCGCAGGGATGCGGGCCTTATGTGATTTTATTTGATGCCTATGGGATAAGCAGCGACGAATCGCCGTAGCTGAGGAAACGGAAGCCGTGAGCTAAGGCGTAGTCGTAGATCTTGTGCCAGTCGCCCTTGACGAAGGCACTCACGAGGAGCAGCAATGTAGACTGCGGCTGGTGGAAGTTGGTGACAAGCATCTTCACAATCTTGTAGTCGTAGCCTGGTGCGATGATGATCTGCGTGCTGCTGTGGAGCACTTCGAGCTGATGTTCCTCCATCCAAACAAGCAAAGCCTTCAAGCTGTCGAGTGCAGAAACGCCCTCACTATTCATTTCTTCATACGGCTCCCACTGTGCAACGTGGAGTTCCTCAGACGTCAGATCGGGATTCTGCATCACCTTCAGCCCCATGTAGTAGAGACTCTCGAGGGTGCGCACGCTGGTGGTGCCGACGGCAATGGCCTGCCCCTCGTGAGCGATGAGCTTACGGATGGTGTCACGACGCACGCTGATATACTCGGTGTGCATCTCGTGACCTTCGATCTCCTCGCTCTTCACGGGCTTGAACGTGCCTGCACCTACATGGAGGGTGAGTTCCTCGCGATCAATGCCGTGGGCATCAAGATCGGCCAGCACCTCGGGCGTGAAATGGAGCCCTGCGGTAGGCGCAGCCACTGACCCCTTGATCTTAGAATAGACGGTCTGATAGGTGGTCTTGTCGCTCTCCTGCGTCTCACGGTTGAGATACGGAGGAATGGGTAGTTCGCCCATGGCGTCGATAATCTCTGCGAAAGAGCAATCGCCAGTCCACTCGAAGTCGATGCGATGGCTGGTGCCGTGAACAGGGCCTCGGGTGGCGCGCACTTCGACCTCACGGCCTGCTATCTCGACAATGCGCACAAGGGGCCCTTCCTTCCACTTCTTGAGATTGCCCACCAGACAGTACCATGCACAACGGCCTGTAGTCTGGAACATCAACTCATAGTCGGAGGGCTCGGCAGGCTCAAGCAGGAACACCTCGATGAGGGCACCTGTAGGCTGTCCCTGGGCATCAGACTTGCGGAAGTGCATGCGCGCCTGGATCACCTTCGTATTATTGAAGACCATCAGCGCACCTGAAGGCAGGTAGTCGGGAAGATGGTAGAACACATCGTCGCTAACCTCGCCATGACGATAGACGAGCAGCTTGGAATGATCGCGACGAGCCATCGGGAACTTGGCGATACGCTCATCGGGCAGCGGATAGTTATAATCGCTGATACGGATATGTCGGGGATCGGAAATCATATAATCGTAGCTTTAATCAGGGCGAAGACGATGGTGAAAGTCAGGACGCAGAGAGGAATGTTGACATTCTGCTTGTCGAAGCCCGTAGCGGTGTAATGCGATGAGAAAAGACGGGTCTTGCTGACCACCATGTTACGTGTGAGGCGGTAGTAGACATAATAGGCAAAGGAGCCCACGAGTCCGCCCCAAAGAAGTCCCACGAGGATGTCGCCAGGGAAGTGGACGCCGAGATAGAGTCGCGTCCAGCAGTTGATGAACGACCAGATGACCGCAGCCACTGAGAGCACACGGCTACGCACTAGCCAGCAGAAGAACACGGCGATACTGAACGTGTTGGCTGCATGGGCTGAGAAGAAGCCGTAACGGCCTCCACGATAGCCATCGACGATATCGACGAGCATGCCAATCTCAGGATCGTGGGTAGGACGCCAGCGAGCCACGGTAGGCTTCACGATGAGATCGTCGACCATACCCGCAAGCGTCACGCAGATAGCTACTCCGAGGAGCACATAGAGCACCCTGTGCATCGTCTCGCTGGTGCGAATGACGAGCCACAGCAAGCTGATGTAGAAAGGCACCCACGTCAGGGCATTCGTAAGGGTGCGCACCACACGGTCGAGAAAGAGTGAATCGCTGCCATTGACTGCGAGCAGCAGCTGCTTGTCGTAGTGTTCGATGAGAGCACCGATACCATCACCTGAGAGTAACAGATCTATGATCATACAAGTGGAATATTTTATATCAGTTCTATCTTCTTACTTTCTATCCAGCCTTCCTTTCCATCCGCCAGACGAATCTCCTTCCAGTCGCGCATCGAACCATCGGTAATGGTGACCTTCGTGCCCTCGTGGAGGATGAAAAGGTCGGTGCCGTTGGCAGCAGGCGTGCTCTTCACCGTGACGGAGGACGACATGACGATAGCCCCCTTGCGATGGATGAGCGACTGCTTCTGCTGATGGGCGAACACATTGGCGAGGATAAAGACCACCAGCAGCGTGATGCCACCAAAGAAGCCTATCTTGCGCAGCCATACAGGCTGGGAGAAGAGGTAGACGAGCGAGAGCACGATGACCAGCACCAGAGAGATGATGGCAGTGTGCGCCCAGCCGTCGACACTCATCAGATTGACAAGTGAGTGATACCAGGTGACGAAGAACATCTCTGACTCAGGCACAATTTTATCGATAGTCTTCGAACGGGCCAGCTGGAGATTGAAGCGGATATCGCGATCGCCCGGCGAGAGCAGCAGCGCACGCTCATAGTTGAGCACGGCCTGGGTGATGTTCTCCGAGCGGTAGTAGGCATTGCCGAGATTATAATAGAGGTCGGCAGAGGCACCTTGCTTCAGGAGTGCCTCGTAGTCGGCGATGGCCTGCTGGAAATGTCCCTGGGCATAGGCACTGTCAGCCTGAGCCTTCGTAGCAGCGGAAGCGTTGAAAGGTAAAAGGGTAAATAAGTAAAAGGGTAAAAACCATCTTACCAACCTTCCAACTTTCAAAACCATATATCTTTCCATCTTTTCTAATCGTTTACTATTTTACCTTCTTACTTTTTTACCTTTTTACTTTTTTACCTTTTTAAAGGTTTCCTCAATCTTCTCGATGGCAGTCATAGCCTTTTCGTAGACTTTCTCCATGTTACCCTTAGGATCGCCTGGGGCATAGCGCTCGAACTCGCACTCATCGAGGGCCTCGATAAACTGGCTGATCACCTCGGCATCGACCTGACGCTCTGAGAGTCTCTGGCTGATATTGTCGTGAGAGAGCTGCTCGACGGGGATATTCATTTTGTCGCCTACATAACCCCAGAGAGCACGCAGCACCTCGTCGTAGAACTCACTGGGCTTGTTCTCGGCCATGAGCAGGGCTGCCTTCTTCAGGCGCTTCGTAGCCACCTTATTGGCTTTCTTACCACGCATCTTCGTCACATTGGCATTGTCGATGGCACGCTGACGGAAAACGATGAAGAGCGAGATGAAGATCAAAGCGAGGACAATGAGCGTCGCCCAATAGGCCACTGAACCGAAGAAGAAATTGTCGAGTCCTTTCTGACGGGCATCACCCGTCTTGATGTAGCGGATGTCCTTATTGAGTTCCTGCAAGCCTGCCTGACCTGTGAAGTCGTTGACAGCTTCTGCACCAGAGCCTTTGGCCACATCGAGGGTGAAGCTCTCGCTGCGAGCGGTCTTGTAACTGCCCGAGGTGGTGTCGAAGTATGTGAACTCTACAGGCGGAATCTCGTACTTGCCCTGATGACGGGGCACGATGAGGAAGTCGTAGATCTTCGAACCCTCGAGACCATTGTTAGTCAGCTTGGTCTGATCGGTAATCTTCGGATCATACATGTCGAAATCCTTGGGAATGTTGATGACGGGCTGCTTGATAAGCTTGAGGTTACCCACACCGCTGACGATGATACGCAGTGAGACAGGGTCGTTCGCCTTTGTCGATGTCTTATCGAGCTGTGCAGAGATATTAAACTGCCCCACTCCACCTGAGAAATTGGCTGGGCGCTCTGGCAGGGGATCAACCTGAATCTCGATGCTTGGGGCCACAATCTTCTTCTTGACCTCAATATAGCCTGAGCCGCCATTGAAGAAAGCCTCGAAGGGATCGACATTACGATTCTGCTGCACGACGATACCCTCGAAAGTGATGCTGGGAATCTGGAGCTTGCCCGTCATCTGCGGGAACATGACATACTGGCTCCAAGTACACGTACGATAAGGGCGCCCATTGACCCTCTCGACAGAGAAACTCTTCTGCTGGGGCAGATCGACCTCCTGAGAGTAGAAGCTCTTCAGGTCGGGCATATCGCCTCGCAGCTGTGTGAGCGATACGAGGGTGTATACCTTATAGGTGAGCAGGATAGGCTCCTGTTCGTGGACACGCTTCTTGTTGGCACTGACCTTGATGAAGAGGTCGGAGCCAGAGATGGCACTACCAGCATCGCGCATCTCACCGCCATCGTCGTCGTTCTGACGCTGGCGCGAGCTACTGCCACTCTGTGCCGTACCCGATACCTTGATGGTGAGCGAATTCGAAGCGATACTCTTGCCATTGACCACCACATGGGCTGGCGAGATGGTAAACGTACCATTCTTCGTGGCACAGACGATATAAGTATAGGTAATCGACGAGGTGGAACTCGTATGGCCATTGATCATCTGATAACTCGACTGCATAGAGCGGTTAGGTCCTATGAGCACATCGAGTTCCTCAGGAATATTGCCAGCACGGAAATCGCTGACATCCTGAGTATTGACCGTGTACGACAGTCGGAACTGCTCGCCCACTGAGACATTGGAGGGAGCAGAACCCCTCAGTGTCTGCGCCATGGAAGTGAGAAGTGAAAAGTGGAAAGTGAAAAGTATCATCCATACCCTCACCATCAACCTCCGACATCGCAAATCATGTATAGTAATCATCTATAAAATTTAAACTATAAACTAAAATCACCAATTCTTCAGGACATTGCGGCGCTGGGGCTGTTGCTGCTGTTGCTTCATCTTCTCCTGCGTCTGCTTCTCATTCTGGATAGCGGCATTGAGCAACTGTTCGGCATTGTCCTTACTCATCTGGGGCTTAGGCTGCTCCTGCTGCTTGTCGTCCTGCTTATCTTTCTGCTGATCAGGCTGCTGCTGATCCTTCTGTTTATCGTCCTGTTTCTTGTCATTGTCGCCACCCTGCTGGTTCTGTTGCTGCTGATCCTGCTTCTGCTTCTGATGCTTGCAGAGCACGAGGTTGTAGCGTGTCTCATCGTCCTTTGGATTCAATCGTAGAGCGTTCTTATAAGCCTCGATGGCCTCGCCATACATCTTATGTGTCTGACAGATGACACCCATGTTATGATAGGCCTGAGCCTTGCGCAAGGGATTGGTCTCAAGATTTGCCGCCCCCTGGAACTGCTCCACAGCGGCAGAGTCTTTCTTCTGTGCCATCAGCGCATTACCCAGGTTGAAGGCTGCCTGAGGATTCTTGGCATTCTTCTCGATAGCCTTACGGTAAGACACCTCGGCATTGGCATAATCGCCTGAGCGGAACTGCTTATTACCCTGACGAATATACTGGCGATCAGTCATCTGGGCACTGGCAGATGCTGCCACCAGCAGCATGCACAACATGGCTGCCACACGCTTCTTCTTGCCAAAGAGCGAGATATTCTTCAGCAGCGGATTACGACGGTCGAGGATACAGATCTCGAGCACGAGAAGTAGGAGAGCCAGAAGTCCGAAGGCCTGGAACTGCTCATCAAACTCGCTGTAAAGCGTCGCTGTGGTCTCTTTCTTCGAGAGTTTGTCGAGCTCATTGTCGAGCTGCTCCTGAGCCGCACTGTTGTTCTCAACATGGATATAGGCACCGCCACCAGCCTGAGCCAGTTCCTTACACATCTGCTCGTTGAGAGCCGACATAACGGTATTGCCTGTATTATCCTTCATATAGTCGCCTGTGCCAGGGATGGGGATGGGAGATCCTTTCGACGAGCCGACACCCAGCACATAGACACGCATGCCTGCATCCTTCGCTGCAACGGCAGCCTCTACTGCCCCACCCTCATGGTTCTCACCATCAGTGATGACAATGATGGCGCGGCCAATGCCTTCCTCGGGGGTAAAGCTGTGGGTGGCCATGTCGATGGCACGGCCTATATCCGTACCCTGAGTAGCCATCATCGAGGGATCGATGCTCGAGAGGAACATCTTAGCCGATACATAGTCGCTCGTGATAGGCAACTGCACGAAGGCATCACCTGCAAAGACTATGAGTCCGATCTTATCGTTAGAGAAGTGGTCGACGAGGTTCTCGATCATCATCTTACTGCGGTCGAGACGACTCGGCACGATATCCTCTGCCAACATGGAGTTACTGATGTCCATACAGATGATGGTCTCAATACCCACACGCTTCTCCTGACTGATCTTCGTTCCCATCTGAGGACGGGCGAGCATCAGCACCAGCAGAGCCAAGGCACCTTGGAGAATCCAGAACTTCACAGAAGGACGGAAGCGCGACACATCGGGCATGAGCGCCTTGAGTAAAGCAGGCTCACCAAACTTACGCAACCGTTTCTTCTGATTCCTGTATGAGATGAAGCGGATGAGTGCCAATACGGGAATCAGCACCAGCAGCCAGAGATATATGGGGTCTTCAAATCTAAACATATTTCTTCACTTTACACTATTCACTTTTCACTTCCTACGGGATGCGACGGAAGATCGTAATACGCAGAAGTATTTCGAGCAACAGAGCCAGAACAGCAGCAAGGGCGAAGGGCTGATAGGCCTCATAACGCTTACTGAACTTCTTGACGTTGAGCTTACTCTTCTCGAGTTTATCGATCTCCTTATAGATATTTCGCAGTTCCTTGGTGTTCGTGGCACGGTAGAAGTCACCTTCCGTGATGCTGGCAATAGAACTCAGCGTCTTCGTGTCGATCTCCACGGGGATATTCACATACTGCACACCGCCAGCCACAGGCATCGGGTAAGGCGCCACCTTATTGGTACCCACACCGATGGTATAGACGCGGATGCCCATGCTCTTGGCAATCTCAGCAGCCGTCATCGGTGAGATGTCACCACGGTTGTTACTACCATCCGTCAGCAGGATCACCACCTTGCTCTTAGCCTTCGAGTCCTTCAGGCGACTGACGGCATTGGCGAGTCCCATACCGATGGCGGTACCATCTTCGATGAGACCACGTGCTGCTATGTCGGTACGCACATTCTGCAAGAGATTAAGCAACGAGGTGTGATCGGTAGTCATCGGACACTGGGTGAACGACTCGCCTGCAAAGATGCAGAGACCGATATTGTCGTTGGGGCGCCCGATGATAAACTCTGCTGCTACTTGCTTGGCGGCCTCGATACGGTTTGGGCGCAAGTCCTCGGCAAGCATACTCGTAGAGACGTCCATCGACAGCATGATATCGATGCCCTCGACAGTCTCGCTCTTCCATGAGTTGGAAGTCTGCGGACGTGCCAGCACGAGCACGATCATCACGAAGGCCAGCAGACGCAGGATCATTGAGATTGGCATCAGCGTGACCTTCCAGCTGCGAGGGGCGAAACGGAACGCAAAGGTATCGCTCATGCGCATCGTGGGCTCCGACTTCTTCCTGTACATCACATACCAAATAATATAAGGTATGATGAGTAGGAGCAGCAACAGATATTCTTTATTGGCAAATTCCATTCTTACCTTTTTACTTTTTTACCTTTTTACCTTTTAATTAAGTAACAGATATAGTGTATAGACCACGTAGCCAAAGAGGGCGACGCACACTACAGCGATGGCAGTAATCACCGATTTCAGCACGCGACGGGCTTTCTGCGAGCGCTGGTCTTCCTCTGAGAGTTGTGGTTTTACAGTCTCTTCCTGAGGCTCATTCTCGAGCTTCGTCTGATTGATGAAGTCGATGGCGTTCACGAGGTTCGCATCGTTCTCATTGATCAGCGTGGAGTATTTGGCAAACTTCACAAGGTCAGCAGTCAGGAACAGATGGCGCAATTCGCTGAGAGCACTCTCGTCCTGGGTAGCCATCAGGTGGTCGATAATCTCGCTACTAGTCATCTCCATGGCGCTGAAGCCATAACGCTCCTCGATATACTTACGGATGGTATCCGTGAGCTTCGTGTAGTACTCCTTCGAATTCTCAGAGGCCACCATCTTGTCGGCTTTGATCTGCTCAATCTGCTGCAGGGCCTTCTGGTGAGGCAACAGCCGCTTCACAACACGGATATGAGTAATGATGGGCTTGTTGTCACGCAGACGCAGATAGAAGTAGTAGGCAGCGGCCAACAGCACGAGCATCAGTACGCTGAGCCAGAACGACAGACTCCAGTCGCTCCACTGGAAGGGATTATCCTGAACGTCCTTGGGACCGAAGAACTGATCGACGTTCGTGGTATCAACCTCGATGGTGAGCACCTTCAGGGCAAGGCTCTTGCTCTCGTAGGGCTTACCGTCGATCTTCACCTTCATCGGAGGGATATAATAGAGTGTATCGTCGAAAGAGGTCATCGTATAGACCATCTGTCGCGTCACAAAGCCATTGTCCTGCTCCTTCGCCTCAAGCTCCTTAGCACCCAGCACTTCGACGCCTGGCGTGATATACTCGGTGGGCTTGAACTGTGGGAACTCTACCTTTGCCTGCTCCTTTGCCGTAGCTGAAAGCGTGACGTGTACCTGCTCACCTACAAAAATCTGGATAGAGTCTATTGAAGCCTCTACCTGTACTTGTGCAGATGAGCGCAGCACACTGGCAATCAACGTGATAAGAAATACTATTCTCTTCATCAACTTCTTTGTTTGAACAACATCAACAGGGCCTTCACGAAGTCCTCGTTCGTAGCGATGCTCACATTGTCGACACTGCTTTTATTGAATGTCTCCTGTAACTGGTTCTGACGCCCCGTCCAGTAACGATTATAGGCGACGCGCAGAGCCTTCGAACTGGTATCCACATACTGCTCGAAGCCTGTCTCGGCATCGACCACCTTCATCAAACCTACATCAGGCAACTCACGGGCACGGACATCGTAGACTTGGATGGCCACCACATCGTGCTTACGACTGGCTATCTGCAGCGACTGCTGGAAGTCGTTGCGCACATAGAAGTCGCTGAGGATGAAAGCCGTCGTGCGACGCTTTTGCACGCTGGAGAGGAACTCTACGGCCTGCTTCACATCGGTACGTTTAGACTCGGGTTCGAAGTCGAGCATCTCGCGGATGATATAGAGGATATGCTTACGACCTTTCTTCGGTGGAATGTACTTCTCGATCTTGTCAGAAAAGAAAATAACACCGATTTTATCGTTATTCTGGATGGCGCTGAAGGCGATTGTAGCTGCGATCTCTGTCACCATGTCGCGCTTCATCTGCTTCTGGGTACCGAAATCCAACGAGCCGCTGACATCAATCAGCAGCATCACCGTCAGCTCACGCTCCTCCTCGAAAACCTTCACATAAGGCCGATGGAATCGGGCCGTTACGTTCCAGTCGATATCACGCACATCATCACCAAACTGATACTCGCGCACCTCGCTGAAGGCCATACCCCTACCCTTGAAGGCTGAGTGATACTGACCTGCAAAGATGTTTGAGCTCAGACCGCGCGTCTTGATCTCAATCTTTCGGACTTTCTTTATGATTTCAGATGTTTCCACTTTTCACCTCTCACTTTTAAGGTACTTCGACCTTATTGATGATCTTCGAAACAATCTCCTCGCTGGTGATGTTGCTGGCCTCGGCCTCGTAGGTGAGTCCGATACGGTGACGGAGCACGTCATGAGCCACGGCACGCACATCCTCAGGCACCACATAACCGCGACGCTTGATGAAAGCATAGGCTCGGGCTGCCTTTGCCAGATTGATGCTGGCACGGGGAGAACCACCAAAGGAGATCATATCCTTCAAATCCTTCAGCGCATAGCGATCGGGATAACGAGTGGCAAAGACGATGTCGGCAATATACTGCTCGATCTTCTCGTCGATATATACCTCACGCACCACACTACGAGCCCTCAGGATGGCCTCGGCAGTGGTGACTGGCGTTACCTCTGGCATCTCGCCAGCGATGTTCTCACGGATAATCTTCTTTTCCTCATCGAGTGAGGGATAGTCGATCACCACCTTCAACATGAAACGGTCTACCTGTGCCTCAGGCAGCGGATAGGTTCCTTCCTGCTCGATGGGATTCTGGGTAGCCATCACGAGGAAGGGGTTCGGCAAGTGGAATGTCTCGCTACCGATTGTCACCTGCTTCTCCTGCATGGCCTCGAGCAAAGCACTCTGTACCTTTGCTGGAGCACGGTTGATTTCATCTGCCAACACGAAGTTTGCAAATACGGGGCCCTTCTTCACCTGGAACTTCTCGTCCTTCTGCGAATAGATCATCGTACCGATGACATCGGCAGGCAAGAGGTCGGGAGTAAACTGGATGCGACTGTAATCCGCATCAATCAGCTGCGAAAGGGTCTTGATGGCCAAGGTCTTAGCCAGTCCAGGAACACCTTCGAGCAGGATATGTCCATCACTCAAGAGTCCGATGAGGAGCGAGTCTACAAGATGCTTCTGCCCCACAATCACGCGGTCCATACCGCTTACAAGATTCGTCACAAATGCGCTTTGTTGTTCAATCCGGATATTCAATTCACGGATGTCAATAGCTTCTGCCATAATATTCTTTTCTTTTTTTATTGTTGTCTCAATGAGTTAACTTTAATCAGCTACTTTCTCTTGGCCCTTTCAGCCTTCTTCCACACGAGTTTAGGAATCTTCACCTCCTGCCCGGCTTTCAGCACATCATTAGCCTTCAGGTCGTTATACACCTCCAGATAGCACTCCATGTCGGGTCCAAGATAACGGCGGGAAATCTTACCGAGGGTCTCACCCTCCTTGGCCTTGACCACCTTAGCGGTTCCTACAATGTGATAGGCGCCCAGCTGCACACGTCTGTCCTTGGCGGCATACTTAGCAGATAATTCTGCGGTGGCATTCGCTGAAGAACTGGCAGCCTCAGTCTTTTGAGCAGGCTTCTTTGGTTCTGCTGCTGGCTTCTCAGATTTTGCTGCTGGTTTCTCAGATTCTACAGCAGGTTTCTCAGATTCTGCGGTAGGCTGCTCAACAGTCGCTGTACTGTCTTTAACGGCAGGGGCAACAGGCTTCTTTACAATGGGCTTGGCTGGGGCAACTTTCTCTTGTGGCTGAGATGGCTCAGAATCTATAAAGGGGAAGTAATTGCCCAACAAATAACCACAGGCAAGCCCCACCACGCAACCGATCAGCATCCAGAGCCAAGATTTACTGCCAGAAGTTTCCTCTTCGTCATCGTAAACCACGTCTTCATCTCTGATTTCATCGGATGCAGGTTCCTCTGTAGCCGATTCTTCTACGACAGGCTCCTGCTTTGCCGGTTCTTCAGCGATTTTATCGTCAGCGGGCGTTTCTTCAGCAGGAGCTATTTCTGAAGGAGTTTCCTCTGAAGGTGTATCCTTGGTTTCTTCCTTCTTGACGTCATCTCCAATCACGGGGAAGCTCGAGAGATCGGCCTTCACATTACCAAGGCCAAAATCTACCAATGCCATCGATGAGGGATCGCCATTCGTGTCCTGTGGCTCTACGACCTCCTCCTTAGGATCTTCAAACTCCACACCATCATTCAGCACTACAGTCTCAAACTGTGAGAATGGCTTGTTCACGAGTTCCTTCATCAGCGAATCGGGGGTAAAGGTAATCTTACCATGCCCCTCAATCAGCACGCGCTCGCCAGTATTCACATTCACGCTCTCACGATCATCGACATCGATGATCTTAAATGTGCCGAGACCTTTTATCTTGACGATTTTTTCCTTCTCGAGTTCCTGCTGAACGATGTCGAACATCTCACTAATGAAGTTCGAGGCATCCTTCTTGCTCAGCCCTCTCTTCTCAACGAGCACAGAGCTCAAATCCTGTATCGAAATCTTTCCCATCACTCAGTTCCTCCATTCTTTACGCGTTCTTTCCAACTGATATTCGGTTTGAAACCCAGGACGAGTTTTGGTGGAACGAGCATGCGAAGTCCCGTTGAGGGATTCACCATCACGCGCTCCAGCTTCTTCTTCACTTCGAAAGTCCCAAATGTGGGAATAAGCACCGAGTCGCTTTCCTGGAAATGGTCGCCCATTGCCTCGACAACGCTGTTTACATACTTTTGGGTATCTTCTGCCGAAAAACCCGTACGCTGTGCTAATTCTGCGATAAAGTCCTTGTTGTTCATATTTTGCTGTTAAAGGTTGTTCCGTATAAATCAAATTCTTCAGAGTCGGTGATCTGCACTTCGTAGAACACGCCTATCGTCAGCCGACGCTCTGCCACGGGGATGAGCACCTCGGGATCGACCTCTGGCGAACAGAATTCCGTGCGACCTATATAATAGTCGCCCTCTTGACGGTCGATGATGACTTTCAGCGTATGCCCTACCTTCTCAGCTTCGAGCTCAGCGCTGATATTCTGCTGAATGCGCATCAGCTTGTCGAGTCGTGCCTGCTTCACCTCCTCAGGCACATCGTCCTGATAGTGCTCTGCCGAGTAGGTTCCTTCTTCCTCAGAATAGGCGAATGCACCCATACGCTCGAATTGAGCCCACTTCACAAAAACCTTCAGCTCCTCGAAGTCTTCATCGGTCTCTCCCGGGAATCCCACCATCAGGGTGGTACGGATATGTATGCCCGGCACTTCCTCGCGCAGGCGGCGCACCAGCTCGTAAGTCTCTTCCTTTGTCACATGGCGATGCATCCTTGAGAGCATATTGTCTGAGATATGCTGCAAGGCGATGTCGAGATACTTGCATACATTGGGTTTCTCTCTCATCACGCGCAGCAAATCCCAAGGGAAATGCGTCGGATATGCATAATGCAGACGGATCCACTCCACACCCGGAATATCAGCCATCTGCTCGATGAGTTCGGCTATATGCTGCTTGCCGTCGAGGTCTACACCATAATAGGTCAGCTCCTGGGCTATCACGTTAAACTCCTTCGTGCCGTCCTTCACTAACTGGCGCACCTCGTCGAGAATCTCCGCCATCGGTCGACTCTGGTGCTTGCCAGTAATCAATGGAATGGCACAATAGGCGCAATGGCGATCGCACCCCTCACTAATTTTGATATAGGCATAGTGACGGGGAGTGGTGATATGGCGCTTGCCCTCGCAGGCTTCGAACGAACTGCCCTCCAGATCCTGCAGCAGCTGGCGGTAGTTAAACTTACCATACCAACCATCTACTTCCGGAATCTCTGCTTCAAGTTCTGCAAGATATCTCTCTGACAAGCAACCCATTACGAATAGTTTTTTAATTCTTCCTTCAGTCTTCGCCTGTGCAAATTCGAGAATCGTATTAATACTTTCCTCCTTGGCATCAGCGATGAAACCGCAGGTATTCACGACGACAATCTCACCCCGAGGGTCATCGCTATCGTGCGTACACATATAGCCATTAGCCTCCATCAAGCCCATCAGCACCTCGCTGTCAACGAGGTTCTTAGAGCATCCGAGTGATATGATATCTATCGTCTTCATCACTATTCATTTTTCACTATTCACTTAAAAAGTGAATCAACGAACTGTCGCTTGTTAAACAACTGTAGGTCCTTCATTCCCTCACCCAGTCCGATGTACTTCACGGGCACCTTCAGCTGGTCGCTGATACCGATCACCACGCCACCCTTGGCCGTGCCATCGAGCTTCGTGATGGCCAGCGAGGTGATTTGCGTGACGGCTGCAAACTGTTTGGCCTGTTCAAAGGCGTTCTGTCCCGTAGAGCCATCGAGCACGAGCATCACCTCGTCGGGAGCCTCGGGCAGCACCTTCTTCATCACGTCCTTGATCTTCTTCAGCTCGTTCATCAGGCCCACCTTGTTGTGAAGGCGCCCCGCCGTATCGATCAGCACCACATCGGCACCGTTGGCCTTCGCACTCTGCAGGGTGTCGAAAGCCACCGAGGCAGGGTCAGAGCCCATCTGCTGCTTGACGACGGGCACGCCTACGCGCTCGCCCCAGATGCAGAGTTGCTCTACGGCTGCCGCACGGAACGTATCGGCAGCTCCCAGATATACTTTCTTGCCAGCCTGCTTGAACTGCCAGGCCAGCTTACCGATTGTCGTAGTCTTGCCCACGCCGTTCACCCCTACCACAAGAATCACGTAGGGCTTATGGTCGCTGGGCAAATCCCAGTTGTCGTTATCCTCCGAATTATTCTCTGCCAACAATTCTGCGATTTCATCGCGCAGGATACCGTTCAGTTCTGAGGTGCTGACATACTTATCGCGCGCCACGCGCTCTTCGATACGCTCGATGATCTTCAGCGTCGTGTCTACTCCCACATCACTTGTGATGAGCACTTCCTCGAGGTTGTCGAGCACATCATCATCGACCTTCGACTTACCGGCCACAGCACGCGCCAGCTTATCGAACACGCTGGTCTTGGTCTTCTCCAAGCCCTTATCGAGCGTCTCCTTCTTATCCTTACTAAAAAAACCGAATATTCCCATAATGCTTTCAATTACGCGTGCAAAGATAATACTTTTCGATGAAACCGCAAAAAAAGAGGTTGCAATTTAACTTGCAACCCCTTAATTTTATGTAAAATTAAAATAAATCTTACTTAGTTCTTGAAGAAGTCTTTAACAGCCTCGTTGGGAACCATCTGCTCGTCGAAGATGTAAGCACCTGTCTTAGGGCTCTTCACCATCTTGATAACCTTTGTGTAAGCGCGACCATCCTTTGAGCCTTCGTGGAGGGTAGCGACGGTTTTCTTTGCCATACTTCTGTCGTATTATTTAATTTCCTTGTGAAGAGTCATCTTCTTCAGGATGGGGTTATACTTCATCAGCTCCATACGCTCAGGCGTATTCTTACGATTCTTTGTGGTCACGTAACGGCTTGTACCAGGCATGCCACTGTTCTTGTGCTCAGTGCACTCCAGGATCACCTGTACGCGATTACCTTTTGCTTTCTTGCTTGCCATCTCCTTAGTCTCCTATCACTTTAATGTCCTTCCAATCCACATAGCCCTTAGCAACAGCCTGCTTCAGGGCGGCGTCCAGACCTACCTTGTTAATCATACGAAGTCCAGCAGCGCTGATCTTCAACTGAATCCAGCAGCCCTCTTCTACATAGTAGAATTTCTTGCTGAAGAGGTTTACGTCAAAGCTTCTCTTTGTGCGGTGCTTTGAGTGAGACACATTGCAACCTGTCTGTGCCTTCTTTCCTGTAATTTGACAAACTTTAGACATTTCTATCTACTTTTTACTTGTGATTTACACTTACTTATTCCAAACAGGGTGCAAAGGTACACATTTTAATTGATATTCAAATCATTGCACCAAGCGAAAAACAAAGAATTAATATTTTTTAACCTTCATAGACAGGTCTTGGCTCGTTTTCTTCCTTCAGGAAGTTCCAAAACAGCTCCATCGCCTTGTTGGTTGCAATGGCCAGATTGATGTCGCGCCCGTGGTCCTCCTCCACCTTGAGCGTCACTACCTTGTTGGGAGTGCCGCAGGCCAGCCAGATGGTGCCCACGGGTATCTCCTTCGTGCCGCCCGAGGGACCAGCCACGCCAGTAGCCGAGATGGCATAGTCGGTGCCAAGGGCCTTGCAGGCACCTTTCACCATAGCCACAGCAACTTCCTCGCATACAGCAGTTTTCTCTTCGAGCAACTGATGATCCACGCCGAGCAGCCTCTCTTTCACCTCGTTGACATAGGAGATGATACCACCCTTGAAATACTTTGAAGCACCAGGCACAGCAATAATCGCCTCTGCTATACGTCCGCCTGTGCAGCTCTCTGCCGTACTCACGGTCTTTTCCGTCTCCCAGAGAATTTCACTCACTTCCCTGCTGATGATCTTACTTTCAAAATCCATATCTGATTATTTAAAAGTTACTTTTGAGAATGCCGGGGCGTCGATCGAGCAGAACTCCCCGTCAAGATATTTGTAATAGCCCACGATGCCGATCATCGCCGCATTATCCGTCGTATAGCTGAATTTCGGTATGTAGATCGTCCAGCCGTAGCGCTTCTCGGCATCGTAGAAAGCATTGCGCAGGCCATTGTTGGCACTCACGCCCCCAGCCACAGCCACGTGCTTGATACCAGTCTGCTTCACAGCCCGCTTCAGCTTCTTCATCAGGATGTCGACGATGGTCCACTCCAGCGAAGCTGCAATGTCCTCCTTGTGCTTCTCCACGAAGTCGGGATCCTCCTTCACCCACTTCTGCAGTGAGTAGAGGAATGAGGTCTTCAGCCCTGAGAAGCTGTAGTCGAGTCCCGGTATGCTCGGTTCAGCAAAGGTGAAAGCCTTCGGGTTGCCCTGACGTGCCAGCCGGTCGATAATCGGCCCGCCTGGATAGCCCAGGCCCATCACCTTCGAGCACTTGTCGATGGCCTCTCCAGCAGCGTCGTCGATGGTCTGTCCCAGCACTTCCATGTCGTTATAGGCATTCACCTTTACGATCTGTGAGTTGCCGCCCGACACGAGCAGGCAGAGGAACGGATATGGAGGAATTGCTTGGGGAGTATTCTCACTCCTCACTCCACACTCCTCACTCCTCGAAACAATAAAATGCGCCATCACATGTCCCTGCAGGTGGTTCACATCAATCATGGGAATGCCCAGCGACCGGGCAAACCCCTTGGCGAAGCTCACACCTACGAGTAGCGACCCCATCAGCCCAGGCCCACGTGTGAAGGCGACAGCCGAAAGCTGTTCCTTCGTGATGCCAGCCTGCTTGATGGCCTGATCTACCACGGGCACCACGTTCTGCTGGTGGGCACGCGATGCCAGTTCGGGCACCACGCCGCCGTAAGCCTCGTGCACAGCCTGCGAAGCCGTCACGTTCGACAGCAGCTCGCCGTTCCTGAGCACAGCTGCCGATGTATCGTCGCAGCTCGACTCTATACCTAATATATATATATCACCATTCATCAGTACGTCAGTATTTCCACACCATGTTCCGTCATCAGCAGCGTGTGCTCCCACTGGGCGCTGGGCTTCTCGTCCCCGGAGATGACCTCCCAGCCATAGGGATCGTCGGCGTCGATAAACACCTTCCAGGTGCCCATGTTGATCATCGGCTCGATGGTGAACACCATGCCCGGCACGAGCAGCATGCCTGTACCCCGATGGCCGTAGTGATTCACGTCGGGTTCTTCGTGGAACTGCAGCCCCACCCCGTGTCCAGCCAGATCGCGCACCACGCCATAGCCGTATTTCTTGCAATGCTTCTCGATGGCATGGCCGATGTCGCCCACAAACGAGTAAGGCTTTGCGGCCTCCATGCCAATCTCTAAGCACTCCTTGGCCACGCGCACCAGCTGCTCCTTCTCAGGCGACGTCTTGCCGATGATGAACATACGGCTCGCGTCGGCAAAGTAGCCGTCGAGGATAGTCGTGAAATCCACGTTGATGATGTCACCCTCCTCGAGCACATCCTCCTCCTTTGGGATGCCATGACACACCACCTCGTTGATGCTTGTGCAGACCGACATCGGGAATCCCTCGTAGTCCAGGCAGGCAGGTATCGCCCCGTGATCCTCACAGTATTGGCGGCATATCCTGTCAATCTCCAGCGTGTTCATGCCTGCATGGATCTGCTTGGCCACCTCGTCGAGCACGCCCGTGTTCACGACTCCCGCCTTGCGGATGCCCTCTATCTGCTCTGGCGTCTTGATCAGCTCGCGCGTAGGCACCAGCTTACCCTTGTTCTCCCAGAACATGATGGTCTTATCCATTTCCGTTGGCTCCTGTCCACTCAGACAGTGCCATCTTCTTTTCTTACCAAATGCATTCATAACCTTATTATATATACTAAAGCAGCGGACTTCTCTCGAAATCCGCTGCAAAGGTACTAAGAACTGAATAAAAAACCAAATTTATTCGCGTTTTATTCTATTTTCCCCTGACAAATCTCCTCGGCTTGCTCACGCTCTCAGTGCTTTCGCTGCCCTCGCCGCGCGTCCATCCGTAGTAGTAGTCCCAACTGTCATACCCCCAGCGATAGCTGCTGTAGTTCGGACGGCTCACGTTATAGAGTTCAAAATCCACGTCAGTGCCATGATCGTTGATGTAGCCCACGAAGCTGTTGCGGTTCAGACTGTAGTCGCGGATCACCAACGAGTTTCCGTCCTCTACAAAGTAGATGTGGATATTGCGGTTGTTAACCTCCCACTCGATGTGGTTGGCCACGTAGTCCCAAGGAGCTCCGCTGTAGTAGTCCACCCAGTAGCCTGTACCGCTGGAGTACCTGTACGGATCCTTCGAGAACGTAATCTCGGTTGCCGTCGACTCATAATATCTGCCGTTCCACTCAGTCGAGATATACATATTGCCTCTCCAAGTGCCCTCGAGTGTATGGGCGATCTGCTCATCCTCGCACGAAGTCAGCGATACGACCATCACGCCCATCATCGCCATCATCAACAGTGTATACAGCTTCTTCATAACTTTACCCTTTCCTAATTTTATAATTGGTTCAACTTCTGTTTTCTGCCGCAAAGGTAAGAAGATTATTCCACTCCCACAAGAGGAAAACCCATAAACCGATATAGGGTTTTCCCTAAATCGCTTTACTCTGGGGCCAGGCCCCAGCACTTAGTTTTGGGGCCTGGCCCCAGAGAGCATGGAGGGCATCGGTGATTTTTCATCGTAGAGCCTATTTTTTACTTCTACCTCTACTAAACAAGGACAATCACCATCTTAAGTTACTGAATTTAAGTGACTTTTGCAAACATCCACTCGTATTTTTACCTCTACAAAACCTCTACTAAACCTCTACCTATCCTCTACTAAACCTCTACTATCCTTCTTCTTAATCTTCAATCACATCTCAACTATCTGCAATAAGCATCCCTTATCCTGCAATAAGTGCCCCTTATTCCGCAAAAGAGGCACCTTATTGATCAATAACCACCTCTTACCCACCAAGCCTAAGGCTCAGCATATATTCCCAAGGTGGGAATGTTATGTTCCCAACGTGGGAACGCCATGTTCCCAGCATGGGAACAATTCTTCTCCTTCATAGAAACGATGCCTCGCCCACTTGATAACGAATAGAAGAACAGTAGGGAATTAGTAGAGGATTAGTAGAAGATAAATAGATGTAAAAAACACATAAACAATTTATAATCAGCAATATACCATCCATTTAGTAGAGGTAAATAGCAATTTATAAAGCGAAGGCATATTCTCACCATGATGCACATCAGTTGCTGGAGCCAGCGCGACTCATGGCGGAGTGGCCCCAGAGTCAAAAATCATTCTGTTTTTATGATGATTCTGCGATAGGCGGGCAAGTTGTGCTTGCTGATGTCGTGCACTTCGCAGATGATGTGAATCTCGTCGTTAGCAGAGTCTGCTGGTATTTTTACTTTGACAGACGAAGATGCTGCATGGCTGATGGTTGCCGTTGTCTGTCCGATGCCACTCTGCTGCCACCATTTGAAAGTAAGTGCATCACCATCGGGGTCAAACGATGCTGTAGCATCGAGGGTGATAGTCTGACTGGCTTTTGCCATGATGACGACAGCGTCAGTACCCTTCTCACCATTAATGATCGCTACAGGATTGTGATTGCCCCGCCCAGTCTCAGCCCATTCGATACGGGCGATAAAATCGTTAAGCTGGTCGGGATAGAACCGGCGGTAATAGGTTTCAGAGATTGTCTTCACAGGCTCCTGCCAACTGGTCCATGCGTAGGTCGTAGAGTCCTTAGTCAGCGCCCATGTGTGATAACCGCCCCACCCTACCTGCATTGGTTCCTCTGGATTGTGAAGGCCATTTGGTATGACGTTGAGGAACGAAGGCGTATCACCCTCTACACCATATTTATAATCAGGATACTGCTTACCCAGCGCAGCGTGTCCCTGGATTTGCTGCTTAATCTGCTGCCAAAAGTCCTGTCCGAGAGTGCATTGCAACTGCCAGGTGCCTTCATCCCACACAAACAGGAGGTCGTCAGCAAACTCTCGACGCATCCATTGATGAGAGCTGTAAGCCAGGTCCATACGCATGCCGTAGACCATATCCTGATCTGTGATGGTGTACAGACGGAGTTTATGCAGGAATGCCTTCAGCTGTTCAGGCGTACGTGTCTGCTTCACCTTCCAAATAGCTTGCGCCAATGTGTTGGCACCGCCCCAGGCACATACCCAGATGGGGCGTTCGTCATTTTCGTCGGCCAGGCGGATAATGAGTTCGCTGCCTTCGCTGTCGTTATCTTTGCCAATCACCTTGATGCCTGCTCGCTGGCTGCCCATCACGCAACGGCTACGAATGTATTCCGTGCTTGGCCAATAGCCCATCTCCTGACTGCCATTTTCGTTGTCAATGCAGAGAAATGACTTTTGGCCAGAGCGCTTCATGAGGTTATTCACATCAGCCTGGTAAGCCTCAACCACCGAATCGCGATAGGCGGCACTCTGCGTAGGATAAGGATCACAGTTCCAACCTGTTGAAGTGATGATGCCTTCAATCTCCAATTGGTCGGCATAGCAAAGCAGATGCACGAGCGACTCAGTATCGTCAGGTTCGAGATCCGGTTGCCCAACGTCAGTCAGGATGACCACACGAGGCTTCTGTTGTGCTTGCGCTCCTATTGGCAAGAGGCAGAGCAGAAGAATAAGAAGAATAATCAACATTCGTTAAAAATTTCTGCAAATATAATCATATTTCTTCTAATTTCATTATTTTTGCCTCCAGTTTTAATTGTATTAACAGTTACTATACGAAGAAAAGGAAATAAATGTCTGAAAGTTCTCTGAAACATCAACTGAAAGTAATCACCATCCCAGTGTTTATCGAGATTGCACTGGTGATGCTGCTCGGTGCGGTTGATACCGTGATGCTGAGCCGCTACAGCGACAATAGTGTGGCTGCAGTGGGACTCGACAATCAGTTGATGTCACTCGTATTCCTTGTCTATCAGTTCTTCTCGATGGGTGCTGCCATCCTTTGTGCGCAATACATCGGAGCAGGATACAAGAAGCGACTGGTACAGGTGGTGGGCATGGCACTGGTGGTGAACCTGATGCTCGGACTGACGGTCAGTGCCCTACTCTTCTTCTTTGCAGAAGACCTGCTCAGACTAATGGGGCTGCGCCCTGAACTGATGGGCGACGGAGTGGTCTACCTGCGGCTAACAGGAGCTCTCTCATTCTTCCAAGCCCTGTCGCTGACATTCTCTGCCTCACTGCGCAGTGCCGACAAGGTGATATGGCCAATGGTAGTAACGGGCATAGTCAACGTGCTGAACATCCTGGGCAACTATGCCTTGATCTTCGGCCATTGGGGCTGTCCGCAACTGGGTGTTGAGGGTGCTGCCATTGCCACCGCGACAAGCCGTGCCGTCTCCATGGTGCTGCTGGCCATCGTCCACTTCCGTGTCCACATCCGTAAGTTCCCGCTGAGTTACTTCCGCCCGATGCCCTGGCAGGAGCTCAGATACCTGCTGAAGATAGGCATTCCAGCCATGAGCGAGAACATCAGCTACAGCCTCTCACAAGTGGTCATCACCTATTTCATCAATCAGATCAGCAACGAGGCGCTGGCCACGCGTACCTATTGTTATAATATGATTATGTTCGTCTATCTGTTCTGTGTCAGCATCACTCAGGGCGGCGACATACTTGTGGGGCATCTTGTAGGCCAATGGCGACACCAAGCAGCCTATGTCCTTGGTAATTACTTCTTCCGCTGGGCGATGATTATCACCATCACAGGCTCCATCATACTCGCCGTAGCCGGACCTGGATTGCTGAGTGTCTTTACCGACAATGAGGAGATCATACGCATGGGAGTCTGGATACTGATAGTCGATGTGTTCCTTGAGATAGGTCGTACGTCGAACATTTTCGCCGGCAGCACACTACGGGCCACAGGCGACACCTTCTATCCTTTCCTGGTCGGCATCATCTTCCAGTGGAGCATCGCCGTTGGCCTCAGCTATGTCATCGGCATCCCCCTCGGCTATGGCCTTGTGGGCATGTGGATAGGCTTTGCTCTCGACGAGAACATCCGTGGTGTCATCCTTCTCCGTCGTTGGCATTCAGGCAAATGGCGAAGCAAGGGATTTGTCAGATAGAAACAACATGTCAAAACATATCAGCTGATGGCTTGGAAACTGAAATATCGCTGTAAGGACTGTGGCTATGAAGCCGACGTGTACGAGGGAAGAGGACTCTTTCGGCAGGAGATAACCGCCATGACCTGCCCCGACTGCAAGACTGTGCAGAACATCGTCGTGGGCGGCATCATTGCCGACGTAGCCCCCTCGTACAGGAGCGAGGTAGGTCGTCTGTGCTTGAACTGCGGGAGCGATCGCATTCGCATTTGGGACAAGCATACCTGCCCCAAATGCGAAGGCGAAATGGAAGAAACGGGCGAGAAGGAGTTCTGGACCTAATCCTTTTAAACAGGCACTGGAACTTATTTCTTCTCTTTCTGAGGCACGAGGAACTTGCTGCCTGTCTGCTTGAGGATATCCTTGGCATAGCGCTCAGGGAATCCTGGACGAACGACACGGGCTCCGTGGCCATGAGGCGTGCGGAGGAAGGTACCTTTCTCATCAGTGGGCTTCACCACCATGTCGTTGTACTTCACGATGAGGAAGAAAGCAAGCTGCTGCCAGCGGCTGATCATCTCGTCGCCTTTCTGACAACTATAGTCGGTGAGCAACTTGATGCGCTCGTCGGCTGTAGGCAGGGCAAGGGCCTTAGCCTCAATCTCGGGCTGCAGACGGTCGTAAGAGGCATCGAGCGAGTCGCGTACGGCCTGAAGCGAGGGGAACATCATCGAGTAACGGGGATAGACCATATTGCTGACCCAGTTGCACACCCAGAAAGCGTTGTCCATAGAGAAAGTGACATCATCGGCCCCCTCGCCTGAGAAACATTTCGGACGGCTAGTCATGCACGAATACATCGGGGTGTAGGCCACCATGTTACCATCGTCGTTACCGAACCAGAAACAGGCACCGACCTCACGTGGCAGCGAGGCGCGCATCTGCGAGATGTACGACCAAGCCGTCTGCTGAGTAGAGATGGGACGCTCGTTGAAGTACTCCACACCGTCGACCTTGAAGGAAAGTGGTGAGGGACGGTAAGGCATCTGGAAGATACCACCGCCAATATCGCTGTCGAGGGCAAAGGGTGTGCCCTCATAGTGGTCGCGCATGGCGTCGCGCAAATCCTGAATGGTGACCTTCTTGTTGGGGATGATCCATAGGGGCATCTCCTTGGCGCCATTCTCGATGCCAGCAGCATAGGGTACATACTCAGAGAAGTCGTCGGCAAAGCGGTTGAAGAAGCTCCATACACGGGCCTCACAATAACGGCGACCTGAGAAGTCGGGGGCTGCATAGGCGGCATTATAGGAGAACTCAGTTTCCTTGCCCTCGAACCAGCCCATCGCACGGGCATAGCTGACGACATTGTCGGAGCAGACCATCAGACTCTGGGCTTTAGACTTTTGAAGATTACGCTCAGCCTTGGCAATGGCTTTGGGGTTCAGCAGATCCTTCATCTTCACCTGCACATAGCGGCCATCGAGGAACTTAGTGATACGGCTCTGATTAGCATGAGCGGCTATGGCATCGTCGGGGATCCGGACTGCCACCCACACGGTGCGCTCCTTTGACTTCGTGCGATCAGGGCCGCACCCCATCATCTCAAGCATCCAAGCCTCGTCCTTATCGGCCACCGAGAATGTTTCACCCTCGGAATAGTAGCCATACTGCTCGACAAGCGACGTCATCACTTGAAGAGCCTCACGGGCCGTCTTTGAGCGCTGGAGGGCGATGTAGATGAGTGAGCCGTAGTCGATGACACCCGTTGAGTCGGCCATCTCCTCACGGCCCCCAAAGGTAGTCTCGCCGATGGTGACCTGCCACTCGTTGGAGTTGCCGATAACGTTCCACGTCTGTGGAGCCTCCGCAATCTCACCGAGATACTTATTGGTATCCCACTCGTAAATCTTACGCATCTCACCAGCCGCATGGGTAGCAGCTGGATAGTGATAGAGGGGCATAAAGGCACCATAGGAGTCGGCATTATAAGTAACGAAAACCGAACCGTCGGCAGAGGCTTTCTTACCCACGATGAAGTTGGTGCATGCCAATGAAGCCGACAGTGGTATGAGAACTGACAGAAGAACAAATATTACTTTTTTCATATTACCTATTATATATATAATTATTAGACATAAGAACAAAAGGACAAATCATAGCGCTTGGTGATAGCGTAGCTTTCTTATGTATCTTATGTTCTTATGTCTGAAGATCAACAGGCCTTGAACGACATGTCGAGGCCCTTGACAGAGTGCGTGAGGGCTCCTACGGAAATGAAGTCAACCCCCTGTTCGGCATAGTCGCGAATGGTATCGAAGGTAATTCCCCCACTCGACTCGGTCTCGAAACGGCCAGCGATGATATCAACGGCCTTCTTCGTATCTGGCACAGAGAAGTTGTCGAGCATGATGCGGTCGACACCACCATGGTCGAGCACCTGCTGGAGTTCGTCGAACGAGCGCACCTCTATCTCGATCTTCAGGTTGAGACCTTTCTCTTCGAGATACTTGTGGCAGCGATCGATGGCATTCACTATGCCACCTGAGAAGTCGACGTGGTTATCCTTGAGCAGGATCATGTCGAAGAGTCCGATACGGTGATTACAACCGCCACCAATCTTCACGGCCTGCTTCTCGAGCATACGCATGCCAGGGGTGGTCTTGCGGGTGTCAAGCACACGGGTGTGGGTGCCCTTCAGTCGTTCCACATACTTATCAGTCATCGTGGCAATACCGCTCATGCGCTGCATGATGTTGAGCATGAGTCGCTCAGTCTGCAGCAACGAGCGCACACGTCCGCTGACAATCATGGCGATGTCACCCTTCTTCACTCGGGTGCCGTCGGGCATGAGCACTTCGACCTGCATCTCTGGATCGAAGCGACGGAACACCTCTTTGGCTATCTCCACACCAGCAAGAATACCATCCTCCTTAATGAGCAGATGCGACTTCCCCATCGCATCCTCAGGGATGCAGCAGAGCGTGGTATGGTCGCCATCGCCGATATCCTCGGCAAACGACAGATCAATCAGTCTGTCAACCAGTTCGTCTACACTTAACATATCATCTATAAACTCTAAACTATTAACTAAAAATAGAAGCCAGCACCGACACGGAGACCAACTCCAGAGTAATCACTATCCTTGAAGCTCTGCTTGTAGTAAACCTCTGGCTCGATGGTGACGTGACGGCCTAAGAAGAATGCGTAGCCTGCATGTATCTCGGGCTGGAAGTCGTTGACCTTGGAACCTAAAGTCGTCTGATGGGCATACTTAGCCATCGCACCTACAAAGATTCCAACCTTATCGAAATAGTAACGAGCGCCAGCACCAATCTCGAATGCCTTATAATCACCACCGTTCTGACTCAGGAATGCGACATCGCCCAATCCCATCAGGTTGTCGATGAAGAAGTAACCTACCCTGCCACTGATGCCGATGTTGAAGTGGGACGACTTGGAGTAAGAGAGTGAGGCAGCCGACAGAGAAGCAGCCACATACATCTTATCCTGCTCGAACGGGGTTCCAGAATCGTTCAAGTACTGTGCATTCATACTGGCCACCATCATAAGAGCGGCGAAAGTCATCATTAGCTTTTTCATAATCAAATTATAAATGTTATTATTGGTTTGTTATTTTGTTTGTTTCCTTACGATACCAGATGCAGAACCAGATGATGGCCACCACGAGGCAGACACCTCCGAGGGGATAACCCACACTCTCGGGCAATTGGAACGCCTGCTTTGAAACGAATAAGAACGTAGCGCAGACGGTGGTCATGAAGAGGGCTGGGATGAGTGTAACCCAATAAGGCTTCTTGTGGCGCACAAGGTAGACGGTGATCGTCCAGAGCGTAAAGACACTGAGTGCCTGATTAGAGAAGCCGAAGTACTGCCAGATAGTGTTGAAACCGTCAGGATTTTCCAATTGCCAAATCAGCATGACTATTGAGCAGGCAAACATCGGGATACAGATGTAGAAACGGTTGATGATGGGTCGCTGATTAAGTTTTAGCCACTCGGCCACGATCAGACGACCAGAGCGGAAGGCTGTATCACCCGAGGTGATAGGAGCGGCCACCACACCAAGCATTGCCAGGACGGCACCTGCGACACCTAACCAATCGTTGCACACAAGGTTGACCACTGCAGGGGCTGAGGTATGGAAACCTGCTGTGGCATTAGCAATAAGTGTATATCCAGGAGCCGGTTCGCCATAGAAGAACCACGACGAGACACTCGCCCAGATAAGGGCCACGATACCCTCGGTGATCATCGCACCGTAGAAGATGGGGCGCCCCATGTGCTCATTACCTACACAACGAGCCATGAGCGGACTCTGAGTTCCATGGAA
The DNA here is from genome assembly GCA_946183415.1 of uncultured Prevotella sp. Lineage (GTDB taxonomy): Bacteria > Bacteroidota > Bacteroidia > Bacteroidales > Bacteroidaceae > Prevotella. Next base: position 30,036 of record CAMHAM010000029.1, read on the forward strand.
GCCTGAGATCGCACCACAGGCAATCGTAATGAAGAGAGCTGGGAAGATGGCGTCTTTCCACTTGTCGGGCTCAGTAGCGGCTCCCATGTTATACAGGTTGGTCCAAACCTCAGGGATTGTAGGCCAATGGATGAAGAGCCATAACATCAGGGCACCTGCCATGAAGAGCAGCGAAAAAGCAAAGAGCGGATATACCTTGCCGATAATCTTGTCGATAGGCAGCATCGTGGCAATGATGTAGTAGACAAAGATAACAATTACCCACATCATCGTATCGCCTCCCATGGAGTGGAGAATCTCGGCAGGCGAATAGACGAACACCGTACCCACCATGATGAGCAGCAGGACGGTAAAGACAAGCATCGCATTCTTGGTTGTATTGCCAAGATAACGGCCGCACAACTCTGGCAATCCAGCCCCGTCGTGGCGCATAGAAAGCATACCAGAGAAATAGTCGTGGACGGCACCAGCAAAAATACAACCAAAGACAATCCACAGATAAGCCACAGGACCGAACTTCGCTCCCATGATGGCACCGAAGATGGGACCCGTGCCAGCAATGTTAAGGAACTGAATCATGAAAACCTTCCAGTTGGGAAGCACGATGTAATCCAGTCCGTCAGCCTTTGCCAATGCTGGAGTCGGACGGTTATCTGGCCCGAAGATGCGTTCCACAAAACGCCCATAGAGCAGATAACCCAATACAAGAGCTACTAAGCTCAATAAGAATGAAATCATTTTTTATTTGTTATTTGAGTTATTTTTGATGCAAAAGTAGTGTTTTTATTTGAAAAATGAAAATAATATGCTAACTTTGCAGCAAATTTTTCTAAAATTGCAACATTTTGAAAACAATTATAAGGATTTTCCTCATATTAGGAGTGGCACTGAACCTTCATGCACAGTCGCCCAAACACGAAGTGAGAGCCGTATGGCTCACCACCATACAGAACCTCGACTGGCCACACTCGCGTTCTGCTTACCAGCAGAGACAAGAACTCATCAGCATCCTCGATCAGTTGCAGAAGGCGAATATCAACACCGTCCTGGTGCAGACACGCGTCAGGGCATCGACCATCTACCCGTCGGCCATCGAGCCTTGGGACGTTTGTATGACGGGGACTGGCGGAATGTCGCCTGGCTATGACCCGCTGCAGTTCTGTATCGACGAATGCCATAAGCGCGGCATGCAATGTCACGCCTGGATGGTAACCATCCCCGTAGGGAAATGGAACAGCGACGGCTGTAAGAAGATACGCCAGAAGCTGCCGAAGCTCATCAAAAAGATAGGTGAAGAAGGCTACATGGACCCCGAGAATCCCCAGACGGGCGACTATATCGCCAAAATGTGTGAGGAATTAACGCGCCGCTATGATATCGACGGCATCCACCTCGACTATATTCGCTATCCCGAAACGTGGAAACTGAAAGTGAGCCGTAGCGAGGGACGAAGGAATATCACAGCCATCGTGCGCAAGATATATCAGACCGTGAAGGGCGTGAAACCATGGGTGATGCTCTCTTGTTCGCCCATCGGAAAGTTCGATGACCTGAGCCGCTACCGCAGCGGAGGATGGAATGCCTACACAGCCGTGTGTCAGGATGCGCAGGGTTGGCTGCGTGACGGACTGATGGATGCCCTCTTCCCGATGATGTATTTCCAGGGCAACAATTTCTATCCCTTTGCCGTCGACTGGAGACAACATAGTTATGGGCGCATCATCGCCCCGGGACTGGCTGCCTACATGCTCCATCCGAGAGAGAAAAACTGGAGCCTTGACGTGGTGACACGTGAGATGAACGTACTTCGCGAACTGGGTCTTGGCGTTACTTTCTTTCGCAGTAAGTTCTTCACAGACAACACCAAAGGACTTTATACCTTCACGCAAGACTTTAACCGCCACCCCGCCCTCATCCCTCCGATGACCTGGGTCTCAAGGCGACAGCCAGCGGCCGTTGGCCAACTGAACATCAGAAGAGGCATGAGCAATGATATCCTGACATGGACGAGGAGCAGATACTCAGCTACAGGTGACTACCTTTTATATAATGTATATGCCTCGGAGACCTATCCCGTGGACACCCGTGATGCGCGCAACCTAATTGCCACCCGTCTGCAGGAACAGGCACTTGCTGTGCCCCACAAAGGGAAGACACTACACTATGCGGTGACCGCTACTGACCGCTATGGCAACGAAAGCGAACCCACGCTGACAAGGAATACGTCATCCGGACATCGCAAACCGATAGATTTCAGGCAGCTAATGATGGGCAATAAGCTAAAAAAGTACAAATAGACAAACTTTTGAGAAGAAAAAACAAATGAATCTCACACAAAATGACTACTTTTGCAAAATCAATCTAACAATTTAAGACAAACTATATGGAAAGAACATGGAGATGGTTTGGCAAGAAAGACAAAATTACGCTTGCCCAACTTAGACAAATCGGAGTAGAAGGCATCGTTACTGCGCTTCACGATGTACCCTTAGGCGAGGTATGGACACGAGAGAAGATTCGCGACCTGCGCGAGTATATCGAGAGTTATGGTATGCGCTGGAGCGTCGTTGAGTCGCTGCCAGTCGTTGAGACCATCAAATACGGAGGTCCCGACCGCGACCATCAGATAGAGGTCTACAAGGAGAGTCTACGTAATCTCTCGGCAGAGGGCATCCATTGCATTTGCTACAATTTCATGCCTGTGCTCGATTGGGCTCGTACCGATCTGTTCCACGACAACCCCAACGGCGCTACGAATCTCTACTTCAACTATGCAGAGTTTGCTTATTTCGACATCTATATCCTGAAGCGTCCAGGTGCCCGCGAGGAGTGGGAGAAGTTTAAGTTCCCCGAAGGTTGGGGCGAAGGTCGCAATGTGATTGCCGAGTGCGACGAGTTGGCCAAGACGATGACTCCTGAGAAGGATCACAAGTTGGTAGAGACGATCATCATAAAAACACAGGGCTTTGTTAGTGGCAACTTCAGCGAGAACGACGAGGCTCCTATCCAGAAGTTCCGCGACTTCCTTGACCTTTACAAGGGTATCGACAAGGCTCAGCTGCGTGCCAACATGAAGTATTTCCTCGAGGCTATCATGCCGACTTGCGAGGAGTATGGCATGAACATGTGCGTACACCCCGACGATCCTCCTATCGAGATTCTCGGATTGCCTCGTATCGTACGAACCGAGGAGGATATCCAGTGGTTCCTGGATGCAGTGCCCAACAAGCACAATGGTCTGACCTTCTGTGCCGGTTCACTCTCTGCAGGTGCTTATAACAATGTCGTCGACCTCGCTAAGAAGTTCGCATCGCGCACCCACTTCGTTCACCTGCGTTCATGCCACATCTTCCCCAATGGCGACTTCACAGAGGCATCACACCTCGGCGGACGTGCCGACCTGATCGAGCTCTGCCGTATCTTTGAGAAAGAGAACCCCGAGCTGCCAATGCGCGTAGATCATGGTATGACTTTTACCGACGAGCCAGGCGGCATCATGGACGAGTCTTCTCACGGCCACAACGCAGGTTATACACTGCTTGGACGTATGTTCGCACTCGGTCAGGTACAGGGTATCCTGGCTACCGTCGACCGCGAACTTGGCATCCCTTACAAACAACCTGGATTCTTTGATTAAGAAATAAACATTATGAAGTTAAATGACATACTGAGCGGACAGTTAAATACCGCAGAGTGGGAAGCCAAAGGGTATCAGCTTCCTAAGTTCGACATCAAGGCCGTTCGCGAGAAGACAGCCAAAGAACCTACATGGGTACATTTCGGTGGTGGCAACATCTTCCGCGCTTTCCCTGCCGCTATCCTCAATGACGCCCTAAACACAGGTAAGTACGATCGAGGTGTGATCGTGGCAGAGACCTTCGACTTCGAGGTCATCGACAAGGCGTACGCTCCCTATAACAACCTCTCGCTGCTCGTCAGCCTGCAGTCAACAGGTACCATCGAGAAGAAGGTCATCGCATCTGTAACCGAAGCCCTGAAGGCTGATCCTCAGTTTGACGACTGGAAGCGACTGGTAGAGATCTTCAAGAACCCATCACTGCAGATGATCTCATTCACCATCACCGAGAAAGGTTATGGTTTCAATGATGCTGACCTCGCACGTGGTCTGCAGCCCGTATTCGCCATGGGTAAGGTGTGCGCCCTGCTGCTCGAGCGTTTCAATGCCGGACAGTTACCTCTGACTGTACAGTCGATGGACAACTGCTCTCACAATGGCGACAAGGTGAAGGCAGGTGTCTTTGCCTATGCAGAGCGCTGGGTGAAAGACGGACTGGTGCCTGAGACATTCCTCAACTACCTGAAAGACGAGAAGAAGATTACCTTCCCCTGGTCAATGATCGACAAGATTACACCTCGCCCACACGAGAAGGTGAAGGAGATGCTGGCTGCCGACGGATTCGAGGACAATAACTATATTGAGACCGAGAAGCACACCTTCACAGCTCCCTTCGTGAATGCAGAGGAAGTGCAGTATCTCGTCATCGAGGACAATTATACAAATGGCCGTCCCCCACTCGACCTTGGTGGAGCACTCTATACCACGCGCGAGACAGTAGATAAGGTAGAAACCATGAAGGTGACCACCTGTCTGAATCCGCTCCATACGGCCATGAGTATCTATGGCTGCATGCTGGGCTATACACTGATTTCAGCAGAGATGGCCGACGAAGACCTGCGTGCCTTCATTCAGAAGATCGGTTATATGGAGGCGATGCCCGTAGTGACAGACCCCGGTGTGCTGAATCCCTATGAGTTTATCGGTGCAGTCATCAACCGTCGTCTGCCTAACCCCTTCATGCCAGATGCCCCTCAGCGCATCGCCATGGACACCAGTCAGAAGCTGCCCATCCGTTTCGGTGAGACATTGAAGAAATATATCGCTCGCGGACTCGACAAGTCAAACCTCATCCTGATTCCTCTTACCCTCGCAGGCTATGCCCGTTATCTGAAGGGCATCAAGGACGACGGTACGCCCTTTGAACCCTCTCCCGACCCCATGCTCGCAGAGCTGCAGGCCATTGTAGCCCCACTCGAGATTGGAAAAGCCAATCAGGACTGGAGCCCGCTGAAGGCCCTCTACAGCCGCAAGGATGTCTTCGGTCTCGACCTCTATGAAGCAGGTCTCGGTGAGCAGATCGAAGGATACGTAAAGGAACTCTATGCTGGGCCAGGCGCCGTGCGCAAGACGCTCCACAAATACGTTTCTGCTCGCTAAAGATATTCCCCGCTCGGTTTGAGCGGGGATTTCTTTTTCGCAAAGGTTTTCGTGAATTTTAACGTTATATGACATTTCAGATTTGGAGGTTTCAGATTTTTATCCTATCTTTGCAGTCGCAAAATATGAACATTAAAAACAATATTTAAAGATGAAACCACTAAACAAACAATTTGCTCCTAAGAGCGTGATGCCTGAAAAGGTGATTCAATTCGGTGAAGGTAACTTCCTCCGTGCATTCGTTGATTGGATTATCTGGAACATGGACCAGAAGACTGACTTCAACGGTTCTGTAGTCGTTGTACAGCCTATTGAGAAAGGTATGGTCGACTGGCTCAATGCGCAGGACTGCCTCTATCACGTCAACCTTCAGGGTCGTGAGAACGGCAAGCCTGTTAACACACTGGAGCGTATTGATGTGATCAGCCGTGCACTGAACCCTTACACTCAGAACGCTGCCTACATGGCACTCGCTGACCAGCCAGAGATCCGCTTCGTGATCTCAAACACTACTGAAGCTGGTATCGCATTCGATCCCGCATGCAAACTCGAGGATGCTCCCGCTTCATCATATCCCGGCAAGTTGGTACAGCTGCTCTACCGTCGTTATCAGACTTTCAACGGCGACCCCACCAAGGGATTGATCATCTTCCCTTGCGAGCTGATTTTCCTGAACGGTCACGTACTGAAGGACTGTATCTATAAATACATTGACCTGTGGAATCTTGGTGAAGGCTTCAAGAAATGGTTCGAGGAGGCTTGCGGCGTCTACGCTACGCTCGTAGACCGCATCGTGCCCGGCTTCCCCCGCAATGAAATCAAGGAGATTCAGGAGAAGATCTGTTATCGCGACAACCTCGTTGTTCAGGCAGAGACTTTCCACCTCTGGGTGATTGAGGCACCAAAAGAAGTAGCCAAGGAATTCCCTGCCGACAAGGCTGGTCTCCACGTGCTGTTCGTTCCGTCAGAGGAGCCTTACCACAAGCGTAAGGTGACCTTGCTGAATGGTCCTCACACAGTACTTTCTCCTGTAGCCTTCCTGAGTGGTGTGAACATCGTCCGCGATGCCTGCAATCATGAGGTTATCTCCAAATATATCCACAAAGTACAGTTCGATGAGTTGATGCAGACCCTCGACCTCCCGATGGAGGAACTCGAGAAGTTTGCCGGTGACGTGCTCGAGCGTTTCGACAACCCATACGTAGACCATCAGGTGACGAGCATCATGCTCAATTCCTTCCCCAAGTTCCAGGCTCGCGACCTGCCCGGCGTGAAGACCTATCTGGAGCGCAAGGGCGAGCTGCCTAAGGGTCTTGTATTCGGACTGGCAGCCATCATCACCTACTACAAGGGTGGCAAGCGCGAGGACGGAGTAGAGATTGTGCCCAACGACGACCAGAAGATCATGGATCTGCTGAAGCAGCTCTGGGCTACTGGCGACACTCAGAAGGTGGCCGATGGTGTTCTTGGTGCTGAGTTCATCTGGCAGGAGAACTTGAACAAGATCGAGGGCCTCAACGCTATGATCAAGCAGGATCTCGACCTCATCCAGAGCGTAGGCATGCTCGAGGCTGTTAAGAGTATTCTGTAAAAGTAAAAAAGTAAAAAGGTAAACCCTTTGAACGATTGTATTGAAATAAAGGGGGCGCGAGTCAACAATCTGAAGAGTGTTGATGTCAAGATACCCCGAAACCAATTCGTAGTAATTGCCGGAGTCAGTGGCTCCGGCAAATCTTCTTT
>CAMHAM010000030.1 GCA_946183415.1 uncultured Prevotella sp.
CCACCCAATATGCCCGTAATGCCATCTTCAGCGGACTGATGCCCAACAAGATTGCCGAGATGTTCCCTAACCTCTGGGTCGACGAAGATGAGGAAGAGGGCAAGAACCTGAATGAAGAGCCTCTGATTCAGACGCAGATGGAACGCTACAGGCGCAAGAACACCTTCTCATACCACAAAGTGAATAATCAGACTGATGCCGACAAACTACTGCAGCAATTCAGTTCACTGGAAAAGAACGACCTGAACGTCATCGTGTTCAACTTCATCGACATGCTCAGTCATGCCCGCACAGAGTCGAAGATGGTGAGAGAGCTGGCCAATAACGAGAGTGCCTATCGCAGCATCACACTCTCTTGGTTTCGCCATTCTGTCATTTCTGACTTCTTCAGGCAATTAGCCCAGACCGATTATAAGATCCTGGTGACGACTGATCACGGCAGTATCCGCTGTACACAGCCAGTGAAAATCATTGGCGACAGGAACACTAACACCAATCTGCGCTATAAACTGGGCAAGAACCTGTCATACGACGACAAAAGCTTGTTTGTCATAAAGGAACCCCAGAAGGCACTGCTGCCCTCGCCCAACCTCTCGACCAGCTATGTCTTCGCTACCGGCGATTCATTCTTCGCCTATCCTAATAATTACAATTATTATGTATCCTACTACCGCGACACATTCCAGCATGGAGGTATCTCGATGGAGGAGATGATCATACCGCTGATCACACTCACAGGAAAGAAAAGGTAAAAAGTAAAAAGGTAAAAAGGTAAAAAAATATATGGAAATCAGAATTGACAATTTGGAGAATATCCGCGAGGCGGCCAAAAGCTTTATCAACGAGATAGGCGACCGCAAAGTTTTTGCTTTCTATGGCAAAATGGGAGCAGGCAAGACCACTTTTATCAAGGCTATCTGCGAGGAGCTGGGTGTAGAGGACGTCATCACCTCACCCACCTTCGCCATCATCAACGAGTACACCCCGCACTCCCCACTCCTCACGCCTCACTCACCCATATTCCACTTCGACTTCTATCGCATTAAGAAACTGGAGGAGGTTTACGACATGGGCTATGAGGACTATTTCTACAGTGGCGCCCTCTGCTTCATCGAGTGGCCAGAGCTGATTGAAGAAGTATTGCCTGAAGATGCAGTGAAAGTGACAATCACAGAACAGGCTGACGGCACACGTACCATCAACTTCTGACAACAATAATCCCCGCCATGAGCGGGGATTAAACTGTCTTATAGATTCTGTTCTTGGAAATCCAAATCAGCCTGAACAATAAAGAACACCTCTTCAGGATTGAATGACTGGCTGACACCTTCGCTGGCCGCCTTCTGGCAGACATGCTCAGCAACAGCCTCCATGTCGATATCGACCTCTTCGTCATTGCTCTCCAGAATGCCACTAGTGTAATAATAATCCACAATGGCATCCATTATCCAGAGGATGTCAGACTTGCTATAGATCTTCTTGAAATCAACAGGCAACTGAGAGCGGATGAATTCCACTTCACGCAGGTTCTCCTCTTCGTCTAAGCGCAGTTCGTCTTCGAAAGACATACCTCCGCCTTTACCTCCTTTATTTTTGGCCATAGATTACAGAAGAGCCTCGAATTTCTCTATAAACTTCTCCTTTGACTGAGCACCGATCAGCTTGTCAACAACCTCACCATTCTTAAAGAACAGGATGGTGGGGATGTTACGGATACCGAACTCTGCAGCCAGATCCTCATTCTCTTCTACGTCGCACTTGCCGACAACGATCTTGCCGTCGTACTTCTCTGCCATCTCAGATATGATGGGACCTACCATACGGCAAGGACCACACCATGTAGCCCAAAAATCCACAACAAAAGGCTGATTGCCATTTTTCAAACTTGCGAAATTCTCATTTGTAATTGTTACTTCCATTGTCTTTTTAGTTTTTAAATGAATACTATATCTCGTTATCTCACTTAGCAAATATCATGCCACTAATTAATCTTGTATGACAGCATCTCGTGATGCTCGATAAAGTCAATCAATGAATGACGGACATCAACACCTGATGACTTGCTCCTCAACAGCACATGATTACTACCTGCAGAGTCGCGTAACTGGAAGAATAGTTTTGTAGAGCCAGGATTCTCATTGATAATCTCCGTCAGGTCTGCCACTATTTGTTCGTCAAGCATATCTGTCACCATCTCAATCGTAATGCGATCGATAGCTTTTTCTTTGATCGTTTGAAGATACTCCACGCTCTGAACCTTCAGTTCCATTTGACTGCTGTTCATGAAACGTGGCTGCAGTTTGGCTGTCACATAGACAGAAGCACCCTCAGTAAACATACCGCTAAACTGGCCCCAGTCGCGTCCGAAGAGGGGTATCTCACCACTGCCGTCGAAATCCTCCACGGTTACGAAGCCACATGGCTCGCCTCGCTTCGTGAACTTCTGACGGACCGCTGTCACGATACCGCCAAAGATGACATCCTCGCGACCTGACAAGCTTTGGATATCTGCCAAATCGGCACACTTCGCATTGCAGAGGTTGTCGAGAATCATCTTAAACTCATCGAGCGGATGGGCAGAGAGATAGATGCCCACCAGCTCGCGCTCCTTGTTCAGTCGTTCAATATCGCTCCAACGGATATCTGACTTTGGCACCTGCGGCGTAGCAATCTCTACGGCACCGAAGTCTCCGAACAACGTATTTTGTGCCTGAGCCTTCTCAAGCTGATAAGTCTGGCCATAACGCACCAGGAGGTCGAGGAACACCTCTCCCTTACCGTTCTCGGCGAAGAAGTCCTCACGACGGATGCCGAAACTATCGAAACCGCCACTAAGAGCCAGCGACTCAAATGCCTTACGGTTGACATTACTCATATTCACACGTTCAGCGAAGTTGTAAATCGACAGATAAGGACCATTCTTCTCGCGTTCTTCAATAATCGCCTTAGCCGCAGAATCGCCCATGCCCTTGATGGCACCGAGCCCGAAGCGGATCTGCCCGTGATGGTTCACACCGAACTTCTCATACGACTCGTTGACATCTGGTCCTAGGGTATCGATTTTCATGCGCTTGCACTCGTCCATCAGTTTTGTGATTTCCGTGATCTGATCCCTGCGCCGACTCATGATAGCAGCCATGAACTCAGCAGGATAGTTGGCTTTCAGATAGGCCGTCTGGTAGGCCACCCATGAGTAGCAAGCAGCATGCGACTTATTGAAAGCATAAGAGGCGAACTTCTCCCAGTCGGCCCATATTTTCTCAAGGATCTTCGGGTCGTGACCGTTCTTCTTTCCGCCATCTATGAACTTCGGTTTCATCGCATCAACGATATCCTTCTTCTTCTTACCCATCGCCTTACGCAAGGCGTCGCTCTCACCTCGTGTGAAATCAGCGAGTTGTCGCGACAGCAACATCACCTGCTCCTGATACACCGTGATACCATAGGTATCCTTCAGATATTTCTCCATGCAGGGAATATCATATTTGATCTCTTCACGGCCGTTCTTACGAGCAATGAACGAGGGAATATAGTCCATAGGTCCTGGGCGATAGAGGGCATTCATGGCAATAAGGTCCTCAAACACCGTCGGATGGAGCTCGCGCAGGTATTTCTGCATTCCTGCCGACTCAAACTGGAAGGTACCGATAGTGCTACCCTGCTGATAGAGTTCGTAGGTCTTGGGATCATCAATAGGAATGGTGTCGAGATCGACCTCGATACCTCTCGTACGCTTGATATTGGCGCAAGCCTCTTTTAGCTCCGAAAGAGTCTTCAATCCCAGGAAGTCCATCTTGATCAGTCCCGTGGATTCTATCACATGTCCGTCATACTGCGTACAGTTGGTCTTGGTACCCTTGAAGTCTGGGTCGTCGGCAGTCGACACGGGCACATGATCAGATATCGGATCACGACAGATGATGAAGCCGCAGGCGTGGATACCGGTACCACGCACCGTACCCTCGAGCATCTTCGCATATTTGATGGTATTGGCCAACTGCGGATTGCTCGATGCTTCAGCCTCCTGCAACTCGCGCGTACACTTGATGGCGTTGGGCAGATTCATCTTCATACCGTCTGGCAGACGGTCTGGGATAGCCTTACACAAGGCATTCGATTCTGCCAATGGCAGTTTCTCCACTCTGGCCACGTCTTTAATCGAGTTTTTCGTAGCCATCGTGGCGTATGTGATAATGTGGGCACAATTCTCATGACCATATTTGTCCATTACCCACTTCAGCACGCGTCCACGTCCGTCATCATCAAAGTCGGTATCAATATCAGGCAGTGAGATACGGTCTGGATTCAGAAAACGCTCAAACAGCAGGTCGTACTTCAGAGGGTCGATCTTCGTGATACCCAGACAATAAGCCACCACACTTCCTGCAGCCGATCCTCGACCAGGTCCCACCATCACGTCGAGTTCATCGCGCGCTGAGTTAATGAAGTCCTGTACAATCAGGAAGTAGCCGGGGAATCCCATCGTCTTCATGATATGGAGCTCAAACTTCACACGCTCTACCACATCGGCAGGAATGGGGTCGCCATAGCGGCGCTTGGCACCTTCATAAGCGAGCTTCGCCAGATAATCGGCTTCGAATTTGATACGATAGATCTTATCGTAGCCGCCCAGTTTCTTGATTTTCTTCGCACCGTCTTCTGGTGGCAGTTGGTTCTCGCCGTTCTCATCGCAGGTGAACTCTTTGTAGAGATCCTCCTCTGTGAATTTCTGCCGCCACTCCTCCTCAGTACCGAAACTCTCGGGTATCGGGAAGAAAGGCATAATCGGGTCAGCATCAAGACTGTATATCTCCACCTTATCCAATATCTCCAACGTATTGGCTATTGCCTCAGGCACATCACTGAAGATATCGTTCATCTCCTGTCTTGTCTTAAACCACTCCTGTTTGGAGTACAGCATACGGGTGGGATCATCCAGGTCCTTGCCTGTAGCCAGACACAGCAGATGATCGTGAGCCTCAGCATTCTCTTTGTCCACGAAATGGGCATCATTAGTACAAACCAGCTTGACACCATATTCTTTCGCCAGTTCAATCAGCACCTTGTTGGCCTGCTGCTGGAGAGGGAATGTCTCACGATTAGCACGGATGGTGGGATCAGTCACTTCGTGACGCTGAAGCTCCAAATAATAGTCATCGCCCCACAGGTTCTTATGCCACTCGATTGATTTCCGAGCTCCCTCGATATCGCCTTTCAGGATTTTCGCTGGCACCTCGCCAGCGATGCAGGCAGAGCACACTATCAGGTCCTCGTGATATTTCTCAAGTTCGTGATGGTCTGTACGCGGACGATTGTAGAAACCGTCTACCCACGAGTTGCTCACCAGTTTAATGAGATTCTTATAGCCATTCTCGTTCTTCGCCAATACGATGAGGTGGTATCCGCCAAGGTCTTCTTTCGTTTCCTTCAGACTCTTGTCGCCACGACGGGCCACATACATCTCACAGCCAAAGATAGGTTTAAACGGATCAAGGCCATCCTTCTTACGCTGCTTGTTGATGCCCATGCAGATGTCGTGAAATTCCTTAATGCCGAACATGTCGCCATGATCGGTAATAGCCATACCCTTCATGCCATCGTCAATAGCTTTATTCACTAGCTTCTTGATGCTCGACTGACCATCCAGGATCGAGTAGTATGTATGTACATGCAGATGTACGAAATCTTCCATTTTTTTAGCTGATTATTATCATTTTTCGACTTCAAAGTTACACCTATTTCTTGGAAAAACCAAAAGAAAAGCATGAAAAGTTTGTAACTTACGTAAAAAATATGTACCTTTGCACCAAAATTACAGAATGTTCGTTATTACCCATGGGAGAAAAGATTAAGAAACTGAAGAAAATCAGAATACATCGTGAGGGTACTCACGAGCTCACGTGGAGTGCTCTTATTATAGCCATTATTGGCTATGTACTATGGCATTACCTCAGTTCCACCATCCCTTTTTGGATCTTCATCGTCATTTTTGGATTGGCCTGGTTGATGGCACTCAATTTCTATCGCTGTCCGATCCGATATTTCAATGGAGATACCGACAAACTGGTGGTAGCTCCTGCCGACGGCAAGATTGTTGTCGTTGAGGAGGCTGAAGAGAATGAGTACTTCCACGATAAGCGTCTGATGATATCCATCTTCATGAGTCCGCTGAACGTACATGCCAACTGGTTCCCTGTTGACGGTAAGGTGAAGTTTGTCCGCCACCAGAACGGCAACTACCACAAGGCATGGCTGCCAAAGGCCAGCGAGGAGAACGAGCATGCCGACATCATGATTACCACCCCCGATGGCACTGATATTCTGGTGCGCCAGATAGCCGGAGCAATGGCTCGTCGCATCGTGACCTATGCCAAGCCCGAAGAAGAATGCTATATTGATGAGCACATGGGATTCATCAAACTCGGCTCTCGCGTCGATGTCTATCTACCATTGACGGCAAAGCCTTGTGTCACCATGGATCAGCCGACTACAGGCGACCAGACGGTGATTGCCAAACTGTCGTGAGCAGGCTCGATGTAAAACATCAAAAGTGAGAAGAAAAAGTGAAGAAGCACATCCCTAACACGATTACCTGCTGCAACCTCATCTCTGGTTGTATAGCTACCTATTATGCCTTCCAGAATGACTTCGAGCTGGCTTTGCTATTCATCATCATCGGTGCAGTCTTCGATTTTTTCGACGGTATGACAGCACGACTGCTGGGTGTATCCTCTCCTATCGGAAAAGAGCTCGATTCGCTGGCTGACGACATCACCTTTGGATTTGCACCCTCAGCCATCATCTTTGGCTATCTCTGCAGTTTCCACATACACATCTTCATTCTGCCCTTCCTGGCTTTCATCATGGCAGCCTTCTCTGCCCTCCGACTGGCCAAGTTCAATCTCGACGAGCGACAGGCATTAGGGTTCATTGGACTCCCCACCCCTGCCAATGCTCTCTTCTGGGGTTCGCTCATTGTTGGCCTGCAGCAGCACGGCATCTCCTTCGAAGGCTTGGAGTGGGCCATCCTCGTCGGTTCTTTAATCAGCTGTTACCTACTGATAGCCGAGATTCCCATGTTTGCCCTGAAGTTCAAGCACTGGGGATGGAAAGGCAACGAAATCAAATACATTTTCATTTTATCCTGTATACCATTGCTGCTGATCTTAGGAGTCAGCGGCTTCGCTGCCATCATCGCATGGTATGTGATATTATCCGTTATTGCTAACAAAACAAACTAAAACCCTTTGATATGCAAGTCATTTTTGGCATCATTATTTTTGGACTGATTCTGCTCGCTGTCATTGCCATGATAGCCATCAACTTCGTATACAAGAACGTCAGAAAGTTGAGAGAAGAAGCAGAAGAGCGATACTACCACAACCTGAAGCGCAAGGAACAGAAGGAAAAGAACCCCTTTGGCGAGGACTACTTCAGAAGTAGTAGTAAGAAAGAGAACAACCGCCGCCAGCAGTCACAGTATGCTAGCAAATCCAGTTCGACAAGTTCAAGTACTGCAGGTTCTACAAGCAATAAAGAAGACACCGCCCGTAGAACGACTACAGACGGTGGTGTAACGATTATCGACGAGCGTGCAGAAGACAAGCAGAAAATCTTCAACCACGATGACGGCGAATACGTAGAGTTCGAAGAAGTCCACGATTAAGCGAGGACCATGCAAGTCTAACTGTGAACGAGCGTTCCGATTTGCTCGCCATCCATCACCTTTTTCAGATTACCCACGATATCCATGTTGAAGACATAGATGGGCAGATGATTGTCATTGCACATGCAGATGGCCGTCAGATCCATTACCTTCAGTCCACGTGCCAGCACCTCCTGATAGGTGATATCCTGGAACTTCGTAGCCGTTGGATCCTTCTCTGGGTCAGCCGTATAGACACCGTCCACGCGCGTACCCTTCAACATCACGTCGGCCTCGATTTCTATACCACGCAATGAAGAGCCCGTATCCGTCGTAAAGTAGGGCGAGCCCGTTCCTGCCGAGAAGATGCAGACATAACCCTGCTCCATCGCCTCGATAGCCTTCCACTTGGTGTAGAACTCCCCAATGGGCTCCATACGGATAGCAGTCATCACCTTGTTCTTCACACCGATAGCACCCAGCGCACTGCTTAATGCCAGTGAGTTGATTACAGTGGCGCACATACCCATCTGGTCGCCCTTCACACGATCGAAGCCCTTCTGACTGCCAGAGAGCCCACGGAAGATGTTACCACCACCAATCACAATGCCAATCTGTACGCCCATCTCGGCTACTTCCTTGATCTGCTTGGCATAGTCGCTCAGACGCTCTGGATCGATACCATAGCCCTGCTTGCCCATTAGGCTCTCACCCGAGAGCTTCAAAAGAATTCTTTTAAATCTTGCCATAACCTTGTTATTTATATGATGAATTGTACTTCCTTAAAAGCGTAAAGCCGTTCACGGCCGTTCTGATCCGTCAGGAGAAGTCTTCCGTCAGCCAACACATTCTCCAATCTGGCCGTAAATACACCTTTCTCGTCTTTATAGAGCCCCTCCTTCCCCTTGCGAAAGAGCCGTTGGCGATAAGCGATAGGCGTCGTAACACACTGATAGGCACTGTCAAACTCAGTCAGAAACCTGACAAGCAACTCGTCAAGAGCTGTCTCCTGCTTCGTCAGTTGATAGAGCGAGACAGGATTAGGAGCGTCACTCACGAAAGCCGTTTGGTTCACGTTTAGACCGATGCCGATGATAGAGTCTTTGATGTCCCGTCCCTGCAGGCGATTTTCTATCAGCACCCCACAGATTTTCCGATCACCCACATAGATATCATTCGGCCACTTGATTTCCACCTTATTATATATATAGCTCTCCAACAGCTCACAAAGGGCTACTGATACCGCCTCCGTAATATGGAACTGGCGATTGGCAGGCATTCCCTCGGGGTGTATCAGCAGCGAGAAGGTCAGGTTCTTGCCTCGTTCACTCTCCCACGAGTTCGTGCCACAGCCCTTTCCTGCCGTCTGATAGTCGGCCACGACCACCATGTCGCCCTCACCGTTGTCCTTCAGCCAGCGGTTGGTAGAATCGGTTTCGTCAATATGAACTATCTTAAACTCCATAAAACTGACCACAAAGATACATTATTTTTCAGACAAAAGATCATTAGGACATATTTTTTATGTTTCTTTTGTTTTTACCTTTGGCATTTTACTCACTTATTCGTATCTTTGCAACATGATAAGCGAAGAACAGCAGAAAAAAGACGAGCGCTACATGCGCATGGCTCTCGACGAAGCCCATCTGGCCTATGAGGCAGACGAGATACCCATCGGAGCCGTTGTGGTCTGCAAAGACCGTGTCATTTCACGTGCCCACAACCTGACGGAGACACTCTGCGATGTCACAGCCCACGCAGAAATGCAGGCTATCACATCTGCAGCCAATACATTAGGAGGGAAATATCTGACCGACTGTACGCTCTACGTCACTGTTGAGCCCTGTACGATGTGTGCAGGAGCCATCGGGTGGGCGCAGATACCCCGTATCGTCTATGGAGCAACCGACGAGAAGCGCGGTTTCCATGAATATGCCCCCAAGGCCATGCATCCAAAGGCCACCATCACTACGGGCGTGCTCGAAGAGGAATGTCGGCAGCTGATGCAAGAATTCTTCAGGTCAAGGCGCTGATGCGCCCAACTGTCTGACCCAGGTCGTATCGAGCCCTAACAGCTCCTTCCGTCGGCTGTAGGTGCTGAGAATGAAGATTGCCCGGCGCTCTTCTCCTGTCGGATTGGGCGAGACAGTCAGTTCCTTCAGATGCCCTTGCCAGTCAGCACGAGTTTCACTGACAGGCTGGGTCCAACTAATCCATTCCAGTTTCTGATAGCTTACGTACAGATTCTCTTTGTTCATATTTGAGGTAAAGCTAATCGACAACGGACCGCCTTCAGCATTCACCACATACTCCTTTTTGTCAAAGATGGCATAGTCGCCACTCTGCCGGATGGTCAGCGACTCCTGCTTACCCCCCGATGAGATAGTCAGCAGGGCAGAGCGTTCTGCCTTGGTCTTGTTGGCCATAATCGTCTTCACAGTAACGGCATTCCTGCCTCCTTCCCCATGATTGGGCGACACCTCAAGCCAGTCCGACGAAGTCGTAGCCGTCCAGTCGCCACCTGCCTGAAAGAAGAGCTCCACCACATGATTGGCCACAGGGTACATGCTCTCTGGCGCCTCCGACACGATATAGACACCCCCAACCTCATCGGCCACACAGCCAGCCAAGACAGCCAGCTCCAGCCAGCATGCAATCACGCTAAGTTTTCTTTTCATCAACGCCATTTTGTTTGCAAAAATAGTAAGTTAATCTGAGGCATCCAAATTTTTAGACGAAAAAAATTTGGTAATTTGTTGAAATGCAGCTGCACTGGAACGAGGAGTTCAAACAGTATCATATAATTACCAGATATTTAATTATACTATACATTCCTACATTTTCTTTGTAATCTCCATAGTATCAAATATTTATGCAATGTATAGAGCGTGGAAAGTTTAGGTCGTCTATACATCATTTCCATAAAATACAGGCGTTATTAGGTGATTAATGTATCTAACTATCTGAAATACAAGGTGTTTCTTGTTTGTTTCCTTAATGGAAACATTTTGTTTCATGAGTGGAAACAAGTTGTTTCATTAAGGGAAACAAAATGTTTCTAATGTGAAAACACAAGCGAAACAATCCTATTCAAGTCCTTCCAAAGCGCAAATTTCGACCCAATTTCAGGCTATTTCCTAGTATTCATGTATAGATGATGTATAGTTAAAATCGTCTATACATCGCATAATCAATTCACAAGCAATCAGTTACAAAGAAAATGTAGGAATGTATAGGCAAAATTAAATTTCTAATGTAAAATTTTCAATGTGGAGAATTCAACCAGATTTTCGGAGTGAGCCATATTAAAGAAACGGCCCTTATGGTATCTCTCCATAAGGGCCGTCTTATTATGATAGTCTAAAAACGATTCAGATTAGTCGTTCTCAACAAGTCCTGAGTAGCGAACGCCTTCCAGACGGTAGATGGTACCTGGATCGTCGCTGAACTCTACGTCCATCGTGATGTAGTCAGCAGGAGAACCGTTGTTCTGCACGCCACCATTCTTGGTGATCTTACCGTTAGTTACGTTGACAGTGATATCGTCGCCACGCTGGTTCTGTGCAGAAGTAGCACTGAAGGTCAGGCCGTTAGCGTCGGCTGTTGCCTTGATCTTGAAGTTCCAGAAGTTCTGGGCATCGTCAATCCAAATTTCGTTGGCATTGTTAGATGCAGTGTTATAGGTCATGATCTTGAAACGTCCGATGCCGTAGGGATCCTCGATAACCTCGCCATTCTCTACAACATTACCCTGAACATACCACTCTCCTGCAAGATTCTCAGTGGCAGTGCCGCCAATCTCCTCTTTCTGGCATGAAACGAAGGCCATGCAGAGGAGCAGTGTTGCAAAATATAATACTTTCTTCATAATCTTTTACTCTTTAACCCAAGTTTCGTTGAATGTCAATGAACCGGCATATACGCAGGTGAACTTGATAGTGCTTGTGGCAGCATCGAATGAGCCTTCGAAGGTGTCGAGCCCGTCACCCCAGCCAGGAATATAGCTGTCGAGCAGTGTCAGGGTGCCATCTTCGGCAAGGCCGAGCTTGCCCGACATAGCGTAGCGTGTGCCATAGCCTGCACGCTGGCAGTACCAGCCGCCCAGCAGGTCGTCAACGGTAAGGGTACCGTCGCCGTTGTCGATGACGAGCACCTCAAAGTCTTTACCGTATGCAGTTCCGTTACGGTCGCTGGAGGCCTGATTCAGATAGAATCCCTCGATGTTGCTCTCTAAATCCAGCACAACCACAGTACGGGAGGCAGAAGCATCGAAGCCGTCCTCGTTCTTCGTTGTGGTGTAGGTCAGATTGTAGATGCCGCTCTTGTTGGTATCCACAGCGCCAGAGATGGTGACCTGGCTAGTCACATCCTCACCGTTCAGCTCAGATGTGTAGCCTGGCTCCTCAAAAGCCGTACCCTTCGGCCAAACCATGTAGGAGTCGCCCTCCAGCTGGATAGAAGGATAATAGGTGATGCGCGACAGACCCTCAGACTTCTTGTCACCGCAGCTTGCCATCACAAGTGCGACGAGGGCGAAAAGCATTGTATATAAAATGTTCTTTTTCATTGTCTTTACTTTTTTTGCTGTTTAGACATTCTGATTACTGAGCCCAGAAGATTGGCGTAGTGTAGCCAGGGAATGAAGGCGTATTGCTGTTACGGGCTGATGAGCTCTCAGCATACGGCCAGCGCTGCAGAAGATTGCCCTCGCCAACAGGACCGTAGCACTTGATAGGAGTGTAGAGTGTACCTGCGACATACTTGTTAGGCTGGTAAGAGGAATCGTCGGTCTCGTTGTACATATCCGTACCCTTGACAGAGCCGAAGGCGGGATACTTCAGACGACGGAGCTCGCAGTAGCCCTCGAAGGGGTTCACACCTGCCAGAGCGATCCACTTGGCAATACCGATAGACTTCTCGTAGTTGCTCTGGTCGTAAGGCCACTGAGCCACGAAGCCGGCTGCCAGTGAGGGATCTACACCTGCTGTTTGAAAGGAGGCTGCTACAGCCAGTCCGTAGGCCAGCTTGGCCTCTTCGGTCTTGCCCGTGCGGGCATAGTACTCTGCCTCGAAGAAGTAGAGCTCTGCTATGGTCAACAGGTAGACTGGCATCGTGGCTGAAGCTACAGGACGGCACCAGTAAGCTGACTTGTAAGAGCTTGATGTAGAGAAGTTGGTACCAGAGATACCACCAGTGTAGTTGCCAGAGCCGTTCTTCTCAAAGAAGGCGGGCAGACGGGGATCGTCGTATACGATGCCACCCTCGCTGTCTTTCACCTGCATAGAACCGATGATGGCGATGTTGGCTACCACGTTCTGCTGGGTTGAACCCCAGTTGGTGGCAAATTCCTCAGCGTAGAAGGGGCTCATGGCTCCTGCCTCGGTACCCCAGCAGCCTTGGTAAGCTACGTCAGCGGTGGGGAAGTTGCCTTCAGCGATCAGTGCACCAATCTCAGGATCGCTATTAGCAACGCTGCTTTGGCGTGAAAGGATGCGCAGCTTCAGGGCATTGGCAAACTTGATCCACGAATCGGCAGTCTTTCCAGGGAAAAGGAAGTTGGTGCAGACGTGGTCTGTTGGCTTTGCCTTGCTAAGGGCGTCGTTCAGTTCGGCGAGGATACCGTTGTAAACGGTCTTTCCATCGTCATAGTGAGGTGTTGCGTTGGTAGCGTCGAGTGCCTCAGTGTAAGGCACCTCTCCGTAGCAGTCTACCAGTGCCTGATAAGTGAAGGCACGCAGCGTGGTGGCAGCCAGGTAGTCGCCCCACTCCTCATGCTGCTCAGCATAGTTGCGAACCAGCTGCAGGCTCTTCAGCACGCGTGAGTTCAGCTGGGTGTAAGTAGAGCTTGAACGGGTTGCACTCTGCTCGAAACGGCTGTAGTCGAGATAGTTGCTCGTACCGAATGTCTGAACATAGTACTGTGCAAAGTATCCGCCCACGATGCGCAGGTAGTCACCGTAGCTGCCTGCCAGGTTCATCTCGGCTGCAGGGAACACGATGGAAGAGTTCAGGTCGCTCTCCTTAGGAGAGTTCGGGCTTTCGTTAATATCCATGTAATTGTTGCAGGATGTTGCAGCAAGTCCCAGGATCAGTGTTGATATAATTGCTAATTTCTTCATAATGTTCTGTCCTCCTTTAATTAAAATTTAAGACCTACATTGAAACCGAAGGTACGGCAAGCAGGGTTGCTGTAGAGTTCACCGAACATACCACGAAGGTCGTTGCCATAGGAGCTGACCTCCGGGTCGATGTAGCGATTGGCCTTGTGGGTCCAGGTGAATACGTTGTTGCAGAACAGTGACAGCGTGATGTCGCTCAGGTAGAGCTTGCTGACGAGTGACTTCGGGAACTGGTAAGCCAGCGTGATGTTACGCAGCTTCACGTACGAGCGGTCGATCAGGTAGAACTCGCCCACCTCGTTGGCACCGAAGTCGTTGAACCACGTCTGGTAGCTGCCGTCACCAGGATAGATAGGTGTCACGTTCTCTGTACCGTCCTCATATACTGAGTTGGGGATGACGAACGGACGGCGCTGGTTGTAGATCGTAGCCTCACCGTTACCAGTGAACTGCATCAGGTTCTTTGTACGTGAGAACATGTAGCCGCCCTTGCGTACATCGAGCGCTGCGCTCAGGCTGATGCCCTTGTACCAGAGCGAAGTGGTGACACCACCCGTCCAGTCGGCATTCACGTTCTTGCCCGTATCCATTACCTCGGTCGTCTTCAGAGGCTGGCCGTTGGCGTCTACGATAAGCTTGCCGTCGGCAGTGTACTGAGGCAGGTAGGTGAAGAGCTCACCCATAGGCAGGCCCTCAACGGCACGCATATAGACAGCATCGCTACCGGCAGAGAATGAGTTCAGGTTGACCATACCGCCGTCGAGGCTCTCAGGCATTGATACGACCTTGTTGTTGTTCTTAGAGAAGTTGAAACCGAGTTCCCAGCGGAAATCCTTGGTCTGTACGGGCACCGTGTTGACGAGCAGCTCGATACCACGGTTGCGAACCTTACCGAAGTTGGTCACCATGTAAGAGTAACCAGTTGAAGGATCTACAGGCAGTGTGAAGATCTGGTCGTCGGTGGTACGGTTATACCAGGCAAAGTCGATGTTGATACGGTTGTTAAACAGAGCGAGGTTCACACCGAACTCGACCTCAGTGGTCATCTCAGGCTTCAGCGAGCTGCTACCGATGGTAGAGGAGGCCTGGAAGGCGTTCACACCGTTGAAGGGGAACTTGGTCAGGTCGGCACCATAGTAGCCGTTTGAGTAAGCCTGTACATAGTTAGGATATACGCGATACTCGTCGGCATCGTTACCGGTCTTACCGACGGCAGCACGAATCTTACCGAAGGTCAGCACGTTGTTCTTCGGAATCAGGCGTGTGAAGATCCAGCTCAGTGTGGCACCAGGATAGAAGAAGCTGTTCTTCTCCTTGGGCAGCGTAGACGACCAGTCGTTACGGGCAGTCAAGCCCAGATAGATCATCTCGTCCCAGCCAATCGAAACGTCACCGAAGAGACCTACGAGGCGACGCTTGTACTGGTACTCCTGAAGCGTAGTCTTGGTAGCACCGTTGCTAAGCATCCAGAAACCAGAGTGGAATGTCAGGTCGTCGGTCTGGCCCTCCATGTAGTTGCGGCCACGCTCGTTCATGTTCACACCCACGTTCACGTTCAGGTCGAGCTTGCCATCGACATACTTGTCGGCGAAGTTGGCCAGGAAGTCGTGGTTCATCTCATACTTGCGATAGTACATGTTGTAAACATAACCAGACTGGTTCATGTTCGAAGGAGCATATCCGTAGTCCTCGTTGATGAGCGCATCGTCAAGGGCAATCTGCGGGAAGCCAATCTTATGGTCATAGTCAGTGTAGTCGAAACCGAAGCGATAGGTCAGCGTCAGCTGCTTGATCGGGTTGATGTCAGCCTGGATCTTGCCGAACACCTGCTTGGCGTCGTTCTTGTTGTAGTTGTTCTCGATAGCCCAGTAGGGGTTGGTGATACCGTAAGGTGTGTACCAAGCCTCAGGCGTGTCGAAGGCAGAGTTGAGGTTCTTGCGGTCTACGAGTGAGATGTCGCGTGGGAACTCCATGATACCGTCGATGAACGACGTACCCTGATAGGCAGCCACCGTGTTGGTGTTGGTCTTGGCGATGTTCACGTTAGCCGAGAGCTTCATCCAGTCCGTAGCCTGATAGCTGGCACGGGTGGCGATGGTGTTACGCTTGTAAGTGTCCTTGTCGCCAGGGAGGATACCGTTGTCAGCGGTGTAAGAGTAGCTCAGATAGTATGTCATCTTCTGGTCGTTGCTCACACCGTTGAGCGATACGCTGTGCGAGGTGTTCACACCGCTCTCAAAGAAGTCCTTGATGTTGTTCTCCACAGCCTCATACTTGTGGATGAGCTGCTGGTGATTCCAGATAGGACCGTAGACCTGCGTACTACCGTCGAGCTCAGGACCCCATGATCCGTTCTCGATAAAGGTCTGTGCGCCGTTCCAACCCTGTCCGAACTTGTTCTGCAACTTAGGCAGCGTAGCTACCGAGCGCCATGAAACGCTTCCGTCGTAAGAGATCTGGAAGTTGCGCTCGCCCTGCTTCTTACCGCTCTTGGTGGTGATGATGATCACACCGTTGGCAGCGCGGCTACCATAGAGGGCGGTAGCGGCAGCACCCTTCAGCACGGTCATGTTCTCGATATCGTTCGGGTTGATATTCGAGATACCGCCGACGGCGTTAGCAAACTGATCCTGCTCCTTCTGCTCGCCCGAGAAAGTGGTCTGCACGAGGGGCACACCGTCTACTACATAGAGCGGCTGGTTGTTACCGTTGATAGAGCTGATACCACGGATGATCACCGAGTTGGCCTGTCCAGGGTCGCTGCTGGTGGTGTTAATCTGTACACCAGCCACCTTACCAGCCATTGCGCTGGTCACATCGGTCAGCTTACCGGCTGTCAGCTGCTCGTTGTCGAGCGTCTGAGCCGAGTAACCCAGTGTCTTCTGCTGACGGGTGATACCCATAGCCGTTACAACCACTTCGTCAAGAGCCGTTGCGTCAGACTTCAGGAATACGCGCATGCCGTTCTTCGCTGTCACCGTCTTGGACTCATAGCCCAGATACGAGATTGTGATCTGGTTTCTTCCCTGAGGCAGAGTCAGCGAGAACTTACCATTTACGTCAGTCAACATACCGGTCTGTGTACCGTCAACCTTAACGGCGGCGCCGATAATCGGCTGTCCGTCTTCCTGTGAGAGCACAGTACCAGTAACTTTGGTTTGAGCCAGTGCAGTTCCCATACAAAGGAGCAGCGTGGCTAAAAACATCGTTAGTCTTTTTTTCATAAATTCTCTCTCTTTGATTAATAAATATATATAAACAATGTATAATAAGCCTCAATTGTTCGTTGTTATCAATATCTAATGTTTCCTCCAAAATGGAGGTTTTCCTCGCTTTCTCTACTTTTTTACAAGTTTCAAGGTGCAAAAATAATGCATAAGATTCTAAAAAACGAATAAATTTATAAAAAAATCACATTTCAGCGCGTTTTATTAACAATTCCGCTCCTGACACTTGATTTAAATCAATTCAAAAGACAGGGCCATTAATGAAAAATCCCCCCGCTCGATGAGGAGCGGGGGGCTATTGGAGACTATTCTTTCAACTTATTTCACGATTTCTTTCCTGACGCTTCCATCGCTCATGCGGATAATGTTGATACCCTTCTTAGCTGTTCGAACTTGCTGGCCGTTGAGGGTAAACCGTGCACTCTCTTCTGCACGTGCTGCAGCATGACTCTTGATACCTGTAGAAGGATCATACTCCTCAATCTTGGCAAACTCTTTCCAGATATCGAGAGCCTTATACTCATCAATCTTTCCTTTAGGCACAAAGAGAGTACATGTAGAGAAGAGATCAAATTCGCTTGTACCGCCCTTAGAGCTGAATGGGGTTACGCGAATACCGCTGCTCGAATTTCTTTCTTCGCACACAGGTTTACCTGCTACATAGATGCTCTTCAGACCAGAACGGTAGAAAACGGCTATTCCGATAGACTCCACGCTTGCAGGCAAGCTGATACTCTCTAATGCCTCGCAGAGATCAAATGAGTTTTTCATAATAGCCTTGATACCGTTGCCAAGGGATACGCTCTTCAGACTTTTGCAGCCGCAGAATGTATATTCATCAATCTTTTCCAAACCGTCAGGCAACTCAATGCTTGTCAGAGCTGCATCTTCATAAAAAGCAGATCTCCCCAGAGAAACGACTCCCTTGCTCATCTTTACAGTCTGAAGAGCAACACATTCATAGAAAGCATCTTCGCCGATAGATGTCGTGTTGTCGGTCATCTCAACAGTCACAAGCTGCTTACAATTCTTGAATGCATTGTCAGGAATCACCTTCAGGTTGGCGCCAATCTTCAGTGAAGTAATTTCGCTACTACGAAGTGCGAAGTCGCCCAGAGATGTCACCTTGTAGGTCTTGCCGTCCTGCGTAACCTCGTCGGGAATAACAAAGTCACCATCATAATGCTTCTTTCCGAACTCATCGGCTTTTACGATCCTCACTTCCGTATCAGAGATCTTCTCATAGTTCACACCGTCTATGGTGAAATCCACCACGTAATCGGCACCCTGTACTTGGCTCCAAGCCATCAAGCCCAAGACCGTCATCGAAACTTTTGCGTAGAATTTTTTCATGATCATTTATTTTTTTAATTTGTTAAAAATCCCCCTCGCCCGATAAGGGGCAGGGGGTATACCTTATTATATATATATTACTTCACCATCACAACCAGATACTTGCTGGTAGACCAGAAGGTATCGGGATCTGTGATACGGAGCACATACTGCTTGTTGGCATCGCGCTGCAGGGTATAAGAGCTGGCAGGGTGAGAGGTCATCATCTTGGCCGACTTGCTATAAAGCTTGATTTCCTTGTCGATGCGGATATCGATCTTGGTGAAGTAGTCCTTGTTGAAGTTCGAGCGGAGTACTTCGCCATCAGAAAGGATGTTCTGCTCTTTCAGCTCCTTCTTGGTACCAAATACGAACCATGCTGAGTGGAGCGCCTTGTCCTGGGTAGAGATGGTCTCTTCCTTCTTGGTGTTCTCCTCGGTCAGGGTGGATACATTGGTATTCAGGTTGGCCACCTTCTCGTCGAGCTGTGCGATATGGATATCCTTACGGTCGAGCTCCTCGCGGAGGGCTGCCAACTGCTTGTCTTTCTCTTCCATCTGCTGCGTCAGGTTATCAATAATCTTCTTGAGCTGTCCGCCTTTCACGGTGCTCTCGCGTACCTGCTGCTTCAGCTTGTTGATCAGTTCTTTGTTCTGCTGCATCATCGACTGGATGAACTGGAAGTTCTCCTTGATGCGCTGTGAGGTGTTAGTTCCCTCGCCCGACTTGGCAAGTGTCACACGGTTCTGTGCCTCAGTGATCTCGCGGAAGCCCTCCTCGATATCGCTTAGGGTGGTCATCATGTCGTTAATCTCATTGTCCTTCTGGGCAATAATCTGATTCAGAGAATCGCGCTGCTGTCTGGCAGCTTCCTCGGCCTTCTTTACGCCGTCGTTACAACTTGCCAACGTTAATGCACAAATGGCAAAAATAGCTAATTTCTTCATAATTGATTATTATTTAATTTGTTATTCACTTTTCCCCTTCCAGGACGATGACAATCTCGCCCTTGGGCTCTTTTTCCTTAAAATGGGCAATGACCGCTTCGAGCGTACCGCGTACACTCTCCTCGTGGATCTTGGAAATCTCACGGCAGACGCTGACCTGACGCGACGGACCGAAAGCCTCTGCAAACTGCTCAAGCGTCTTGACCACCCGATATGGCGACTCGTAGAAAATCATCGTGCGCTGCTCACCTTTGAGCGACTCAATCTTCGACTGACGGCCTTTCTTCTGAGGCAGGAAACCCTCGAAGGCGAACCGGTCGCAGGGCAGACCGCTCGACACCAAGGCTGGCACAAAGGCTGTGGCACCTGGCAGGCACTGCACCTCTACCCCAGCCTTGACAGCCTCACGGACGAGGAAGAATCCAGGATCGCTGATGCCTGGAGTGCCTGCATCACTGATTAGAGCCACATTCTCGCCTGCCAGCAACCGGCTGACGATTCCTGCTGAAGTACCATGCTCATTGAATTTATGGTGTGACATCAGCTGATTGCGGATGTCGAAATGCTTCAGAAGGATACCCGAGGTACGAGTGTCCTCTGCCAGCACGAGGTCAACCTCTTTGAGAATACGGACGGCCCGGAAAGTCATGTCCTCCATATTGCCTACTGGGGTCGGTACGATGTACAATATACCCATATCAGGGGGCAAAGTTACAAAAAGGAAGTGAAAAGTGAAAAATGAAAGGTAAAAAATTACATCTTTTGGCATAATTTTTAAATTTTAATCCTTATTTTTTAATATTATTTGTAACTTTTTTGTACCTTTGCAGTGATTATGACTGAAAACTTAACAGGAGAGGCGCACCGTCCTGGCAGAATCGAAGTGGTGTGCGGTTCGATGTTCTCGGGCAAGACGGAGGAGTTGATCCGTCGGCTGCGTCGTGCACAGTTCGCCCGTCAGAAAGTGGAAATCTACAAGCCTGCCATCGATGTGAGATACTCAGAAGAGGATGTTGTCAGCCACGACCAGAACCACATCCTGTCTACTCCTATCGACTCTTCAGCGAGCATCCTCCTGCTGTCGAGCGATATCGACGTGGTGGGCATCGACGAGGCGCAATTCTTCGACATGGGACTTGTCGACGTGTGCAACGAGCTGGCCAATCGTGGGGTGCGCGTCATCGTGGCCGGACTTGATATGGACTATAAGGGTGTGCCCTTCGGGCCGATGCCTGCCCTATGCGCCATTGCCGACGATGTCACCAAGGTGCATGCCATCTGTGTGCGCTGCGGGGCGCTGGCCTACGTCAGTCACCGGAAGGTAGAGGGTACGCAGCGCGTGCTGCTGGGCGAGACAACGGAATACGAGCCCCTTTGCAGAGAATGTTATCAAAAAGCTATACAAGAAGAGAAATGACAGAAAAACCCATTACCTTTGACCGAGTCGTTCGCTGGGTCGGCACCGGTCTGCTGATTATCGGCATCATACTGTTGCTTAACCGCCTCAGCCATGTGCTGTTACCATTCTTCGTCGCCTGGTTCTTCGCCTATCTGCTTTATCCGATGGTGAAGTTCGTGGAGCGTTACCTGCACGCGCCTCGCGCCTTGAGCATTATCTTTACGCTGGTTTTAGTCACTGCCGTCATCTCAGGTATCGTCTACCTGATTGTCCCGCCGATGATCGAACAGTTTGAGAAACTGGGCAATCTGGCCACCGACTACATCCACAAGTCGGCAAACATCTCGAGCATTCCTGGAGCGGTCTCAGAGTGGATTACGGAGAATCAGTTCGAGATAGAGCAGTTCTTCAAGAGCAAGGACTTCACCGACGGGCTAAAGGCCGTCATGCCGGAGCTGTTCAACTTTCTCGGACAGACCTACAGCATCATCGTCAGTGTCATCGCATCGTTTATCGCCCTATTATATATGTTCTTCATCCTGCTCGACTATGAATACTTGACCGACAACTGGATCCGCATCTTCCCCAAGAAGAACCGTCCGTTCTGGCAGGAGGTGGCAAGCGACGTGGAGCATGAGCTGAACAACTACATACGCGGACAGGGACTGGTGGCCCTTATCATGGGTGTGCTCTTCTGCATCGGATTCACCATCATCGACTTCCCCATGGCCATCGGTCTGGGCATCATGATCGGCATCATGGACCTCGTGCCCTATCTGCACACCTTCGCCCTGATTCCCACTGTATTGCTGGCACTCCTGAAAGCAGCCGACACAGGCCAGAACTTCTGGGTGATCCTGATCATGGCGCTGCTGGTATTCGTCATCGTACAGCTGATTTGCGACATGGTGGTAACGCCAAAGGTGATGGGCAAGGCCATGGGACTGAACCCTGCCATCCTGCTGCTTTCGCTCTCTGTATGGGGCGCACTGCTGGGATTCATCGGGCTGATTATCGCCCTGCCGCTCACCACGCTGCTCATAGCCTACTACCAGCGATACGTGACAAAAGACAGCAAAGTTGAGGTGGAAGAAGGCACCCCTGCGGGATAAATTGCCCCAAAAAATCAAAATTCCTCGCAATAAATTTGGCGGTTTGAAAAAAACATCGTAACTTTGCAGCCGCTTTCGAAAGATTGCAATGATAAGGTCGATCCGTTAGCTCAGTCGGTAGAGCACAACACTTTTAATGTTGGGGTCTTGGGTTCGAGCCCCAAACGGATCACCAAGAACAATCCGCAAGAAACTGTCCACCAGTCGCTTGCGGATTTTCTTTGTTATCACCAAATGGAGATTTTTACTATTAATAGTAGCGCTTCCTAGAATTAATAGGAAAAAGTTCCAGAATTAATAAGAAAAAGTTCTATAATTAAAACTTTGTCGTCGCGTTGTAGTTGAAGATGGGTGCATCGGTCTTCACTTCCTGGTCGTAGTACATCACGGCAGAGTCGTTAGATTTCGGATGCTGCTGCTTGAGCAGCTTGATAATCTCTGCACCAGCCCAGAGCACTGGTCCGTAACCATGTGCCGCCATCACGTGGCATGGACGATAGGCATAGAACGAAGGATCGAAGCCCATGCCTGTACCTACGCACACCTGCTCAACCTGACCTTTCTGATTCACACTCGAGGCGACTGCATGCCAACCCAATTGTGCCACTGGTCCGTAGACCTTGGCATCGAGCCAGCCCTGATTGACGGCATGCGCGAGACAATAGGTATAGATGGCTGTCGCCGAGGCCTCCAGATAGGTATCATCGCGATCGAGCAACTGATGCCAGAAACCGTCGTGGTGCTGCAATCTGGCGAGACCTGCGGCATGAGCCTTCAGCAGTTTCATGATCTCTGCACGTTGGGGATGATCCTGCGGCAGCACATCGAGCACCTCGCACATCGTGAGGATAGCCCACCCGTTGGCTCTGCCCCAGTGGAAGGCGGGATGCTCCTCCATCGACTCTACCCATCCATGACGGAAGAGTCCCTTCTCGGGCACCCACATGCGCTGAGCAAACTGGATCACCTGTCGGGCCGCTTCATCATAATACTTCGTCTCGCCAGTCAGTTTACCCATATAGGCCACCGTGGGGATTCCCATAAACATATCATCGAGCCACAGGGTGTTGTTCTGCGGACGGATGCGGGCAAAGGTGCCATCAGGAAGACGATACTCCTTATTGATAATATAGTTGGAATAATTGTCGATCAGTCCTCTCAACTTGTTGTTCTTCGACAGGAGCTCAGCCTTGATCATCGAACAGCAGACAGCACCAGCATCGTCGAGTGCATGAGGATCGATGATGCGGCGGATATTCGAGTCGATTGTCTTGTTCTTGGCATAGATCTTCTGATAGTAAGGAGCGATATCAGCCAACAGCTGATGACGGGTGCTGACATAGTTGCGATAAGCCTCATCGCCAGTAGCCTCATAGGCGGCAAGGGCACCAGAGTAAGTGACGCCCCACTCGTAGCTGGTCAGGCGGAAAGCACCTTGCTTCAGCTGTGTATCGGCAGTGATCTTCTTCAAGTCGCTGACCACCTCGCCCGTGTTCTTATCCACCAGCTGGGCAGGCGTCTCCGAATCAATGTAACGCAGCACGCGATCCATCACGCTCTTCACATCTTCTGTCTTCGATACGCCATAGCCCACGCGATAGGCGGGCTTCATCAGGTGCAGAGGCGTATTATTGTCGTTGATCTGACCTGTAGCCGCTCCCCCCAGGAAGGTATTCACCTGATCAGCTATCTGGCGCATACCCTTTACGGAAGGGTGCCCAGAGATCTTGTCGATCTTCTCCAGTTCTATAACGGGGATATTATAGTGCTTACAGATCTCCTTCACCGACTCGTCGATCTCATCACGCAGGTCGTCGTTCAACAGGAAATAAATCTCGGTATTCACATAGCGGTCTTTCATCCGCTGCAACAGATAAGCCATCGCGGGACGAAAACTATAGAGGTCGCCATAGCCGATGTTCTCGTACTTATATTCACCAATAGGGGTGCCTGCCCAGCTGTCGTTGGTAGCCCCAAACACAAAGATGATATCGGGCTGCCCAAGGTCTGGCATACGGGTGTTGAACGAACGGGCACTGTAGTCGTTGCCGTCATAGCCTGTGTAGCTGATGGTTGCACCACTATAAGAATTGTTGATACAGAGTCGCCAGCCATTCTCCTTGATCACCTGGTGCCACCACGTCTGGCCGACATTCTGCACATCAGTCTTCTGCGGTACATTCTTGGCATAATACCACAATTCGTTAGTACTTGGCGTTACATAACCCTCATAGGTCGAATAGGAATCGCCCAGGATCGACACGAGCTTAGTCTGTGCCGACAGGAGGCTGGCCGTCATGACCACCAGCAGCATGAGTAGAGTCTTCTTCATCTTTGTTAGTATTTTTTTGATTTGTGTCTAATTCTTTCGGATCAACCCAGAAGTCCCAGTGGTTCTTTATACGGCCTGCTATCTGGACAGTCAGCGTCATCCTGCCCGTCTGCTTGACAACGTTGAGGGGGAATCGGATCGTACCCAGATCGGTATGCCGGCCTAAGGGAATAGCCTTTGCAGAGATCTGCCCGCCAGCGATCACCTTCAGACTATCGTCATTTATATAATAGGAAATACGCACCGTATCGACATCGCCATACATGGCATTATAGGCTGCCACATCAACTTCAAGGGTATCAGCCGTCGTATAGGAAGGCTTGGAAAATCTTGTCAAAGCTACAATCGGATTACAGAATTCGGTCCACTCGCCTGCCTTGGAGTAGCTTTTCTCTCGCCAATGGGCATCGAGCACGCCTACGTGCTGGCAGTTATCATTGAGGGGCAAGAGGAAACCCGAATAATCTCCACTCTGCAAATGGCGCTCTATCGCCTGCTTGTAACCAGAGATCATGCGCTCATCAGAAGTATCCTTCACTTCCAGCGTCTGGATACGGAGGAGCGAATCGGGCATTATCAGCAACGAGGGATGATGACTGTAGCTGTCGGCTATCGCCTGGAGATCAGGGGCTTCGGGTTGCAAATAGACGCCCGCCTTATCGGCAGCCGTAAATGCAGCATCAGGCGGACAGTAGCCTTTGAATCGCATATAGTTCATACCATATTCCTTCAGTTTCTTGAAGGCTCTCGCCCAAGAGCCCTCATCGTCGGGCGGATAACCCGTTCCAGGGAAGCAACCACTGTCTAAAGCGCCACGCAGATGGAACGGACGGCGGTTTGTCATCAACTGTCCCTTCTCTGTAGAGATTTCCCTTATGCCAAAGGTAGTCTCGTAAAAATCATTGCCCACCAAGATACCCAAGCGGTAAAGACTGGGATGGAACTCACTCCATAGCGACACCTCATCACCCACAACGGCATTAACCACCATGTGGTTGCTTGTCACATCGAAATAACTCTCCACGACTTCAGCCGAGTCAACACCCTCCCGTTTCAAGAGGACGGCCATCACATCACGAGAAAAGAAATCGATGATACCGCCTAACTCGACATCGAGTTGCAGGATGCCGGCAAAGGGGCTTGTATTCATCTTCACTTGCTTGACATAGAGATCTCCCGGCTGCGATCTCAGTTCCAGTTTTCCGATGATGCCATTCCAGCCATTCTGATTCTCTACGCAGACCTCTATCGTGTTGCGCCTGCCAGGTTTGATACAGGGTGTCACATTATAATGATGGGGCGTGAAGGGAGATGTCTGATGCCCCGCCCTCACACCATTGACGAAGATGGTCGACGATGCTTGGATGCGCTCCAGGAACAAACTGACATGTCGATCTTCCCATGACTGGGGGATATAAACATCCTTCTTATACCAGGCTTTCCCCACATAAGTACGATCCTTGCCGTTAGTCTGCATCGAGCCTGGCAGCATCACGTAATCATGATACACAGCCGAGTCGCCTGTCGCAAAATCCCAGGAACCTATCAGACTGATAGACTCCTGCGCTGACACTGCCAGCATCATCTGGCACAATATTGATAAGATCAAGTACCTGCGCATAAACATAGATTTTCAAAAACACTCTGCAAAGGTAAGCATTAATTTTCAAACAAACAGCCATGTGCCTATAGTTTTTGCGAGAAAGACTTTGATTTTTGGCAAAAAACGCGAACATATCAGAAAAAAGACGTATCTTTGTCAGCAGAATAATAAACTAAGAACTACAAGACAATGAAGAAATCATTCCTGACACTGATCGCCCTGCTGATGGCAAGTGTAACGTTCGCACAGAGCGAGCAAGCTAACGATGTGATGAAAACCCTCCGCCTGGCCAACGACTACTTCATGGCCAAGTATGCCGACCCTACCCTGCCCACCAACGTGAACAGGATCCGACCTTCGTCGCTATGGACGCGTGCCGTCTACTACGAGGGACTGATGGCGCTCTATGAGATCGACCAAGATGCCCGCTACATCGACTATACAGACCGTTGGGGCAACTTCCACCAGTGGACTCCCCGCAACGGCGTGAAAACCAATGACGCTGACGACCAGTGCTGCGGACAGACCTATGCCGACCGCTATATGCAGAGCGGCGGTGAAGAGAAGATTGCCAAGATCATCGAGAACCTGAACAACCAGATGCAGACGCCCAACACACAGAAGCCAGAAGCCAAGGGGGCGCTCTACGGCTGGTGGACCTGGATCGACGCCATCCAGATGGCAATGCCACTCTATATGCAAATCTACAAGATCACTGGAGAGCGCAAATATGCCGACCACGCAATGAAGATGTACACTTGGAGTCGAGACACACTCGCTGGCGGACTCTTCAATGTGAAGGAAGGTCTCTGGTGGAGAGACAAAGACTACGTAGCCCCCTATGCCACTCCCGACGGCAAGAACTGCTACTGGAGTCGTGGCAATGGCTGGGTATATGCCGCTCTCGTGCGCTGCATGAACCAGCTCTCGCCGAAGGATAAATACTATAAGGTATTAAAGAAGGACTTCCTGTTGATGAGTGAGGCCCTGAAAAACTGCCAGCGCCCTGAAGACGGACTCTGGAACCCGAGTCTCGTGAGCTATGCCGATTACGGCGGCAAAGAGATGAGCGGCACAGCCCTCTTCCTCTACGGTATGGCATGGGGCATCCAAAAGGGTTACCTAAAGGCTGCAGTCTATAAGCCCGTATGCGACAAAGCCTGGGAAGGACTGGTGCGCGACTGTGTGCATCCTGACGGATTCCTCGGATGGGCACAGGGCACAGGTAAGGATCCCTCTGCCGGACAGCCGCTCTCTTATACAAAGGTTCCTGACTTCGAGGACTACGGCACAGGCTGTTTCCTGCTTGGTGGTGTCGAATACTATAAGTTAGTGAAATAATGAGAAGGTTCTTTTTAGCAATCATAACTGTGCTGATAACGCTAAACGTATCGGCACAGCGTCATGTTGAGTGTCTGAATTTCGGATGGGAATTTAGGTTGAATGATGAAGGTGAATGGCGGAAAGTGAATGTGCCCCATGACTTCCAAATCGAACAGCCTTGGGTGGCACCAGCTGCTGACGAGAAAGCAGACAATACCGACGTGGCAGCCAACATCAAGAGCCGACTCTCCAGTCGGGGGTTCAAAGAGATGGGCAAAGGCTACTACCGATTGCACTATACACCTGCCAAGGAACTGGAGGGTCAGCGTGTGCTCCTCGACTTTGAGGGCATCATGTATACAGCCGATGTCTATCTGAACCACAAGCACATCGGTGGGACAAACTACGGCTATGTGGGTTTCGAGATTGACATCACCGACGAACTGGACTACGGAAAGGACAATCTCATCGAGGTGGTGGCCGACACTCGCGAGCCTAACAACTCACGCTGGTACACAGGTGGTGGACTCATTCGTGATGTCCGCGTCGTCGCCACACCGAAAGACCGTTTCTTCAACCGTCATCCACTCTACATCACGACACGCGACAACAGATTCGTAAGTGTATCTGCCGAGTTCACTAACCGCACGAAGGACAAGGCTACCGCCATCCGCCTACAGATACTGGATCCCGACGGCAAGGAAGTCTATAGCACAACAACAGAAATCGCGCGCCACAAGATGACCCGCCATCAAGAAGCCCGTATAGCCACCGATGTGGAGATTGCCGACGCAAAGGTATGGGACATCGACTCACCTTATCTATATAGTGTGAAGGCACAACTGCTGAAGGACGACGGCTCGATAGCTGACGAGGCTTGCGACGATTTCGGTTTCCGCACCGTCGAGTTCGGTCCTGATTTCGGTATGAAGCTTAACGGCAAAAAAGTGCTGCTGAAGGGCTATGCCAACCACCACACACTGGGTGCCCTGGGAGCAGCTGCCTACCCCAAGGCCATCGAGAAGCGGTTGAAACTGATCAAGCAGTTTGGCATGAACCACATCCGTACCTCGCATAATCCCTACAGCCGTGATTTCATCAAACTCTGCGACAAATACGGCATCCTGCTTGTCGACGAACTCTACGACAAATGGACCCGTCAGCACACAGGTGGCAAAGTGGCCTTCGAAGAGCATTGGCAGCAGGAAGTGCCCGAGTGGGTGAAAAGAGACAGAAACTCACCATCCGTCGTCTTGTGGAGTCTCGGCAATGAGCTGCAGCAGGATCCGAACATGCCGTTCAACGACTTCGGTGTGACAATGTATAAGTTGCAAAAGACCTTACTGCAGCGTTACGACTCCACCCGTCTCGTCACCGTAGCCATGCACCCTCGCTATCGCAACTGGGATACCGACTCCCTCCCCCATGATCTGGCAATGCAGACGGATATCCAAGCCTACAACTATCGCTATATGTATTTCCCAGGCGATGGCCGACGATTCCCATGGATGACTTTCTACCAGAGTGAAGCCTCTACCTCAGCTATGGGACCAAACTTCTTCGAGATGAACCTTGACAAGGTGATCGGACTGGCCTACTGGGGTGCTATCGACTATCTGGGCGAGAGTCAGGGCTGGCCTGCCAAAGGATGGGCACAGGGCATATTCGACATCTCACTGGAACCTAAGCCAAAGGCTTACTTCATGAAAAGCTTCTTCATGCCCGATGAGCCACTGGTACATATCGCCGTGATCGACTCGAAGAACGATGTGATGTGGAATGGTGTCCAGACGGGCAATGACGGTATGAGCGACCACTGGTGCCGCCAGCCTGGCACTGAGTTGACACTCGTTACCTATACTAATGCCGACGAGGTGGAACTGCGCCTGAACGGCAAGAGTCTGGGCAAGAAACAGAACCCGAAAAGTGACAGCAAGCAAAGAAACCAGATAAAATGGGAAGGTATCACCTATGCCGACGGCAAGTTGGAGGCCATCGCTTACAACAGCGGAAAAGCCGTAGCCCGTCATCAGATAGAGACCACAGGCAAAGCTGTCAGTCTGAAAGTGACACCGGAGGACAGCGAATGGAAAGCTGATGGCACCGACCTGATGCACCTCCGCATTGAGGCCGTCGACAGTAAAGGCCGCCGCGTGCCGATGGCACAGAATGAACTCAAATTCGAGGTTGAGGGCGATGCCTGCATCGTAGGCGTGAGCAATGGCGACATCAACAGCGACGAACTGAATGTCACAGACCATCGCCGACTCTGGAATGGCTCTGCTTTGGTGATCCTTCGCAGTGGGAGAACAGCCTCAAAGGTCACACTCAAGACCAGTGCCGATGGCTACAAAACCGTCAAGACCCTGCTGACCACACGCTAATCCCCAGCAAGAAAGAATAAAGGCAGTCATCGAATCCATCGTGACTGCCTTTAGCTGTTTCTGTAAGCTTTTGTAGCGGGAGCCGGGATTGAACCGGCGACCTCATGATTATGAATCATGCGCTCTAACCAGCTGAGCTATCCCGCCATCATTTTTGTTAAGCGGGTGCAAAGGTAGGCATATTTTTTCATTCCACAAAATTTTTTGGCTAAAATTCTGATTAAATCTTCGTTTTTTGGTTATTTCACGCTATATTTTTGTTCATTCTCGTCTTTTTTCGTAACTTTGCACGCTGATTATGTTCCGAATTAAGAAATTAGACATATTCATCACTAAGCAGTTCGGACTGCTGTTCGTGGGAGCGTTCTTCATCTGCCAGTTTGTGCTGATGATGCAGTTCCTATGGCGCTATGTCGACGAACTGATTGGCAAGGGTCTCTCGCTCGAAGTGATGGCGCAGTTCTTCTGGTACATGGGACTGATGCTGATACCCCAGGCACTCCCCCTGGCCATCCTACTGTCCTCGCTGATATCGTTTGGAAACCTCGGTGAGAGTTCTGAGCTGACAGCCATCAAGGCAGCTGGCATCTCGCTGATGCAGGCTTTCCGCCCCCTCATTGTCATCGTATGTCTCATTGCTGGCGTCTCCTACTCATTTCAGGATCAGATAGGTCCGATGGCGCAAGAGAAGCTGTTCCAGCTACTGGTATCCATGAAACAGAAAAGTCCCGAACTGGAGATTCCTGAGGGAGTCTTTTACGACGGCATCCCAGGTACGAATATCTACGTACAGAAGAAAGACCTGAACACAGGTATGCTCTATGGTATCATGATCTACCGACAGTCGGGCAGCTACGATGACCAGGCTATCATTTTGGCCGATTCTGGTATGATGCAGTCGACGGCAGAAAAGAAACACCTGCTATTGAAGCTCTACGACGGTGTATGGAATGAGAACATGAGATCATCCGAAGTGGCGGGTAACGCAGCTGTACCTTATCGCCGCGAGACCTTCTCTACCAAGCACATCGTACTCGATTTCGACGGCAACTTCGAGTTGGCAGACATGAGCGACAACAACGTCGATGCTAAAGCCAAGGGCATGAAGCGCATCTTCCACGATATGGACTCTATCCGCGAGGCTAACGACACGACGGGCTGGCAGTTCTATAGGGAAGGAAAGACCTATTTCTTCCGTCTGGCGCAGGTCGACAAGGCCGACTCTCTAAAAGCCATCAAGGAAGCAGCTAAGCCGTCGGTGGATTTCGACTCCATCTTCGCCAAGCTGAAGCCTGAGCAGAAACAAATAGCAGTGAAAGCTGCACTCAACAGTGCACAGGCCACCATCACCGACCTTGACATGAAAGCCAACTACGCCAAGTACATACACCGATATTACCGAACGCACGTGATAGAGGCTATCAACAAGATCACGCTGTCGCTCTCTTGTCTCATCTTCTTCTTCATCGGTGCCCCCTTGGGAGCTATCATCCGCAAGGGAGGACTGGGTGTGCCAGTCATCATCTCCGTCTTGGTGTTCATCGTCTACTTCATATTCGAGAACTCAGGCATGCGCATGGCGCGCGATGACCAATGGACCGTGTGGTTTGGCAAGCTGATATCCACAG
This sequence comes from uncultured Prevotella sp., assembly GCA_946183415.1. Lineage (GTDB taxonomy): Bacteria > Bacteroidota > Bacteroidia > Bacteroidales > Bacteroidaceae > Prevotella. The sequence continues at coordinate 31,052 of CAMHAM010000030.1, forward strand.
CCGTACTGACACCTATTGCCGTCTTCTTCACCTATAAGGCCAACAAGGACTCCGTCGTCTTCAACATCGACCTCTACAAGAGCATCCTCATGCGAATCCTCGGTTTGAGGACCAAGCGCCATATCTACCGCAAGGAAGTCATCATCGAGGATCCGAAGTACGATGTGGATGCCGACCTGTTGATCAATGTGAACCTGGAGATCGAGGCTTACAGCAATCACCACAAGCTGTATTTGTGGCCTAACCCCATCAAGGTGTTCTTCCATGCTGGCGACGATCAGGAGATTGAGAAACTGAACCAATCGCTCGAGGTAGCCATCGAGGACTTGAGCTACACAAAGGACAAGCTGATCCTTTCCGAGCTCAACAACTACCCCATCATCGCTGTTCGCGCTCATACACGTCCGTTCCGCCGCAAGTGGATGAATATCGTCTCTGGACTGATACTGCCATTGGGCATCTTCTTCTATTTCCGCATGATCCGATTCAGACTCAGGCTTTACAGAGACCTCCGTACCATCCGTTCAACCACCGATCGCGTATTGCCGCGAATCATTGAACTCACTACTCAGAATAAGAGCATAACAGAACTTATATAATATATAATAAGGTATAGACAAATGGAGAATATCAAAATGAACACCATAGAGGAGGCCGTTGAAGACTTCAAGGCTGGAAAATTCGTCATTGTCGTCGACGATGAGGACCGTGAGAACGAAGGCGACCTGATTATCGCTGCCGAACTGATCACCCCTGAAAAGGTGAACTTCATGCTGAAGCATGCACGAGGTGTGCTCTGCGCACCCATTACCATCGAGCGTTGCAAGCAGCTCGACCTGCCCCATCAGGTACAGGACAATACCTCCGTACTTGGGACACCGTTCACTGTCACTGTCGACAAACTGGAAGGTTGCACCACAGGCGTCTCTGCTCACGACCGTGCCGAGACGATTAAGGCGTTGGCTGATCCTAACTCCAAGCCCGAGACCTTCGGACGCCCAGGACATGTGAACCCACTCTATGCACAGGACAACGGTGTGCTGCGCCGCAGTGGACACACTGAGGCCACTATCGACCTCTGCCGCATGGCGGGCCTCTACCCAGCTGGTGCCCTCATGGAAATCATGAACGAAGACGGTTCTATGGCCCGTCTGCCTGAACTCGCCGCCTTGGCCAAGGAGTGGGACCTGAAGCTCATCAGCATCAAGGATATGATAGCCTACCGCCTGAAGAAGGAGTCTCTCATCGAAGTGGGCGAAGAGGTGGACATGCCCACAGACTACGGTCATTTCCGACTGATTCCCTTCCGTCAGAAGAGCACTGGCCTCGAGCACCTCGCCCTTATCAAGGGAGAGTGGAAGGAAGACGAGCCCATCCTCGTGCGCGTACATTCTTCTTGTATGACAGGTGACATTCTGGGGTCGAAGCGCTGCGACTGCGGCGAGCAGCTCCACAAGGCCATGCAGGTCATCGAACAGGAAGGCAAGGGCGTGGTTATCTACATGCAGCAAGAAGGTCGCGGCATCGGACTGATGAACAAGATTGCCGCCTATAAGCTGCAGGAAGAAGGACTCGACACCGTTGACGCCAACGTACATTTAGGTTTCAAACCTGATGAGCGCGACTACGGCTGCGGTGCCCAGATGCTGCGCCACCTGGGCGTCCACAAAATGCGCCTGCTGACCAACAACCCTGTGAAGCGCGTGGGACTGGAGGCTTACGGACTGGAAATCATCGAGAACGTCCCCATCGAAGTGACGCCTAACCCCTATAACCTGCGTTACCTCGAGACAAAGAAGAATCGCATGGGGCATCTTCTCCACCTGAAATAATACGCAGAATGTCACTATTTCGCCCCAAAAAGCGAAAAAGTGCCGTTTTTCTTGCGGATTCACAATTAAAATGCTTATTTTTGCACAAAATTTTTAGAAACATGGCAAAATTATCCAATCGTCTGCAGCGTTTAGCCCCATCAGCAACGCTGGCAATGTCACAGAAAAGTTCTGAAATGAAGGCACAGGGTATTGATGTTATCAATATGAGCGTCGGCGAACCCGACTTCAATACTCCCGATGCCATCAAGGAAGCTGCAAAGAAGGCTATTGACGACAATTACTCCAAATATTCACCTGTACCAGGCTATCCCGACCTGCGCAAAGCTATCGTGGCCAAGTTGAAGAACGAGAACCAGCTCGACTATAGTGTCAATGAGATTCTCGTATCAAATGGTGCCAAGCAGAGTGTCTGCAACACCGTGATGGCTTTGGTCGATGAAGGCGAAGAGGTCATCATCCCTGCCCCTTATTGGGTAAGCTATCCTCAGATGGTATTGCTGGCAGGTGGTAAGCCCGTCATCGTGGAAGCCGGTTTCGAACAGAACTTCAAGATGACAGCCGCCCAGCTCGAGGCCGCCATCACCCCCAAGACCCGCATGCTCATCCTCTGCTCGCCCAGCAACCCTACAGGTAGCGTATACAGCAAGGAAGAACTGAAGGCTCTGGCCGATGTCATCCTCAGCCATGAGGATCTCTACGTTCTGGCCGATGAGATCTATGAGCATATCAACTATGTCGGCAAGCATGAGTCGATTGCCCAGTTCCCAGGCATGAAGGAGCGCGCGATCATCGTCAACGGTGTGTCAAAAGCATACGCTATGACCGGCTGGCGCATCGGATATATCGCAGCCCCCGAGTGGATTGTGAAAGGATGCAACAAACTGCAAGGCCAATATACAAGCGGTCCGTGCTCAGTCAGCCAGAAGGCAGCCGAATTCGCATACATCTCTGATCAGCAGTGCGTCGAGGACATGCGCCAGGCGTTCGAGCGTCGTCGCGACCTCATCGTGAAGCTGGCCAAGGAGATTCCAGGTCTGGAGGTCAACGTGCCCGAGGGCGCTTTCTACCTCTTCCCCAAGTGCAGCAGTTTCTATGGCAAGAGTGACGGTGAGATCACGATCAACAACTCTACCGATTTTGCGATGTACCTGCTCGAGAAGGGGCATGTAGCCACCGTCGGAGGCGATGCTTTTGGCGATCCAGACTGTTTCCGCATGAGCTACGCCACAAGCGACGAGAATATCAAAGAAGCGATGAAACGGATTGCTGACACTGTGGCAAAATTGAAATAAAACAATAATTTCTAAGTTAAAAGTTATTAATTCGTCTTTTATAACGGGCGAAATTGTTATCTTTGCGAGGTGAATTTGAAGTTCACAGGGCAAACAAACTACCCAAAAGGGATGTAACTCGCTTAAAACCGAACATTTACAAACTCAAATTTTTATAATAACTAAAAAATTAAAATTCAATTATGGCAACAACAACAAAGGCTGCAGCCCCAGCTAAAAAATCGGGCTTTCAGGGTGTAAAAGCTGCATGGATTATCCTCGCTATCTGCTGCTGCGCAGGTTATGGTGTTTGGTATTTCGTAATGGGTAACCCCGACAACTTCGTAGGCGGCGACCGCAGTGGTCACCCCGCAAACCTGCTTGGTACAGTGTATAAGGGAGGTTTCGTCGTAGGTCTTATCCTCACCCTTCTCTTCACCGTTATCTGCCTCGGTATCGAGCGTTTCTTCGCTATCCGCACAGCTTCTGGTAAGATCAACCTGGCTAAGT